>JAQWIL010000006.1 GCA_029248885.1 Flavobacteriaceae bacterium
ATATCTCGCACATTGGACAGAACACAAGGTAAAGCCCCTTTGGATGGTACACCTTGTCCATCATTCTGATCATCATGTGGATACCACAACAGCCAACCGCCATCATCCTTTGGAGAGTGTTGTTCGTTTTGTATTTACAACCCTAGGTGTTTTTCTAATCGGACTACCCATTGGTGTCGTGATGCTTTACCAGTCCCTATCGGTTTTGTTGAGCCAATTTAATCATGCAAATATCAAGTTGCCGCAACGATTGGATATGCTTTTGAGTTATTTTATCGTTTCTCCAAATATGCATAAAACACACCATCATTATGTACTTCCATACACCGACTCAAACTATGGAAATATCTTTTCCATATGGGATCGATTGCTGGGGACTTATATGTATCTCGCCCCAGAGAAAATCATTTATGGCGTTGATGTATTCCCAGATGAAAAAGAAAATAGTTCGATACAAAGTCTTTTGAAGCAGCCATTTCAGCCCTACAGAAAGCCCACTACGGGTAGATGAGATATTGATCTCTGATTTTTAAAAAGTCTCGAATATCTGACTGCCAACTGTCCCTAATTTCAGAGGCACTCATGCCTTTTTCAATTTGTAATTGTAGGGACGTTGTACCAGCATGACGCCTAAACCCTGGATCCAAGAAAAATTGTTCGGGCTCATGGCTGTTTCTATATGCTTGTATCATCCAATCGATATTGACTCGATCCAACTTTGGATGATTTCTCAAGTCAAGTCCATAACATTCTTTTTCTTTTTCCTTTGGATTCGAAGCACCCGACTTGGGCGTGGGGATGTAGCGATGTGTAAATTGAGTTGCATCTAAAAATGAAGCACCAAATTGCTGAAAGGGATGAGAGGTTCCACGACCTGCATTGACAGGAGTTCCTTCAAACAAGCCCAAACTCGGATACAGCATCACCGACTGCGCATTGGGTAGGTTTGGAGAGGGTCGGACAGGTAACTCATAGTGAGTTTGATGCGTGTAATTCGCTATGGGGATTACCTTTAACGATAGCTTGTTTTTGGTATCTAGCCACTGTTCGCCCACCAACATCACAGCATATTCGCCAATTGTCATGCCATATACGAGTGGAATGGGAACTTTCCCTAAAAAGCTTTGGTTGTCTTCCTCCATCATGGGACCATCCACATAATGCGCATTCGGATTGGGTCGATCTAATACAATTACAGGAACCTTCGCATCTGCACATGCTTCCATGACCAGGTGAAGGGTAGATAGATAAGTAAAGAATCGCACACCAACATCTTGGATATCAAACACCAGAATATCGATATCTGCAAGCTGTTCAGCGGTGGGTTTGCGGTATTTTCCGTGTAAAGAAACAACTGGAATTCTAGTTTTGGCGTCGATTTCATCTGAAATGGATGCACCTGCATCTTCTTTTCCTCGAAACCCATGCTCAGGCGCAAACACTTTTTTAATATTGACCCCCTGACTTCGTAAATGATCTACCAAATGAATACTCTTGTCATTCGTTAGAACCTGACTACTCTGATTCCCAACGACTGCGACCTTCATATCGACCAAAAGGGGGAGATACTCCTGCGTTTGGTATGCGCCAGGTTGGACTTGCGCAAAAAGGGGCATGCTACAAACCACAAAGACAAAAAAAGCGGTATTTTTGAGTAAAGCTATCACAGGTTGAAGATTAGTCTATTCATTGCCAAACGTATTATCGGTTCGAAGTCCTATAAAAATAGTGTTTCGGCACCAATTATTAAAATCGGAATCATCGCCATTTCCATTGGCTTGATCGCGATGCATATCGCCATTGGTACAGGTATTGGATTTCAAAATAAAATCAAGGATAAAATCAGTTCTTTTGAAGGTCATGTTCGGGTATCTACCTATGAGAATAATTCAACAAATACCACTTTGGAGAGCATCGACACCCAAATCATTCGCTCAGCAGCTGAAAAGGATCGTGTCGCTTTTGTCAATCCAGTAGCGTATGCATCAACCGTGTTTAAAACCGATAAGAATTTTGCGGGGGGACTGTTGAAAGGCATTGATAGTTCATACCAATGGAATGCTTTTGAGGAATATATTACAGATGGTCGCTTACCAGAGATCGGATCTTCAATCAGTAGAGAGATTTTACTATCCAAGCATATTGCCAGAACCTTGGGGGTAAAAACGGGAGACCGGGTATCATCTTATTTTTTGTTTGAGGATCGCCTCCCAATCCGTAGGAGTTTTGTCGTTTCGGGTCTCTATGATTCTGGCTTTCCCGATTTCGATCAGCGAATTGCCTTTGCAGACTTGCGACACGTTCAAAAAATATATCAATGGCCTTCCGATCATGTAGGGGCTTTTGAAATCACTCTGGAAAATTTTGATGATATAGACTTGTTTTCAGAACAGGTCTATGACCAGGTGCCAGCTCCATATGATGTGCAGCATGTCAAAGAACGCTACCCCGAAATTTTTAATTGGATTTCCCTTTTTGATACCAATATCGCCTTGATTATTGTGATTATGATCATTGTGGGCGGGATCAATATGATTACCGCTTTATTGGTTTTGATCCTCGAACGAACCCAAATGATCGGTTTGCTCGGGGTATTGGGGATGAAACAATGGGCAACACAAAAAGTGTTTTTGTACAACGCTGCCTACCTTATTGGAATTGGATTGTTTTGGGGTAATGTGTTGGGGCTTGGACTTCTTGCTCTCCAACGCCAAACGGAGTGGATTTCACTTGATCCGACTTCTTATTATGTGACGACCGTACCAATTGCTTTTGATCTGTACATGATTGTAGCGATTAACATCGGAACCTTTGTGATTTGTGTATTGATGCTATTGATCCCGTCATTTATCATTTCGAAAGTCACTCCAATTCGCGCGTTGCGGAGGGTGTAAATCCAACAAATTTCAACGATATGTAGGCAATATATATCTGCGCGATACAGTACATTTGCAATATGAAATACGCCAATAATATTCTCGAAACCATTGGGAACACCCCGTTGATCAAATTGAATTCGATTACAAAAGAAATTGATGCCACTGTCTTGGCTAAAGTGGAATACTTTAACCCGGGAAATTCTGTTAAAGACCGAATGGCACTCAAAATGGTCGAGGATGCCGAGGCAGATGGACGACTCAAGCCTGGCGGAACGATCGTTGAGGGAACTTCAGGAAACACAGGAATGGGCTTAGCACTTGCTGCCATTGTCAAGGGGTATAAATTGATTTGCGTATCGAATGACAAGCAGTCCCCAACCAAATTTGACGTGCTTCGTGCTGTAGGTGCTGAGGTGGTTGTTTGTCCAACCGATGTACCAGCCGATGACCCTCGTTCTTATTATTCAACTTCGAAGCGTATCGCAGAGGAAACACCCAATGCTTGGTATGTCAACCAATATGATAACCCTTCCAATGCGGTTGCTCACTATGAGCAGACGGGTCCTGAAATATGGGAACAAACCGATGGTAAAATCACCCATTTTGTCGTTGGGGTAGGCACTGGCGGAACAATATCTGGCGTATCCAAATACCTCAAGGAGAAAAACCCAGCGATTAAGGTTTGGGGGATCGACACCTATGGTTCGGTATTTAAAAAATACCATGAAACGGGCGTTTTTGATGAAAAAGAAATTTACCCTTACGTAACTGAGGGAATCGGGGAAGATATTCTTCCAGAAAATGTTGACTTTGACCTGATTGATGCCTTTGAAAAGGTCACTGATAAAGACGCTGCAATATATACACGAATGCTTGCAAGGGAAGAAGGAATTTTTGCAGGAAACTCTTGTGGTGCTGCGATAAAGGGGATGTTGCAACTCAAAGCCCACTTTGGTCCTGACGATGTCGTGGTGGTATTGCTACACGATTCAGGAAGTCGCTATGTCACCAAAATCTACAATGACGACTGGATGCGTGAAAAAGGGTTTTTGGAATAACCCTTTTTAAGACTTGATCATTTTTTTGGTAACAACCCCGTGTGTTGAGCTAATTTTCACTAAGTATAATCCCTTGGTTAAACCTAGCACATCGATTTTCCTTTCACTACTTTCAAGAACTTTTCTTCCATATAAATCATAGATGACCACTTGATGGATTTCGCCATTGGTAATCTTTATAAACAGTTGGTTTTGAACTGGATTGGGAAATGATAAAAGGATTGGCGACTCGAAAGGTTTATGTCTTAGCGTTTCATCGACCATAAAAAGACTATCATTATCACTGTTTGTAATCACTACTCCTAATGGAATATTTTCTGATGAGGGGTCAGAGTATTGTAACGTAAAGCGATATGGGTTGTTGTTCGTAAAGTTAAAAAACGCTGACAGCAGGTTGTCAAAAGGGACACTATCCCTAGGGCAGACGGAACCCAATGTTCCACCTACGTCAATTATGTGAAACGCATCACTTTCTTTTTCAAATAAAGCACTAAATGAAGTGGAGTAGCAGTGTTCTAGATATAAGCCACCAGCAAAGAGGGGATCATCATAAAACGTACCCTCAAAGTCGTAATGTTCATGTTGAACTTCTGGTAAACGATAAACAGTATCATGAACAATAAGACGATCTATTGTCCATGATTTTAATAGGATTTCTGGAGGATCAAATTCATGAGATGGACTAACTCTATTGAATTCGATGCTATCGTCATTTGAATTTGTAAAAATCAATTTTTCACCTGTTGTATCATCGTTTTCAATTTGATACCCAAATGGTTGCTGAATATAATTATCGAAAAAAGCAATATGTGCTTGCTGAAACGCCCTAAAATCAGCGTTGATGATGCAATTATCTTCGGGATAACTGAATTCTGCATGAGATGAAAAAGTAAACGTATCACTTGTGATGACAGAGCCAGAGTCATTGTCAAGAAGTCGGAAAAAACAATCGTTTTCAAAATACAACCGAGTACTCAGTGAAAAAAAATTGGATGATGTAGATTGCCTTAGATTTAACTCCATGAGTGCAAAATTAGAGAGTGAAAGATCGGGTCTTTCAATGGTTTGCCCATCAATGGTCACACGTTCAGAAAACCATGGCGAACTAACAGAAGAAAACAAAGTTTGTTCTTGACTTGTTTGTGGTTTGTTGTAAGCTGCACCATTTATTACCAAATAATTTACGTACCATTTTTTATTTGCAAGCTGCTCAGGCACGTTGTTACTTTGTGCACTTACCATGGGTAGGAAACTCAAAAACACGCATACCACGCAACTAAAAATATTTGGGTTTTGGAAATTGAATTTTGTTGTTCTCATCGGGGAGGGGGGTAAGATTCATTGATTTAATTTAAAATGTAATTCGTAATATCATAGTCGGCTGAGATCAATTCTAAGCCAAACTCTTGAGATAAATTTCTGTCAATAACAGATTGCAATTCATAATTATACACACAAGTTGAATTTGAATTAATCAAAAAACAAGACTGATTGTCTGGTTTGAATGTATACAAAGTACTAACATTTTCAATTAAGTTTGTATTGCGCATAGTTAAACGAACATAACCTTCAACTCCTATATCGTTTGGATTATGGAACTCAATTTCTGCAGTAAATTGATATCTATCATCCTCAAAAAGGGTAAATTGTTGGCTCAGTATGTTAATTTGTATAGGTTCCTCAATAAGCGTATTATTTATATGGTATTTTCCACTATCACATGCCTGCAAGTATAAAATACTAATGCATACCAAGATGGGTTTAAATTTTATTCCATTCATAAAATCTAAAGTTTAAGACCTACTCCAAACCCTATGTTAAAAGCGGTTATGGGTTGTTCAAATGTTACTTTACTCAAAGATCCATCGCTACTAGTAATCTCTACATTTGAAAACTCTGGCTTTGTCACAAAATAATCAATAGTTGAAAGAAGATAGAGTTTTGGGTTTAAACTATAATTTAATCTAGCCCCAACGAGATATGCGAAGGATGTCGCATCAGCACTTTCTTGTTTTGACCAAAAATAATTTTCATAATCCTCTATGAGCACATCTAAGGATGGAGATTTCGAATTAGAAAACCCCATCTTTAACTGTAGATTTAAAAAGGTTTTTTCATTTAAATCCATTGAATAAAAACCTCCGATAAGTAAACTTCCAATTTCAAATTCCTCACTTTCTACTGTGATGTCATTTAATGGAAAAGCGTCACTAAAAATTTCCGCAATAGTTTTTACATCAATTGGATTTGTTTGTGCTCGTAATGTAAAAGAATAGCCAAATTCTTTTTCTTCAATTAATCGAGAATATGAGACATCAAAATTTACTCCACTTAATGCAAAACCAGCCTCTTCCCTGTCAATGTTTTTACTTGCAAAGTCTCCATCAGGTAAACTAAAACCCAACTGTACATTGAGGGTTCCTTTATTTTTTTGTGCATGAGAGGTTGTGAATAGAAAAGTGGCAATGATAACTAGGTATAATGATTTAGGCATAATTTGGGATTTTTACTCAAGTTACAAAAAAATAAAAACTCTACTCTACTTCCACCACATCCACTTTTACCCCGAGTTTGTTGGGTCGGATTTGGTAACCCATTTTCTCGCTGATTTCATGGATAAAAGCAGCTCCAAAAAAGATAATTTGCGAGGTGTAATACACCCAAAGCATCAGAATTGCCAACACACTCGCCGAACCGAAAATACTATCGATGTGCATGGTGGTCAGCACATATCCAATGATGGTTTTTCCAATCGAAAACAGGAATGCTGTAAATACACCACCTAAAACGGCTGGCTTCCAGTGTACGATGGCGTCACTCAAGATGCTAAACATCAAGGTGAAAATGGTGCCCAATACAAGAAATGAAACGACCAATTCATACCCATAGGTAAAGGAGTAGTTGCTGCTCAAACGATCGCTGTATTCCAATAAATAACTGCTGACACTTGTGCTGACGAGTACAAAAAAGACAAGACCGATAAGTAGGGTAAAAGATATAAATTGCTTGATCAGATAATTCTGAACCTCTCGCTTTCGTTTGACTTTAATTCTCCATATCCGGTTAAAAAAGTTGTGAAGTTGACGAAGCATAGCGGAGGAAGACAATCCCAGAATCAAAAATCCAACGCTGGTCGCCAAGGCACTGTTTTGATGAACCTTGCGATGACTTACAATTTCTTGAATCTGTTTGGAGGCTTCTGCCCCTAGGGTATCGTTGAATTGTGCATAGATTTCGTCTGAAACTTCTTTTTCCCCAAAAAAGTACCCCAGAACAACGGTGATGATGATAATCATGGGTAAAAGCGAAAACACAGCATAGTAGGCGAGGGCAGCCCCATTTTGAAAGGGGTTGCTTCTAAAGAAAATGTCAAATGTGTTTTTTAGAAATGAAATCATCAAAGTATGCTATTATATAAAATTGAACGATATTAAAATCAATCTTTGTTGGGTATTAGTGTTAATTCCTCTTTGGCGATTTCTTTTGACAAAAAATAGTTCAATAGAGTTCTAATGACAGCTATGGCAGCAAGTTTTCCAATCGTATCCCAATTGGGTGAAACTGCCGTACCTAATATGTCAGCACCCAACTGAAACTCAAGTGCTAGCACGAGGTATCGAGCTAGGGTCAATCTGACCTTTGTGAAATTATTTTTATTTCGAAATAAACCTAGAAGATAAACACGAATTGAAAGAATGAAACCAATACCGACTAGAAGTCCACCAGTGGCTTCAACGATAAGTTTTAATTTATTAAGCCATTCAATGATAAGATGCTCCATATTATCTATTTGGGGGTGGTTATGATGCTAAGATAATGAAAATGGTTTCTTAAGGATGTTCAGGTTTAAAAACAATACCGGTTTTCAGCAATAATTTTATCGGCGATTTGTTCGCGTAAGCTAATCACATTTGGATGATTGACGTATTTTGTAAATCGCTTTA
This sequence comes from Flavobacteriaceae bacterium, assembly GCA_029248885.1. Classification (GTDB taxonomy): domain Bacteria; phylum Bacteroidota; class Bacteroidia; order Flavobacteriales; family Flavobacteriaceae; genus UBA724. The sequence continues at coordinate 7,882 of JAQWIL010000006.1, forward strand.
GACCCATGAGAAGCATTTTTTGCTCATCTCCTTCAGCAGATGAAATGATGGCTTCTTTCCCTTTGGATTGTATTTTCTCAACGGCTTGAAAAAGATAGAGTTTTGTCATGGCCAACTGCATATCTTGTGTATCCAATCCGTATCGACTGATATTCTTTTCCGTTCGGAGTATGGCCGATTCCACCATGTAGATTTCAATCAATATATCAGAGACAGCCAATAAAAGCTGTTGGTGTTTCTCGAGGTCGGTACCGTACTTTTGGACACCAGCACCTGCGATCATCAAAAACACCTTTTTCAGATTTTTAAGGATTGATTTTTCCTCACTCAAGGGTGTTGTGAAATCTGGAACATCAAATAAAGGGATTCCCAAAAGCTCCTCCCCGACAGCGGTTGCAGGGCCAATCAGGTCAAGGTGACCTTTCATGGCTTTTTTGATCAGCATTCCAACAGTGAGCATCCGATTGATTTCATTTGTCCCCTCATAGATTCGAGAAATCCGAGCATCTCGCCACGCTGACTCCATGGGCATATCCGCAGAATAACCCATACCTCCAAAAATCTGAACGCCTTCGTCAGTACAGTCTTGCGTATGTTCCGACACAGCCACTTTTAAAATGGAGCATTCAATTACATACTCTTCTACTCCCTTCAGTTCTGCTTCTTGATGACTTATTTCTGATTCGTATCGGATGGCTATACGATCCTCGATGTCTTTGGCCGCTCGGTAACAACCCGACTCGCCCACATAACAATTTGTAGCCATATTGGCGATTTTTTGTTTGATTGCCCCAAACTGACTAATCGGCGTTTTGAACTGGATTCTCTCATTGGCATAACGAACGCTTTCACTCACAGCACGTCGCTGGGCATCAATACAAGCAACAGCAAGTTTGATGCGACCCACATTCAGTGCGTTCATCGCAATTTTAAAACCATTACCACGCTCAGAAAGCATATTTTCAACGGGCACCTTGGTTTCACTAAAAAAGACCTGTCTTGTTGAAGAGGCGTGAATCCCCAATTTATGTTCCTCTTCACCCATGCTAATTCCGTTTTCTGGGTCATTGGGAACGATAAATCCGGTAATGTTTTTATCATCTTCAATTCGTGCAAACACAATCATTACGCTGGCATATCCAGCATTTGATATCCATATTTTTTGCCCACTGATTTTATAATGGGTACCGTCTTCAGATAGTACAGCTTTGGTTTTTCCGCTATTGGCGTCCGATCCTGCCCCTGGTTCTGTAAGACAATAACACCCAATCTCTTCCCCCGAAGCAAGCTTCGGGACATATTTTTGCTTTTGCTCTTCGGTTCCGTACAAAACGATGGGCATGATGCCAATCCCCGTATGGGCACCGTAGGCGGTGGAAAGTGACCCTGTCGCCCCTGAGAAGTAATCACAGACCAGCATGGTTGAGACAAACCCCATTTCAAGACCTCCGTAGGCTTCAGGAACACCAACACCCAAAAAGCCAAGTTCTCCAGCTTTGCGCATTAGCTCAAATGTGAAGTCGTAGTCTTTTTGTTCAAAACGATGTTTGTTGGGCCAGACTTCCCGATCGATAAACTCCTTTACGGCATCTCGCATCATCTGTTGTTCTTCGCTAAAATCTTCAGGTGTGAAGACGTTTTCTGCCTGCGTTTCTTGCAATAAAAAAGCACCTCCACGCGTACGTACAATTTCTTTTGTTTCCATAATTCTATATCAATTCATAAATACCAGCAGCACCTTGTCCAGTACCGACACACATGGTCACCATGCCATATTTTTGTTTTCTCTTTTTCATTTCGTCAAATAACTGCACAGAGAGTTTAGTACCTGTACAACCCAGCGGGTGTCCAAGCGCAATTGCTCCCCCATTGACATTGACGAGCTCTGGGTTGATGTCGAGCTCACGGATCACAGCTAAGGATTGAGCAGCGAAGGCCTCATTGAGTTCGATTTGCTCGATATCTTTGAGTTTTAAACCCGCTTGATCCAGTGCTTTTGGGATCGCTGCTACGGGACCTATCCCCATGATTTTGGGTGGAACGCCAGCAGTTGCATAACTCACAAGCCGAGCAATTGGGGTGAGTTTGAGCTTCTTGACCATCTCTTCAGTCATCATCAATAACACAGCAGCACCATCGCTTGTTTGCGAGGAGTTCCCCGCTGTTACGGATCCATTATTGGCAAAGACTGGACGTAACTTTGCAAGTGCTTCGATACTTGTGTTTGCGCGTGGACCTTCGTCCCGATCAACGGTATAGGTGCGCGTTGCTTTTTTTCCATTGTCATCGATATATATTTCCTCGATGGTAATCGGTACAATTTGATTATCAAACGCACCATTTTTTTGTGCTTTCAGGGCTTTTTGGTGTGATGCATACGCAAAGGCGTCTTGATCTTCTCTGGAGATGTTATACTGGTTGGCAACTGCTTCAGCAGTGAGCCCCATTCCCCAATAGTAGTCTTCATTTCCTTGCTTGGCGGCTTTGTAGTCGGGGGCAGGTTTAAACCCACCCATCGGGATATAGCTCATGCTCTCAACGCCACCCGCAATCACGCAGTCTGCCATTCCTGATTGTATTTTTGCAGCTCCCAAAGCGATTGTTTCGATTCCTGATGCGCAATAGCGATTTACGGTTACTCCAGGAACGTCATTGGTTTTGAGACCCATCAGTGAGATGAGCCGTGCCATATTCAGACCCTGTTCTGCCTCTGGCATGGCATTCCCAATCAGAACATCATCAATTGTGGTGACATCAAAATCGGGTAAGGTACTCATCATATGCTCGATGGTTTCTGCGGCGAGTTCGTCAGGACGTTTAAACCGGAAAAGACCTCTTGGTGCTTTTCCTACCGCTGTGCGGTGTGCTCGTACGATGTAGGTTGTTTTCATGCGTTAATTTCTTAAAGGTTTACCAGTTTTTAGCATATGTTGAATGCGCTCTAGTGTTTTTCGTTCGGTACAAAGCGATAAGAATGCTTCTCTTTCAATATCCAGAAGGTATTGTTCCGATACATAGGACGGCTGTGATAGATCACCACCAGCCATAACATAGGCCAATTTGTTTGCGATTTTCTTATCATGCTCCGAAATGTAGTGAGCCGCTTCCATAGAGTCGGTACCAACTAAAAACATCCCAAGGGCTTGTTTGCCCAAAACTTTTACGTCGTTTCGCTTTATAGGTTTGGTATAGCCAGACTCTGCCATTAAAACAGCTTGTTTTTTAGCAACAGCGATTTGTTTATCGGTATTGACAACAACGACATCCTTATCTTTTTGTAAAATTCCCAAATCGAAGGCTTCGTAAGCTGACTTGGCTACTTTTGCCATTCCGATTGTCAAAAAATATTCTTGGAGTATATTGAGCTCTACATCATTTTTACGAAACGTATCGGATGCCCGTAGCGTCATCTCTTTAGATCCACCACCACCTGGGATTACACCAACACCAAACTCGACCAAGCCGATATAAGTTTCTGCTGCGGCCACCACCTTGTCTGCATGTAAGCTGAGTTCACAAGCTCCCCCAAGGGTAAGGGTGTGCGGTGCTGCAACGGTGGGTATGGACGAATATCGCATACGCATCATCGTGTCCTGAAAATATTTGATTGCCATGTTGAGCTCGTCATATTCTTGCTCGACTGCCAACATAAAAATCATACCAATATTGGCTCCAGCAGAGAAATTAGCTCCCTGATTCCCAACAACCAGCGCTTGAAAGTCCTTTTCAGCCAAGTCAACGCCTTTATTAATTCCCTGCAGAACGCCACCACCGATTGTATTCATTTTGGAGTGAAACTCCACATTCAGCACCCCGTCTCCAAGGTCAATTAATGAACACTCTGGGTTTTGCCAAACGGTTTTCGTTGCTCTCAGGTGATCGAGAATAATGAAGCTGCTTTGACCGGAAATGACATTCATGTTTTTGTTTGGAATGTCATAAAAGAACTGCTGCCCGTCTTCTAATCCATAAAAACGTTGGTGCGACCCTTTCGCCATGGCAATCACCCATTCCGCAGGTTTATGCCCTGCCTCTTTGATAAGTTCAATTCCTGTTTCCAATCCAATCGCATCCCAGAGTTCAAAAGGACCATGTGTCCATCCAAATCCAGCTTTCATGGCGTCATCTATTCTATAGATTTCGTCAGAGATTTCAGGAATTCGATGTTGGATGTACGCAAAAAGCTCCCCAAAGTTTTTTCGATAAAATGCAGCCGCTTTATCTGCTCCCGAAATCAAAATGGGATAGCGCTCGATCAGATTATCAATCGCTTTGGTTTTCTCAAGGGTGTCAAACTGCGCTCGTTTTTTTGTTCGGTATTCTAGCGTTTCGAGATCCAAAGTTAAAATCTCAGATTTTCCCTTTTGAGTTTTAACTTTCTTATAAAACCCTTGACCGCTTTTGGAGCCGAGCCATTGCTTTTCCATCATGGTAGAGATGAAGTCAGGAAGTTGGAATACATCTCTTCGCTCGTCATCTTTACAGTTTTCATACAACCCAGTCGCCACATGTACCAAGGTGTCTAGACCCACCACATCAACCGTGCGAAAAGTAGCCGATTTTGGTCTTCCAATAACAGGTCCAGTAAGCTTGTCGATTTCCTCTACGGTCAGCCCCATGTCTTTAACCTGATGAAAGAGACTTTGGATGCAAAAAATACCAATTCGATTTCCAATAAATGCTGGCGTATCTTTGGCAAGAACCGAACGTTTACCGAGAAAAGTGCTGCCATAATCCATCAAAAAAGAACTGACTTCTGGCAAGCAATTTGGGCCTGGTATGACCTCAAAAAGTTTTAAGTACCGAGGGGGATTAAAAAAGTGGGTAACAGCAAAATGCTTTTGAAAATCATCTGATCGTCCCTCGTTCATTTTCGAAATCGGGATGCCTGATGTATTTGAGGTGATCAATGTGCCTGGCGTTCTATGGGCTTCAATTTGCTTAAAAACAGTTTGTTTGATCTCAAGTCGTTCCACAACAACTTCGATGACCCAGTCCACATCAGCGATTTGTGCAATATCATCAGATAAATTTCCTGTATGGATTCGTTTTTTAAAATCCATATGATAAAGTGGCGCTGGATTGGATTTGATCGCTTGTAAGAGATTCCCATCAACGATACGATTACGCACAGCAGGGTCGGAGAGTTTGAGCCCCTTTGCGTTTTCTTTTTCAGATAATTCGTTTGGTGCGATATCGAGAAGTAAAACTTCCACACCAATATTTGCAAAATGACAAGCAATTCCAGAACCCATGATTCCAGACCCAATGATTGCCACTTTTGATATTCTTCTTGTACTCATGATACTTGTTTTTGGGGAATAAAAATTGATTTTTCTTGTACTTTTTGTAGGATCAACGCGATGACTTTATAGAATGATTCCAGTTCTTCTGGACTTACATCGGCTTCAATTGCCTGATTGAATTGCATGACAACTTCACGCGAGAGAGAACGCTTTTCAAGCCCCTCTTTGGTAAGACGAATCAAAACGCCTCTGCCGTCTTCAGGGTTTGGCTCTCTTCGGATTAAGCCCTGATTCTCCATTGTCTTTAAGGTACGTGACAAACTTGTAGATTCCATTCCCATCCTTGGGCCCAGCGACGTAGAGGGAACGCCTTCTTCCGCATCAATGCTCAAAAGAGCCAATCCAGTTGCCATCGTAGCTCCATATCGAGAAGCCTCTTCATTGTACATTTTGGATACGGCTTGCCAAGTCGCACGTAAAAAATGATCGATTGTTTTTGTTCGCATAAAGCCAAATGTAATAAAAATTTATTATGCATGCATAATAAATAACAAAAAAAAGAGATTAGCTGTAAATCTCTTCGATAAGGGTGTTATATTTTTCAGCGATGATTTTTCTTTTGAGCTTCATCGTGGGGGTGAGGTGTCCCGAATCAATGCTCCAAACATCGTCCGTAAGCTTAAATTTCTTTACTTTTTCCCATTGTGCAAAATCAGCATTTGCACTTTCGATATCGATTTTGATTTGATCAATGACCTTTTGGTCTTGGACAAGTTGCTTGGCAGTTTTTGGATTTTCATCATTGCCCATCCACTCATTTACAGCCTCAAAGTTGAGTTGAATAAGTGCCGATGGAAATTTTTGGTTTTCCCCTACTACCATTACTTGATCAATCAGGGTTGATTGTTTAATCACGTTTTCAATCACTTGGGGTGCTACATACTTTCCCCCTGAGGTTTTAAACATCTCTTTTTTGCGATCTGTGATTTTCAAAAACCCATCTTCGTCCACATGCCCAATATCACCTGTATGGAAATAACCGTTTTTAATGACTTCATCTGTGAGCTCTTGATTTTTGTAATACCCCATCATTACATTGGGTCCTTTACAAAGAATCTCGCCGTCTTCCGCGATTTTAACCTGTACATGCTCGACCACTTTCCCAACGCTACCAATGCGAAATTTCCCGTCTCTCATATCGTTGACCGAGATCACAGGCGAGGTTTCCGTTAGTCCATATCCCTCAACAACCGTCAGCCCAGCGGCTGTAAACACCCGAGCTAAGCGCGGTTGCAAGGCAGCACTCCCAGAGGCAATCAACTTGAGATTTCCGCCCAGTGCAGCTTTCCATTTTTTGAATATCAACGCACGAGCGATTGAGAGTTTAAGACTGTAAACCAATCCATTTTTTTTGTAAGGCTCATAAGCGAGTCCCACATCAACAGCCCAGTTGAATAATTTCTTTTTGATGCCTGTTAGCGTTTGCCCTTTGCCATAGATTTTGTCATATAATTTTTCCAGTAATCGAGGAACAGCAGTCATCACATCTGGGTTGACCTCATTGAGATTTTCTCCAATGGTTTCCAGTGACTCGGCAAAATGTACTTCTGTTGAAGTAATTTGATAGAGGTACATCAACATTCTTTCATAAATATGACATAGCGGCAAGAAGCTCAATGCGACTGCTTTTCCATATTCGAGTGGTAAGCGTTTCTGTGCAGCAAAGACATTGGAGACAATGTTGTTATGACTCAACATCACGCCTTTAGGCGTTCCCGTAGTACCAGACGTATAGATGATGGTTGCCAAGTCTTGGGGGAGTACAGATTCTTTAATCGCGATTACTTTTGTTTGATGAGCGGCGTCTTTTCCTAGATCGAGAACCTCAGTCCAATGCTTACATCCCTTGATCTCATCAAAGCTATAGACTTCCTTTAGGTTTGGGCAGTCTTTTCGAATCGATTTGATTTTATCGAAGACCTCTTGATCCGAAACAAAACAGTATTTCGACTCAGAGTGATTGATGATATACCCATAATCTTCTGCGGTGATGGTCGGATAAATCGGAACATCAATGCCCCCGATTTGAAGAACCCCGATGTCAACGACACACCATTCTGTTCTGTTATTGGAAGATATGATCGCGACTTTGTCTCCTTTGCTCAAACCAAGCTGGAGTAAACCACGGCTGATTTGGTTTGATTGCTCTAAAAACTCCTCAGAAGAGGTAGAGACCCATTTCCCATTGTACTTGGTATTCAAAGCACGTTTTACAGGTAAGGTCTTTACTTGATTTTCGAGGATGTCAAATAAGCGAGTCGGTGCGTTCAATTTGATTTTTGGTTCAATGTGTAGTAACAAATATGCATTTATTTCTCGAAAAGAAAAAATAATTGCCTAGCTAGTTGCTAGTATGAAACCACTTGTAAGCATCCTCAAAAGCCTGAATCCAAGGAGAAACAGCATCTGTTTTTCGGTCTGCTGGATAATGAGCCCAGTTCCATGGAAAGATTGACCGTTCTAAATGTGGCATCATCACGACATGACGTCCATCATCACTGCTCAGTATGGCGGTACCGTAATCTGAACCATTGGGGTTTGCGGGATACTGATCATAGGAGTAGTTGCCGACAATTTTATAATCAGCTTGGTCTTTTGGGAGTTCAAATCGTCCTTCTCCATGTGCGGACCAAATCCCGAGCTTGGAGCCACTCAAGCCCCGAAACAAAACGGTATTGTTGGGTTGAATATCTATGGTGCTAAACACACATTCAAACTTTCCAGAGCGGTTATGACGCATTTTAGGTTTTTGATCATGGGTTGGGTGTAAAAGCCCCAGTTCGATAAAAAGCTGACAGCCATTACACACGCCAAGGGAAAGAGTATCGGGGCGATGAAAAAAATTGGTAATCGCTTTTTTAGCTAAGCCGTTGTAAGTAAAGGTACCTGCCCATCCTTTTGCCGAACCAAGCACATCAGAGTTTGAAAATCCGCCGACTGCAACGATGAGTTGGACATCCGTAAGATCCTCACGACCAGTCATCAAGTCGGTCATATGTATATCTTTAACCTCAAATCCTGCGAGATCCATCATATAGGCCATTTCACGCTCAGAGTTACTCCCTTTTTCTCGAATCACAGCTGCTTTAATTCGTTTCCCTTCGTCCACAAGGGGAAGTTTTCCACTGAATGAAGTCGGGAATGTAAAGCGTAATGACGTTTTATCAATATTATCAAATCGTTCCTTTGCTTTGCTTGGGGCTGTTTGGTTTTTATCCATCAGAAATGAAGTGGTCATCCAGTGTTTTCGATAGGTTGGAACATGGAATTCGAATGATTCGTTTGCGCAATGTATTTTAAGTACATCTGATTCATTTACTTCCCCGATTTCAACGATAGACACACCTTTATCGTACAGATATTTTGCACTTTCCGCACTGGTTTGAATCACCACAGCGGGGTTTTCGGCGTATAAAATCCGATCATCAAAGGCAGACAAATCAATTTGCATACCAACTTTGTTTTCAGCAAAACACATTTCGAGTAAAGTGGTAATGAGTCCTCCAGAACCAACATCATGACCAGCAACAATTTCTTCCGTCCTGATTTGGTCTTGTAAAGCGTTAAAACTGGTTTTAAATTGCGCAGCGTCACTAACATCAGGAGCTTGGCTTCCTACACAATTTTTCAATTGAGCATAGGCAGATCCACCAAGTGGATAGTTGGGATCACTCATCGAAATATAGTAGAGCTTTCCCTGATTCGGTCGTGCCATCGGCCGAACGACTCCTTTAACATTGCTACAAGCTGCAGACGCCGATATAATTACTGTTCCTGGAGCGAGTACTTCTTTGTTGCCATACTTTTGTTTCATGGACAAGGAATCTTTTCCTGTTGGGATGTTGATGCCCAAAGAAATGGCAAAGTCTGCACAGGCCTCAACCGCTTTGTATAAGCGTGTATTTTCACCAGAATTGTTACAAGGCCACATCCAGTTGGCAGACAAACTCACTGCCGCAAGTCCATTTTCCAATGGAGCCCAAACAAGGTTTGTCAAGGCCTCTGCAATGGATATTCGACTTCCTGCAGCCGCATCGATGAGTGCTACTGCTGGCGCATGTCCTATCGAAGTTGCAATTCCTTTTTCTCCTAGATAGTCAAGGGCAACCACCCCACAATTGGCCAGAGGCAATTGAAGGGATCCAACCGTTTGCTGCTGGGCAACACGACCACCCACACAACGGTCAACCTTGTTGGTAAGCCAATCTTTACAGGCCACACTCTCCAATTGCAGTAGATTCTCAACATCTTGATAAATGTCTTGTATATCAAAAGGAACAGCAGGGAATCGATTTTTTTGATTTTGATCGACTAAAATGGTCTTAGGGGTTTTGCCAAAAAAATCATCAATCGACAAGTCAATGGGTTTGGCGCTGGTCTTTTGTGATTCAACAACAAAATGATTGTCTTCTGTGATAACCCCAACATCGAAAAGAGGAGCACGCTCCCGTTCTGCAATTTTTCGAAGTCGGGGGAGGTCCTTTTCACTAACTATCAGCCCCATCCGTTCTTGGGACTCATTGCCAATAATTTCTTTTGCAGATAATGTTTTATCCCCTACAGGTAAGGCATCTAAATCGATTGTGCCACCTGTGTCTTCAACCAATTCTGAAAGGCAGTTGAGGTGCCCACCTGCACCGTGGTCGTGAATGGAGATTATGGTATTATTCTCAGACTCCGTCAGGGCTCGAATGACATTGGATACCCGTTTTTGCATTTCTGGATTGGATCGCTGGACAGCATTGAGCTCAATTCCTGAGGAGAAAGTCCCAGTATCTGCTGAGGATACGGCAGCACCCCCCATTCCGATACGGTAATTATCACCGCCAAGAATTACAATGCGATCCCCTTTTTTTGGCGTTCTTTTCGCACTGTGATCAGCATGTGCATAGCCAACGCCCCCAGCGAGCATGATCACTTTATCAAAGCCAACAGTTTGCCCGTTTTCTTCATGCTCATAAGTCAATAGAGAACCCGTAATAAGGGGTTGTCCAAATTTGTTTCCAAAATCACTTGCTCCATTCGATGCCCGAATCAATATGTCGAGTGGGGTTTGATATAGCCAATCACGTGCAGGGTTTTGCTCCCAAGGGCGATCAGATTTGATGCGTGGATAGGATGTCATATAAACTGCAGTTCCCGCCAAAGGGATCGATCCTGTACCGCCAGCCATACGGTCTCTGATCTCTCCGCCCGAACCCGTAGCCGCACCACTAAAGGGTTCGACCGTAGTGGGGAAATTATGTGTTTCTGCTTTGATAGAAATGATAGACGGGATTTGTTTTTTTTGATAAGCACTCGCTCGATCTGCATCTTGAGGAGCAAACTGCTCAATGGTAGGCCCTTTGATAAATGCAACATTGTCTTTATATGCCGACACCAAGTTTTCAGGATGTTTTTTTGATGTGTTTTTGATTAGGGAAAATAACGAGTCTTTTTGTTCGACCCCGTCAATGTGAAATGCACCATTAAAAATTTTGTGTCGACAGTGCTCTGAATTGACTTGTGAAAAACCAAACACCTCCGAATCGGTGAGTGGACGACCCAGTTGCTCAGCCAGTTGTTCGAGATAACTGACCTCATCGGGATTTAGCGATAGCCCTTCAGCCAAATTGTAAGCTGAAATATCATCGATTTCACGAATGGGTTCGGGGTGAATTTCAACGGTAAATAGATTTTGATCCAGGTTTTCAAATCGCTCCGAAACCATGGGATCAATGGTTTCACCAGTCTGCAAAGGCGTAAACTGTTCAATGCGAATCATCCCTTTGACTCCCATATTTTGTGTAATTTCAACAGCATTAGTGCTCCAAGGCGTAACCATACTTACGCGCGGTCCAACAAAAACACCATCAATTTTGGTCGTGTCTAGGTAGGGTTGGTCTCCAAATAGCCAGCTGAGTTTTGATATGGTCTCTGCATCGATTGCGTTTTGTGTCTCTAAGGCAAATATGCGTTGGGCTGTGTTCCCAAAAAAACAAATCATAAACACATGATTGAGCTACAAAAATAATTAAATGATTGCTTGTTGACTAAGGATCGTGGTGGGAAAGTACTAAGGGTTTCCACTTAGTTATCAACAATCACGATCGAATCATTCTCGCCATATAAAATCCGTCAAAACCGCTTTTAGCGGGGTTGACAACCTGTTCTTTTTCAAGGGTAAATTGTTTGCCAATTTCCGATTGTAGAAATCCCTCAACCTGATTTTGGTTTTCCTCTTTTAAAATCGAACAGGTGGCATAAACCAGTTTTCCACCTGGTTTGACCATTGTGGCATAGGAATGAATAATGTGTTTTTGTGTTTGCTTGACACGTTCCAAAAAATCGGCATCAATTTTCCATTTTGCATCGGGATTGCGACGCAAAACACCCAGCCCAGTACATGGCGCGTCGATCAACACACGGTCTGCACGGCCATGCAGCTTTTTAATTACTTTGGTGGATTGGATATGTCGAGTTGTGATATTGTGTACTCCGGCTCGCTTTGCTCGGCGTTTGAGTTCGTGGAGTTTATGGGGATAAATATCGAGGGCAGTGAGTTGACCTTTATTTTCCATCAAAGCAGCAAGGTGTAAACTTTTCCCTCCTGCACCTGCACAGGCGTCTATAACTTGCATTCCAGGACTCACTTCCGTAAAGCTAGCTACCAGTTGTGAGGAGGCGTCTTGAACTTCAAATAAGCCCCTTTTGAAAGCATCTGTTTCAAATACATTGGCTCGTTCTTGCAGGATGAGCGCATCTGGATATGTTCGATGTAAAACTGTTTGAATCCCCTCAGCTACCAATTCATTTTGGAGCATTTTTGGGTTGGTTTGCAAACGATTGACGCGTAAAACCACGCTGGCTTGAGTATTAAGTGCATCGAGTTCTCGTTTCCATTGGGTTTCTCCAAAGTTTGCAACGCCAAGTTTGTCTAACCAATCCGTAATCGAGCACACGATAGCACGATGTTGTTGGAGGCCGTCGTACTTCCCTTTGATTCTTCGCGCAGGCGTGCCACGAACTTCGTCCCAAGCAGGTAGTGGAATGCCCTGCAATACCAACCTCACAGAAAGGAGTCGCCAAAGACTTGTATTGCTAAATGGTTCTTTTACTCCAGCCAATTCTCCATACAATCGCTTCCATCGAATGATTTCGTATGTATTTTCTGCAATAAACCCACGGTCACGTTTTCCCCATCGCTTGTCAGATTTTAGCATTTTCGCAATGACTTTGTCTGCTTGAAGACCTTGATTAAAAATGGAGTCCAGACAGTTTATAACAGCTACTGCAAGGTTTTTATGAAGCCGAACTGGCTTGTTGATGTCCTTCATAGATTGGATTATTGAAAAGATTGAAGTTCGATGAGCTTTTTATAAGTCCCATTTCTTGCAATCAGTTCATTGTGTGTTCCCTTTTCGGTAATCTTTCCGTTTTGTAAAACAACGATCAAGTCCACATTTTGTATGGTTGACAAACGGTGTGCTATAACAAGTGAAGTTCTGCTTTTCATCATTTGGATAAGCGCATCTTGTACCAATCGTTCAGACTCTGTGTCTAAGGCAGAAGTCGCTTCGTCTAAAATCAGAATTTCTGGATTTTTAAGTACAGCTCGTGCGATAGATAGTCTCTGTTTTTGTCCACCTGAAAGTTTATTCCCTTGGTCTCCTATCACAGTTTCAAATTCTTTGGGAAGTGCCTCAATGAATGAGAGTGCATTGGCAATTTCTGTAGCATTTTTGAGCTCCTTTTCGGTTGCATCAGGCTTCGCAATTCTCAGATTATTAGCAACCGTATCGTTGAACAAAATGGAATCTTGCGTCACGATCCCCATTAGAGAGCGAAGGTTATCTTTGGTAAACTGACGAATGTCAGTTCCATCTATGGATATGCTACCTTCACTCACATCATAAAAACGAGGAACTAGATTTGCAATGGTTGATTTACCGCCACCCGATGGGCCAACGAGCGCAACGGAAGACCCTTTGGGAATGGTCAAGTTGAGTTTGTCAATCACAAGCTCATCTTCATAAGCAAAGGAAACCTTGTTGAAAGAAATCTCTTTGCTGAATGTTGTCTTTTTCTCAGGGTTTACAGGGTCGACAATCGGATTGGGCGTTTCGAGCACTTCGAGGATGCGAGCGGCTGCAGCATTTCCTTTTTTGATGCTATACAGGGCCTTACTGATCCCTTTTGCAGGGGTCAACACTCCATAAGCTAACAATAAAAAGGTAAGAAATGCTGCTGCATTAAGTTGTTTTTCAACAAGTACTAAGCTACCGCCATACCACAGTAAAACCGCAAAAACACCGATTCCCAAAAACTCGCTTAACGGGCTTGATAAATTCATGCGATTGATTAGACTATTGGACAACTTAAACAAGCGCTGATTTGTGTTTTTAAATTTTGCTTGAAATGCCCCCTCTGCCCGAAAAGCCTTGATAATGTTTAGCCCACTGATTGTTTCCTCAATCTTAGCGAGTACTTCGCCGACTTCAATTTGAACCTTATTCGACTTGGGTTGTAGTGTTTTTCCAATCCGAGAAATGAGAATTCCAGCAAATGGTACAAAAAGGAGAACAAAGAATGTCAGCTTGGCACTAATACCAAGCATCATGATTAAGGCAAATGTTATTGTAAGAGGTTCACGAATAAGCAATTCGATAATGGATAAAAAACTGTATTGAATTTCTGTGACATCGTTTGAAACACGTGACATCAAATCGCCTTTTCGCTTTTCTGTAAAATGCGCCATGGACATCTTGGTAATGGTATTGTAAAGGGCAATGCGGATGTCTTTTAGAATGCCATTTCGTAAAAATGTAATAAAGAAAAGTGCGATGTAGTTAAAAAGATTTTTCAGTAAAAAAGTCACTAAAATCAATGAAATGACCAAGAGTAAAGCACGTTGTGGGTCTTCACCAGCATAGCGTGTGACTTCAAAGCTCATCCTGTCAGACACATAGGTTTTAAAATCCAAAGCACTAGAGAATGACGGCTTGGAATAGACTGCTCGGTTTTCTCCAAATAAGACTTCCAACATGGGCATCAATACCAAAAACGAAAAGGCATTGAAAAAGGCGTATAACACATTGAAAAAAATATTCAGAGCCATGTACTTGGAATACGGCTTTGCAAATCGAAAAATTTTCCAAAAATATGTCATGCTGTTAATCCTAAATCTTCGCACATCCGATTGATTTTTGCAATCAAATCAAAACGGATATCATCGTATTCAGATTGTTTTGTAAGCGCGCTGTTCACGCTAAAATAAAACTTGATCTTCGGTTCTGTTCCGCTTGGCCGCACTGCGACCTTGGCACCATCTTCTGTTGTAAATATAAGGACATCTGATTTGGGGAGGCTGATTGTTTCTTTATTACCATCAATACAGTTATACTTCTGCCCAACCTTAAAATCCTCAATGGTTATGATTCGTTCTCCTCCGATTTGCTCTGGCGGGGATTTACGAAGGTTCTCCATCATTTGTTGAATTTCCAAAACACCTTCCTTTCCTTTTTTGACAAATGACACTAGCTTTTCCTGATACAAACCAAATGCCTCATAAGCTTTAAGCAGCTGTTCGAAAAAGCTTTCCCCATTTGACATGGCAGTAGATGCAACTTCGCAGGCCAATAAAGCTGCAGTCACGGCATCTTTATCCCGAACAAAGTCACCAACCATAAATCCAAAACTCTCCTCGCCACCACCTAGAAATTTTTCATCTGGATAATCCTCAATCATTTTGGCAATCCATTTAAACCCTGTGAGGCCAATTTTACAATCGACATTGTAATGCGAAGCCATTACTTCCATCATCGGGGTCGAAACGACCGTTGACCCAATAAAGTAATCCTGATTTTTCTCTCGCTGAACCCGATCGAGGATAAACTGCGTCATCACAATCATTGCTTGATTGCCATTGAGTAGTTCCATTTCACCCCTGTGATTTCGAACAGCAATTCCCAATCGGTCTGCGTCAGGGTCTGTACCAATCACAATATCGGCTTGGATTTCTTCAGCTTTTTGGAGTGCCATCGCGAGTGCGGCTGGCTCCTCTGGGTTGGGGGATTCAACCGTTGGAAAATCCCCATCTGGTTCAGCTTGTTCATCAACAATATGGACTTGCGTATAGCCAGCTTTTTGCAAAACTGAAGGGATGGCTGTAATGGAGGTGCCGTGGAGGGAGGTAAACACAACTTTGAGTTGCGAGCGATCTCCGTCCCCTAAACGTCCGTTGGCGACACATGCATTTTGAAACGCCTCATCGATGTTTTTGTCTAGTCGGGTTATATTTTTAGGGTTAGGGGTAAATTGAATATCAGAAAAATCAACAGTATTGATTTCATCAATAATGGCATTGTCATGTGGAGGGACAATCTGACCTCCGTCTTCCCAATACACCTTGTATCCATTGTACTCTGGCGGATTGTGTGAGGCAGTGAGTACCACACCACATTGTGCACCCAATTCCCGAACGGCAAAGGATACTTCTGGCGTGGGTCGAAGTGCAGAAAAGAGATATACGTCGATATCGTTGGCTGAGAAAATATCAGCAACGGTTTGCGCTAGCGTGTCACTCTGGTGCCTGCAATCGTAGCCAATAATCACTTTGGCTCTTTTATCTGGAAAACTCTTTTTGATATAATTGCAAAGGCCTTGGGTATTTCGTCCAAATGTATAGCGATTCACTCGGTTTGTGCCAACGCCCATGATTCCTCGCATCCCCCCAGTTCCAAAGGAGAGATCCGTATAAAAGGCATCCTCGAGCGCTTTTGGATTGTGGAGAAGGGCAGTGACGTTCTCTTGAGTTTCCTTGTCGAAAGGATCCAGTTGCCATTTGACAACTTGATCCATAAAATTGTGATTCATCAAATTCGATTACAAGCGGCAAATTTAGGCAATCCTTTCGTTATTTATCGCTTTACAGTGTTTCGCGAATCCGATAATTTGGGGATTTGTTTCGACTTCGCATAAAAAGCTCTGCTAAAAACCCAGCTAGAAAAAACTGACTCCCCAAAATCATGGTCGTCAACGCCAGATAAAATTCAGGTCTTTCGGTAATCAGGCGTCCTTCGGTTTCCAAATAGAGTTTGTCAATCCCTAAATACAAAGCAAAGCCAAAACCTGTGACGAGCATCAAAGAGCCAATCAGACCGAAAAAATGCATGGGTCGCTTGCCAAACCGCTGAATAAATAACAGCGTAATAAGGTCTAAAAAACCTTTTACAAAGCGATCGGGACCAAACTTGGTTTTTCCATGTTTTCGAGCACTGTGTTGTACAATATGTTCACCAATGGCACGATATCCAGCATGCTTGGCCAATAAAGGAATATAGCGATGCATCTCGCCGTGTACTTGTATCGCTTTTACCACTTCCTTCTTATAGGCCTTTAATCCACAATTGAAATCATGTAGTCGAATACCCGAAAATTGACGAGCAGTCCAATTGAAAAATTTTGATGGAATGGTTTTGCCAAAAAGCGGGTCATGCCTCACTTTTTTCCAACCCGAAACCACATCGAGATCTTCTTTGGTTAACATCTTGTAGAGTGCTGGTAGTTCATTCGGACTGTCTTGCAAATCTGCATCCATGGTAAAGACAACATCTCCCTTGGCAAGCTCAAAACCCACATGAAGGGCTTGAGACTTTCCAAAGTTCCGTGTGAATTTTACTGCGCGAACACTCGCATCTTTTTTTGAGATAGCGTGCACAAATTCCCAACCCTCGTCTTGACTTCCGTCATCGACAAAAATCAACTCATATGACCATTTTGTGGACGCCAATACGTCTGTGAGTTGTTGGTAAAGTTCTGGGAGCGATTCCTCTTCATCCAAAAAGGGAATTACAACAGAAACATCGGTATGAGTTGGTTTGCCCACTTGCGATTTAAGCTTAACTTCTCTTGGTGAACAATCCCGTTATCCAACCGATAACCAGACCGTATAGACAACTAAATATTAAAATAAACGGATAGCTTACCCAAAAAAACTGAGCTTGCATATCAACTGCTTGTTGGATTTGTTCAGAGGTGAGCTGGGGATTTTTTTCTGCTATTTGCTTTGCAGTCACTTCAGTCCCGAGTTTTTCAACAAAATCTGGCTCAATGACATTGGTAAATAAAAGAAGGTAAACCACAGTAAAAATCCCAGAAACGAGGGCTGTTGCGGTACCGAGTTTTATAGCTTGTCTTACACTTAATAATCCTCCATTAGCAGATCGAAAGCTGACAATGGCGATGATAATACAGGCCGCAGAAACGACATAATTGACAATCTGAGGAACGCTAGAACCCGAGTATGTCAAGTCCATAAAATGAATCATCAAGCTAAAAGCAATGGTGATAATTGAGATGATAATGCCATATTTATAGGCAAAGGATCGGATGGTAGGGGTGTTTGTTTGCATGATATTTTGTTTGATTTTATGGTAAAATTAGGAAAAACCATTAAATTTGCACTCATTTAAAATATAATCAAAGCATGAAATCAGGTATTCATCCCGAAAATTACAGATTGGTAGCTTTCAAAGATATGTCTAATGACGATGTTTTTATCACCAAGTCAACTGCCAACTCAAAAGAGTCGATCGACGTCGATGGCGTTGAATATCCTTTGATTAAGCTAGAGATTTCTAGAACGTCACATCCGTACTACACAGGTAAGTCCAAATTGGTTGATACCGCTGGGCGAATTGACAAGTTTAAAAACAAATACGCAAAGTTTAAAAAGTAAACTTTTCACGAATTGAACCTCTCATTCGAGAGGTTTTTTTATTTTTAGACCTTACGACTACCCATGCATATCCGATTGTTTGATGGAAAAGACAGAGAGCACTTGCTCCCGTTTGTCTATTTGCGACCTGTAGCCGATGTGTTTATGGGAGCTCTCACATTTCGAGATCGATGGAAACATTTGCAAGCAGATTCGGTTAGTGTTGAGACAGTCGATGATTCGTATGACTCCGAAGAATCAACCCCTGATCGTTGTGTGCTTGCTGCATTGATTCCAACAACAAGTTTTGTAGATGCAGTCCAGGCATTGACACCCAATCAAAAATTGGTTTGTGATGATTTGGTTTTGGCATATCATGGCGAACTCGCATCAAATGACCCAGCTCTTGCTTCTTATCAAAGCATTTCAATCGATCAATCAGCGTTTACCCATATCAAACATTCATGGGACATTTTCTTGTGCAATGCGCATGCTCTTTCGTGTGATATTCCATTGTTGTCAAAAAATCGGACTTCAAATGTTGTTTCAGACACCAATTTGACCATTGGCGATGGCTCGATTTTTATTGCGTCAAAAGGCAATATGGAAGGGGTTACCTTAAACACAACTGATGGCCCTATTTTTATTGACGAAGGTGCCATCATTATGGAAGGATCTTTATTGAGAGGACCTTTATATGTGGGAAAAAACAGTGTGATTAAAATGGGTACAAAGGTCTATGCAAACTGCTCCATTGGTCCAAGTGTTAAAGTCGGTGGCGAAATCAACAATGTGGTCTTTTTTGGAAATAGCAACAAAGGGCATGATGGTTTTTTGGGCAATGCGGTAATCGGGGAGTGGTGCAATATCGGCGCAGGAACGGATGCTTCCAATCTGAAAAATGATTATGGACTTGTGCGGTTTTGGGATTATGCAAGTGCCAATTTCGCTAAAACTGACTTGCAGTTTTGTGGACTTTTGATGGGAGATCACTCTCAATGTGCAATTCAAACCACTTTTAATACGGCTACAGTTGTTGGGATTGGTTGCAACTTATTTGGTCATGGATTTCCACGTCAGTTTATCCCCAGTTTTTCAAGAGGAGGGGCACAGGGGTTTACGGAAAATCGATTGGATAAAGTCATCGAAACCGCAAAAGCGATGAAAATACGCAGAGGTGTTGATTTTACGTCCATCGATCGTGACCGCTTAGAAGCGATTTTTCAAAAAACCGCCAGTTTCCGAAATTAATTCAGGTTTACTTTTTTTACATTTCGAAAGTCAAGCATATTCACTGCATTGGGGATCATCCCTTCTACATTTGGGTGGACAAACCGAAGAACCTCATCATAATACAATAGGATAAACGGCGCTTGATCGACGAGTTGTTGGTCTAAACGTGAAATCAACGCATTGCGATGATCCGTATCTAACTCCTCAGCCACCGCTTTGTATCCTTGGTCAAAAACATTGCTGTTAAAGTGGGTATAGTTTGGACCATTGGGTGAAAAATTATCCGATTGATAGGGGAGAAGATAGTTTTCAGGGTCTGGGTAATCGGCAACCCAACTCGCGCGAAACAACTCCAATTTCCCATTTGACTTGGCTTCCCGCAAAGCTGCTGGTGGCATCACTTCGAGATTGATGGCAATCCCGATTTGTTGGTAAACATTTTGAAGGTATGTACACAGATCAACGTAGTTGGCGTCGGTAGCCAAGGTCAGTGTGGGCGTCTGGATACCAGTCTCATTTCGAAACTGCTCGACCAATTCTTTTGCTTTTTCGGGCTCATAGGCATATCCCTTCACGTCGAGATTATCATTGAGCCCATCGGGAATAAAGCCTTTGTTTGCGGGACGTCCGATATTGTTTTTTAAAAATCGAATCATCTCCTTGCGATCAAGACCATAATTGAGGGCTTTGCGAAGGGCAAGGGATTGAATTTCTGGGACTTCAGCGTCCAAATAAATGCCGATATACTCCGTGTTGAGGTAGGGTGAGCGAAGAAGTTTGACTTTATCGACGTATTTTGTTTGCAGTTGCCCTTTTTTGTCAAGGAGTTCATCTTTATAAGACGCATCGAGGGAGTTGATCATATCCAGTTTCCCTTGGATAAACAATAAAAATTCACTTTGCTTATCAGGCACAAAAGTGATGGCCACTGATTCAAGGTGTGGTAGGCGATTTCCATTCTGATCTGTTTCGAAATACAAGGGATGTTTTCGCAGTACCATTTTGAGGTTTTGCATCCATGCCTTTACATAAAAGGGCCCTGTACCGATGGGCTGAACACCGATGGTGTTTTTGGGATCACCTGCGAGTTCTTTTGGGAGTACGCTGAGGTATTTCATGCTAAGGATTCCCAAAAATGGACTAAACGGGTTTTTCAACTCGATTTTTAGCGTATGGTCGTCTATCGCTTCGTAGCTTTTTACATGTTCAAGCGTCCACAGACCCGGTGATGCGATGGTTTTGTCTCGAATCCGATCAAAGCTGTACACAAAGTCACTGGCAGTTACGTTTCTTGTTTGCTGTTCCCCAAAGATTTCGGACTCATGAAAATAGGCGTCATCACGTAAGTAAAAGACATAGGTTTTGGCATCTTTAGATATCTCCCAGTGTGTTGCGATATCGGGTTGTATTTTGAGTTGATAATCGAGTCTTACAAGGCCGTTGAAAATTTGATTCATCGCCCAAATACTTCGCAAATCCCGGGAGTAGGCAGGGTCTAGGGTATTAATGTTTTCATGGATATTGAGGCGAAATACCTTATGGGAATCCACCTTCACAACTGGAGAACAACCAGCCAATAAACTGATGAGGATGGAAATGCATCCAATCAAAATCAAAAGATATTTTTTGTTCCTTTTCAAGGATAGTATATTTGCACGATAAAAATAAACCAATTCATCATAAGTTTTGACATCTGCGACTGTTGCTTTTCAAACATTGGGTTGTAAACTCAATTTTTCAGAGACCTCTACTTTGGCACGTAAGTTTGTCGCGGCGGGCTATGAGCGCGTTCCTTTTGAGATGAAGGCAGATATATATGTCATTAATACCTGCTCAGTTACCGAGAATGCAGATAAAAAATTTACTGCACTTGCTCGTCAGACACGCCAGCGCAATCCGGATGCTTTTTTGATTGCGGTTGGTTGTTATGCGCAACTCCAGCCAGAAGAGCTTGCCAAAGAGGACTGTGTTGATTTGGTACTGGGTGCAAAAGAAAAGTTTGACATCATCTCGTATTTAAGTGATTTGTCTAGACCCGAACAAACACAAGTACACGCCTGCGCCATTGAAGAAACAGATACCTATGTTGGGAGTTATGCGATTGGGGAGCGTACACGCGCCTTTTTAAAGGTGCAAGACGGTTGCGATTATAAATGTACCTATTGCACAATCCCACAAGCTCGTGGGATTTCACGCAGTGACACCCTAGACAATGTGATTCGCCAGGCAGAAGAGATTGTCGATCAGGGAATCAAGGAAATTGTATTGACAGGGGTCAATATTGGAGATTATGGTAAAGGAGAGTTTGGTAATAAAAAGCACGAGCACACTTTTTTTGAATTGGTCCAAGCTCTTGATGATATAGAAGGAATCGAGCGTTTTCGAATTTCCTCTATCGAGCCTAACCTATTGACAGAAGAGTTAATCGAGTTTGTTGCGCATTCAAAGCGATTTGTCCCCCACTTTCACATCCCATTGCAAAGTGGGAATAACGAGATTTTGGGGCAAATGCGTCGGCGTTATCAGCGCGAATTGTATGTCGATCGGGTGAATCAAATTAAACGCTTGATGCCTGACGCCTGCATTGGGGTGGATGTTATTGTTGGTTTTCCTGGTGAAACAGATCAACACTTTTTAGATACCTATGCGTTCTTAGTTGACTTGTCAGTATCTTACCTTCACGTTTTTTCCTATTCCGAACGACCCAATACACCGGCTGCTGAGATGAAAAATCAGGTTCCAAAGACGACAAAAAACAAGCGATCCAAGATGTTGCGCGGCTTGTCTGCCAAAAAGCGCCATGCTTTTTACGAGAGCCAACTTCAAAAAACAAAAACCATACTTTTTGAAGCGGAGAACAAGGAAGGATACATCCAAGGTTTTACAGAAAATTATGTCAAAGTCAGAATGCCGTGGGATCCAGCCCTTCAAAATCAGACGCGAAATGCAGTCCTATCTGAGATTGACCAGAAGGGAATGGTGAGACTAGCGAAAAGTATTTTGGTTTAGATTCGAACACCAACAGGAAGCATACTGCGATACCTCTTGTTTTTTCTGATAAAGCTGACGATTTCAGGGCTGGTCGGCATCATACTGACGTTGCGGTCTTCGATTATGGAAAGCACTTCTTTGATAAATTCCTCCTTAAAAGATGCATCATCGTGATTTTGAGGTAGGATCAGCTTAGTTAGAAAAATCTTTCTCTCCTGCTGAGCATACTCAATCTTTGCCAATCCATCGCCTGTTTTGGTTTCAAATTGACGCAAAAAGGAATTGTCTGTAATTTCCATATAGTCTAATTTTCTGCAAATTTACGCAAAATAAAAAAGACTGTAGTTTTGTAGTGTCATGAACGAAAAAATCCATGTGTATTGTATGCCTGGAATGGCAGCAAATTCTAAAATTTTTGAACACATCAGCCTTCCAAAGCCCTATGTGATTCATCTTTTGGATTGGATTGACCCACAGCAAAATGAAAGTTTACAGTCATACGCCAGTCGTCTTTGCAAAAAAATCACACACAACAAACCTGTGCTGATTGGCGTTTCCTTTGGGGGAATTATCGTTCAGGAAATGAGTAGAATCATATCCTGTAAAAAAGTAGTCATTATCTCGAGTGTGAAGTCTTATAAAGAATTTCCGATTCATATTTTGTTGGGACGTAAGTCGAAGGCGTATAAATATTTCCCTACACAATGGGTTGATAAAACAGAGGATTTTATCGGTTTTGTTTTTGGTCCAGCATTACGCAAGAGAATGAAACTTTACAAATATTATCTTTCTGTACGGGATAAATATTATTTGGATTGGGCTTTGCATCATTTTTTTCAGTGGGAAAGGGAAGAAGCAGACCCAGACGTGATCCATATCCACGGTTCACTTGACGCTTTGATTCCAGTATTCAATCTCAAAAATTATATTTCCGTTTCGGGTGGAACCCATGCTTTGATTTTAATCAAAGCACCTTGGTTAAATCAGCACCTTCCAGAACTCCTTTCAAAATAACAGAACACACAATCTATGATGAATTTCAGATTAATTTTCGCCCTCTTGGTTATTGGCATTTTCTTACAGTGTACAACAGTCAATCATGCATCGCCAACACAGACAAACGCACAAATCATTCCTTCACAACCACAATCCATTTCCTTTGCAGCCGAAGTGGTACCTCTTGACAAACACTATGTTTTGGAGAGACTCGACCGGGAGTTGTTAGTCAACACCTTTTGGCATTCGAATAGCATATTGGTTTTAAAGCGTGCCGCTAAATATTTCCCCATAATCGAACCCATATTACAAGAATACGGGATCCCCGATGATTTTAAATATCTGGCTGTCATCGAAAGTGGCTTGACACATGTTACATCGCCTGCTGGGGCGGAGGGGTTTTGGCAATTTATGCCAAAAACGGCTAGGGATTTTGGATTGGTAGTCAATGCGGATATCGACGAACGTCTTCATCTTATAAAGGCAACAGAAAGCGCAGCCGCTTATCTCACGGATGCCTATGCGGAGTTTGGAAATTGGACTTTGGCCGCCGCTGCATACAATGCGGGTGTGCAACGAATTAAGACTTCCTTGGAAAAACAGCAAACAAATTCCTATTATGATTTATTTCTCAACGAAGAAACCAGCCGATATATGTATCGCATGCTCGCAACAAAACTGATCTTTGAATCTCCAGAAAGGTACGGTTTTGTCATTCCGAAAGCGCAAACTTATCCATTTCCAAACACCAAATTGGTAAAAGTAAACGCATCTCCAATCGATTGGATTGTTTTTGCAAAATCTCAGAATATGAGCTATGCAGATTTACGAGAAATGAATCCTTGGATCAAAGGATATCAACTTTCCAATCGGAACAACACAGAATACGAAGTCAGGGTGTTGGTGGACTAAATGCGCTTGAGTTGTTGCTGCATCATTTTGATTTGTTCGCCCATCATGCCTTGCTTGTCGAGTTTCTTTGCTTCTTTGAGTAGCGCAGTTGCTTCTCGCTTTCTTCTTTTTTGCATGGCAATTCCTGCGAGACTGAGTTTGGCCATGGCCATATCGTGTTTCATATTTAGTCCGAGCGCAATCGCTTTTCGGAAATATTTTTCCGCTTGGGTAAGATTGGATTGCGAAGTGATCACTCCTTTGATAAAATTGTAGTAGCCCACTTGTTTGGTGGTGAGTGCAGCTTCGGGCTTCTTGATTCGGTTCAACCACTTTTCGGTACCCTTAAAATCTTGTTTTCGCATGCGGAGAAAAGCCAGTAATAAAACTTCATTTTTATAATACAGGAAAACAAACATTCCAGAGAGAAAGATCAAGGCAATACCATTACCGATAAATTCTTCTGTAAATTGGTAAACAGCATAACCCAAACTGAGAACGGCTAGAACGATTTTGATAAATTTTGGAAACATCTTATTGATTTGCTGTTCAAAAATAATTAATTCTTATGGAATGCTTCTTGAAATCGTGGTTTTATATTGTATATTTGCTGCCGTTTGAGTAAGAGATACACAATAAATTATGAAAAGAACATTTCAACCTTCTAAAAGAAAGCGCCGCAACAAGCATGGCTTCATGGAAAGAATGTCGTCTGTAGGTGGACAAAAAGTATTGGCTGCACGTCGTGCGAAAGGCCGAAAAAAGCTGTCTGTATCCTCTGAACCAAGACATAAAAAATAAGTGAATAAATCGTTGAAAAACAAAGGTGTTTCTATTATTAGTAACACCTTTTTTTTATATATATTTCCACCAAAATTAACACACCACACAACTCATGCCAAAGCGTCCTGAAATAAACTCTATTCTTATAATAGGTTCAGGCCCCATTATCATAGGTCAAGCATGTGAATTCGATTATGCGGGGAGTCAAGCCCTTCGTTCATTGCGAGAAGATGGAATCGAAACGATTCTGATCAACTCCAATCCGGCGACGATTATGACCGACCCATCTATGGCGGATCACATTTACCTAAAACCTCTCACAACCAATTCCATTCGTGACATTCTTAAAAAGCATAAAGTCGATGCTGTTTTGCCTACCATGGGTGGCCAGACGGCCTTGAATCTTTGTATAGAAAGCGACGAAAAAGGGGTTTGGGAAGAATTTGGGGTTGAAATTATTGGGGTTGATATCGATGCGATAAACATCACAGAAGACCGTGATCAATTCAAAAAATTATTAAAAACCATTGACATCCCTGTCGCTCCAGCCAAGACTGCGACTTCCTTTTTGAAAGGAAAAGAAATTGCACAGGAGTTTGGTTTCCCACTTGTAATCCGTCCTTCCTTTACCCTTGGTGGTACTGGTGCGTCTTTTGTTCATTCCGCAGATCAATTTGAAACTTTACTCACGAGAGGGTTAGAGGCCTCTCCGATTCATGAGGTTTTGATCGATAAAGCCCTTTTGGGTTGGAAAGAATATGAGTTGGAGTTGCTCCGTGATAAAAATGACAATGTTGTCATTATTTGTACCATTGAAAATATGGATCCGATGGGGATTCACACAGGAGATTCCATCACTGTTGCACCTGCTATGACTCTTTCCGATACAGCTTTTCAGCGTATGCGCGACATGGCCATCAAAATGATGCGAAGCATCGGAGATTTTGCTGGAGGTTGTAATGTACAGTTTGCAGTTAGCCCTGACGAAAAAGAAGAGATTATTGCTATTGAAATCAATCCGCGGGTTTCCAGATCCTCTGCTTTGGCATCTAAAGCAACGGGCTATCCCATTGCAAAAATCGCTGCCAAACTCGCAATCGGTTACTCTTTGGACGAATTGAGCAATCAGATTACAGGGTCAACTTCGGCCTTGTTTGAGCCAACCCTTGACTATGTGATTGTGAAAATTCCACGTTGGAATTTTGACAAATTTGAGGGATCGGAAAGAGAGTTGGGTCTGCAAATGAAATCGGTCGGAGAAGTGATGGGAATTGGAAGGTCTTTTCAAGAAGCACTTCACAAGGCAACACAATCCCTAGAAATCAAACGCAATGGCTTAGGTGCAGACGGCAAAGGATATACCAACTATGAAACGGTCATTTCCAAACTCAAACACGCCTCCTGGGATCGTGTATTTGTGTTGTATGATGCCATACAAATGGGTATTTCTTTGGATCGCATCCATGAAATCACCAAAATTGATATGTGGTTCTTGCACCAGTACGAAGAATTATACAACCTTGAACTCAAGATTTCAGAATACAACATTAAGGAGATTCCAAAACCACTTCTTTTGGAAGCCAAACAAAAGGGCTTTGCAGACAGACAAATCGCACATATGTTGAAATGTTTGGAAAGTGAGGTTTATTCATTGCGAAATGAAATGGGGGTGAAGCGCGTTTACAAGCTCGTCGATACCTGTGCTGCAGAGTTTCAAGCGCAAACGCCTTACTACTATTCGACTTTTGAAGATGAAGTCCAAATCAAAGGCGGAAAAAAATTCGTCTCCAACGAAAGTGTCGATTCTGGCCGTGAAAAAATTGTTGTTTTGGGCTCAGGTCCCAATCGTATCGGTCAGGGAATAGAGTTTGATTATTGTTGTGTGCATGGTGTATTGGCAGCCGCTGAATGTGGCTATGAAACCATCATGATCAATTGTAATCCAGAAACGGTATCCACGGATTTTGATACAGCTGACAAGCTCTATTTCGAGCCCGTTTTTTGGGAGCATATCTACGACATCATTCAGCACGAAAACCCAGTTGGGGTAATCGTGCAGCTCGGGGGTCAAACCGCCTTAAAGCTCGCTGAGAAGCTCAGTCGCTATGGGGTTAAAATCATGGGGACATCTTTTGAGTCTCTCGATTTGGCAGAAGACCGCGGGAGTTTCTCAACCCTACTAAAGGAAAACAATATCCCTTACCCAGAGTTTGGCGTTGCCGAAACTCCAGAGCAAGCGCTGCAGCTGGCAGAAGAACTCGATTTTCCAATCCTTGTGCGTCCATCTTACGTTCTTGGTGGACAGGGAATGAAGATTGTGATCAATCGGGAGGAACTCGAAGCCCACGTGGTTGACTTGCTGCAAAAGATCCCCAACAATAAATTGCTTTTAGATCATTATTTAGATGGAGCAATAGAGGCAGAAGCCGATGCGATTTGCGATGGGGAAAATGTCGAAATCATTGGGATCATGGAGCATATTGAACCTTGCGGAATCCACTCTGGAGACTCCAATGCCACTTTACCGCCATTTAACTTGGGTGACTTTGTGATGCAACAGATTAAGGATCACACCCAAAAAATTGCGATTGCACTCAATACGGTTGGTTTAATCAATGTACAGTTTGCCATCAAAGATGATGTGGTGTATATCATTGAGGCCAATCCGCGTGCGTCGAGAACGGTTCCCTTTATTGCCAAAGCCAAGCAACAACCTTTTGTGAATTATGCCACCAAAGTGATGTTGGGGAAACACAAAGTGGGCGATTTTGATTACACCTCACACTTGGAAGGTTTTGCGATCAAACAGCCCGTCTTCTCATTCAATAAGTTTCCAAATGTCAACAAAGCACTTGGTCCGGAAATGAAAAGCACAGGGGAAAGCATCTTGTTTATCGACGACTTAAAAAACGATGACTTTTACGAATTGTATGCGCGTCGAAAAATGTACTTGAGCAAGTAGGTTTTTTTGTACATTCGTTCCCATGTCATTAGAAGCCATTTTATTACTCGTCATTTTGGGCGTTGTCCTAGCGATCTTTTTCTTGCGAAACCGAAATTCATCGGGATCTGATTCGCTTTTACTGCAATTGAACGAGGCCTTGCGCAACGAAATTCAGGAAATCCGAAAAGATGTTGCTCAAAATGCCCAAACCTCTCGCGTTGAAATCGAAGGCAAACTCAAAACCATCAATCAAGAGATTAATGAGTTTCAAAAGAGTGCCAAGCAGAACATGCAACAGCAATTTTCTCAATCCAATAAAATTGTGAAAGAGGTCACCTCTGAACTCGAGAAGATTAAAGGAACCAATGAGCAGGTGCTCAATTTTGCGACCCAAATGAAATCTCTGGAAAAGATTTTGGGCAACTCCAAACAGCGTGGGATTTTGGGAGAAATTCAGCTCGAAAATTTACTGGCAAACGTACTGCCACCCGACTTGTTTAGTATGCAGCACAAGTTCACAAATGGCGAAACCGTGGATGCTATTGTTAAGGTTGGACAGTTTATCATTCCCATAGACGCTAAATTTTCGTTGGACAACTACAACAAAATGATCGAAAGTAGCGATCCCAATGAGATTAAGACTTTGGAGAATCAGTTTCGCAAAGACATTCGTTCTCGGATTGATGAGACCGCCAAATATATTCGCCCCAACGAGCAAACCACCGATTATGCCTATATGTTTATCCCTGCAGACGGTTTGTATCAGGATTTGCTTAACAGTCGGGTAGGGAGTTTGCAGATCAATTCTCGCGATTTGGTGAGTTATGCCTATGATAAAAAAGTGATGATTGTTTCTCCGATGAGTTTGTTTCCCATGCTCCAAATTACGGTTAAGGCCTTACACAATCTCAAAATTGAAAAATCTGTTCAGGAAATTCTTGCAAATGTGGACAAGCTCACCAAGCATTTGAATGCCTACCAAACCTATCACACCAAACTCGGGAAAACCTTGGGCACGGCAGTCAATCACTACAATGACCTCACAGGGGAGTTTCGCAAAATTGATAAGGATATTGTTCGACTTTCACCAGACAACAAACGCCTAGCTTTGGACGCGGATGAGGTGAGTAAACCCAACGTACTAGAGGGTGAGAACTAAGAGAGTTGCAAACGTCTGCTGATTGCAGAAAATCCGAATACCAGAATCACACTGTAAAAGATATCACCAAGTAACGATGTAGCGAAAAATGGTATGGCTAGCGTAAAACAGGTGACAAGCCCTTCGATAGTTTTGGGGTAATACAACAGCCAAACCCCGAGGTTGCTGATGAGGAAAAACAAAACACTCCCCAGTAAAACGAGTTTTGGGGTCACTCTGTTTTTTTGTTGCCCAAGCCATGTAATCACAGCAAACGACAAATAAACAAAAATCGAAATGGTGTAAAAGCCCAAAAAGAGGTCGGAAATCAGCATGGCAAGCAGCGGTACGATAAAGGCAAGCTGCTTTCGTGTAAAATAAGCACCGGCAAAGAGAGAAATTGCCGTAATCGGAGCAAAGTTTGGTGGATGCGGGACTAAGCGCGTTAGTGCAGCAATCAGAACAAAACTAAAGAGTACCTTTTCTTTTTTTGAAAGCGTAAACATATACCTAGCAATTTCAATCAAAAATAACCATTTTTTTAATACCAAGGAATTTGTTTTCCTTCACTACCTTTGTTGTGAACATTGGTTTTACAAGGCACATTCGTGAACTGTAAATGAAAAGGGAAGAAAGTGCAAAGCTTTCGCTGTTCCCGCAACTGTAAACGTGTACAGTCATTTCTCTACAAACCACTGACGATCGTTGGGAAGGTTGAAATGAACGTGAGCCAGGAGACCTGCCTTTGTTTTTTGTAGGACAACTACTCGGGATAAGTAGCGGTGCTTAACTTGTAACTATCAATTCATGATAAGAATATTTTCTATACAAGTCCTGTGCTTGTTGACGTGCGTTTTTGTTTTTGCACAAAACGATTTGGTTCAACTCGATGAGGTCACGGTCACTGACTCTCGTTTTGAAAGGCTCGTCTCCAAAACAGGGCGATCGGTCACCCTTCTCACCACCAAAGATATCAAACCTTTTCTCGGTGGCACCTTAGCTGATTTGCTCACTGGCCAAGTTGGCATTCACATCAATGGTGCACAGTCTCATCCTGGGTCCCAGTTGAGTTATTTTATCCGCGGTGGAAACAACCGACAGGTCTTAGTCCTTATCGATGGAGTGCCTGTGAGTGACCCTACGCAAATTGAAAACGATTTTGATTTAAGAACAATTGATCTTTCATCAATAGAGTCGATAGAAATCATTCGTGGAGCTGCCAGTAGTTTGTACGGGAGTGCAGCAGCAACCGCAGTGATCAAAATCACCACCAACCGCCCCAAGCAACAATCTCTAAGCGGATCGATTCGAACCATTTATGGAACCAATAACGACAAATGGGACTTCCCAATAGAACCCAATTTCCAAACCCGCCAACTCCAATTCGCTTTGGGCAATGCAACTCATGCGGGCTCGATTTCCCTATCCGATCAGCGAACGATGGGCATGTCATCTGTCTTTGGAACCGAAGACGATTCGACAGCAAAACAAAATTTAAGCGCACAGTATCAACTTCAGCTCTCATCTGAGTTTCGGCTAAATACGATTTTTACGAAAGATTATTTCTCGAGTGAATATGACGATAGTTTCCCTTTGATGGACGCTGACAACCACTTCACAAGCGAGAGTCAGCGTGTGGTCGTTCAGCCCAAATGGACAGGCGAGTCCAGTTCGTTTGTCGGACGGGTGTCGTGGGCAACATCCAGTCGGGATTTTGTGTCTTCTTTTCCCATGTATTTTGAAGGAGATGTCATCGATCTCGAAGGTGTTTTTTCCACCAAACTCTCAAAAAAACTCAAGGGCTTGATCGGCTTCAATCACAAACAACAAAAGGCACAGTTTAGTGAAAAAATTTCAGCAGACTTGATGGATTATTTCGTGAATGTATTATACGAATCCAATGGTCTATTCGAAGCGCAGGCAGGGGCACGTTTAAGCGAGCATAGTACCTATGGTTCGAATTGGACTTATCATATCAACCCCTCACTCAACTTCGATTTCAATGCTGTTGACCTTCGTTTTCACACCAGTTTGAGTACGGCGTTTATTGCTCCTTCGCTTTTTAAATTATTTGACACCAATTCTGGTAATCAAACCCTAAAACCCGAAACCAATAAAAGTTTAGAATTCGGGGGTTCACTCTTATTTCCAAATGGCGGACAGTTTCAATTGGTCTATTTCGGCCGGAATCACCAAAATTTTGTCGATTACGACATGACGACCTTTCGTTATGCAAACGTCACGAGAGACTTTGGCGTGCATGGCACCGAGTTTTTATGTCGCTATCCATTGACAGATCGACTTCTTCTTCAAACCAATTACACCTATACCCAACACGAGGAAGGGGAGGGCTTGCGCATTCCCAAGCACAAGGTGAATGCCATTTTTCGTCAGCAGTTCAATTCGAACACCCAACTCTTGACTAGCATTCAATTTGTGGGAGATCGTGACGACCTGGCTGGGCAGGACTTGGTGGTGTTGTCTTCGTATTGGATATTGGATCTAAGGATTTCTCACCAACTTTCACAACCGGGGGTATCGCTGTTTGGGTCAATCGAAAACGTATTTGATGCCGATTATGAAGAGATTCGTGGTTACACTACTCGTGGGCGAAATCTTTCGGTTGGCGTATCCTACGCATTTTAGCAGGGATTTCTGTATGCATAATGGCGTCTTGAAACGACGGCATTTTCTCAAAGCGGAGTCCAAATCGAGAAAGCTGATTTTTTTCTGATTTTGGTGGAAGCACACCCATAACTTCAAGGGTTTTTTCCAGTAGGGGTTCATCGATTTCCCCAAGGGTTCCCATATTGGCAACGTCTTCTTGAAGACGGTGATCTGCCTGCAGACCATTTTCATAGTCTGCAAAACCTTCGCTATTGGCAATTTTGAGTGTGATGGGCTGCATGGCCCAAGTATGCCGGGGGTTTACATTTCCCTCATCATCAATCCAATCGTAGATGGAATAGGAACCAACATTTTTTCCTGTTGTAACGTCGCCGATAAGGATCACATCGATATAGGGAGATAGCCCATTGATCAGGAGTTCACTGGCCGATGCCGTATCTGCAGAGCTAATCACATAGAGCCGATCCATTTTCAATTGGGCTGCATGCGCCTCAAACAAATAGTCTTCATTGTAAGAGGAGAGTTTGTCATTGTGTTGGGTTTGCGCAAAAACCTCACCCGAAAACTGCCCGGTTATCATACTGGCAAGTTTGATTGCTGAACTGGTTCGGCCACCACGATTATACCGCAAATCGACAATCAATTGATTCACCCCTTGGATTTGAAATTCCGCAAAAGCACTTTCGAGTTGGTCGTCAAAATCAGCCACAAACCCATTGTACATCAAATAGCCAATTTTTGCATTGTTCAGCTCAATGAGTTTGTGAATATGGATGGGATTTTCTTGGATTTCTGCTTTGACCAAATCGACACTGATGCCTGTTGGCGTAATCGTCTGGCCACTGATTTGAGCGAGCTGAATCGAAAATGATTCCACTTCGCTGCTTAACAAATCTCGATAATTGTCGATGGTCAGTTGTTCGTTATTGACACTAAGAAAAAGGTCTCCGCGTTTTACGTTATTTTCTGCAGCATCAGAGTCGGGAAGTACATAACGAACAAAGGCAAATAAGTCATTAGAGTCACCAATCCTTGCCAGTCTAATCATCATTCCACTGGTTGTGTAGACACGACTCAATTGCTTTTCAAGTTCGGTATAGTCACTCATGATCCAGCTAAAGCGATCCTTGTCGGAAAGCAGGGATTCAAATAGCAACTCATGATTTGCATTAAACTGCGATAAATAGTTGGCATAGGATTTTTGTGAATCAAATCGGTCATCCGCCAAATCGGGAACCGAGTTTTGCCAGAGGTAGTAAGTATTTAGCCCCTTCCAGATAAAGTCTTCAATTTCAAAATCATATTGACGTGGGGGAATATTATCATCTTCGTCTTTGCATGATATCAAGAAAAACAGTAAAAGTACGTAAGGAAGGAATTTGCATATTATCATTCGTGTAAAATTCGATGCTCCTGCAATGTACTCATTTTTATCAAAAATTATAAGCCGAAAGTTTATGTGCAGTGGTCTGGTATAAAAATCTTTATTGTACTTTCGTTTGATAACCGAATTCTTTCATTCATGAAAACAACCTTTCTTTTTTTACTGATTGCCCCTATGCTGATGGCGCAATCTATTTTTGACATCTATCAAACCAACGAACGTGTGACTTATGTTTCGATTAGTCCGCAGATGTTTTCCATGCTGGCCAAACTTAACATCAATGTCGAGGATCCCGAAGCACAGGAATTTATCGAATTGGTGACCCAAATCAAAACCTTTAAGTTGTTACGGACGGATGATCCGAGTATTTCCAAGACTTTTACTGATTGGACACAGGCCTATGTCAACGAGAATAAACTTGTGGAATTGATGCAAGTCCGTGAGGACGAAACGAACGTGTATTTTTACGCATTGCAATCCGATCAGGACCATATTGTTGATGAGCTTGTCATGTTGGTTCAAGAGGAAGGCGAAGTTTCGGATCGTATTGAAGTGGAGCCGCAGACTGTTGTTTTACTCATTCAGGGTTCGATCGATTTGTATCGCATTGCTTCTTTAACCCAAAAACTCGATCTCCCAGCAGGGGAAGAACTCAAAAAGTTAAAAAATCAAGTCCGAATCTAATCCCTAGATGCCCGTGTAGTTTTGCGGACTGATCTGCAGAAGTTCTGCTTTGACTTCTTCAGAGACATCAAGGGTATGGATAAACTCCTGGATGCTTTCTTTGGTGATTTCGTGATTGGTTCGCGTCAGTCCTTTGAGTGCCTCATAGGGTTTTGGAAAACCTTCACGGCGAAGGATGGTTTGTATGGCTTCCGCAACAACAGCCCAATTGTCATTGAGGTCGTTGTCGATAGCAGTTTGATTGACCTCTAGTTTATGGAATCCTTTTTCCATAGAGGCAAGTGCAATCAGGGTGTGGCTAAAGGGAATACCAATATTGCGCAGCACCGTGCTATCGGTGAGGTCGCGTTGAAGACGGGAAACGGGTAGTTTTGCAGACAAAAAGGAAAACAACGCATTGGCGATTCCCAAATTTCCTTCCGCATTTTCAAAATCTATTGGGTTGACTTTATGCGGCATTGCCGACGAACCCACTTCGTTATCCTTGATTTTTTGCTTGAAATAATCCATGGAGATATAGGTCCAAAAGTCTCGATTCAAATCGATGAGTATGGTATTGATTCTTGCAAAGGCATCACACAAAGCAGCCAAGTGATCATAATGTTCAATTTGCGTGGTGGGGAAGGAGTGATGCAGTCCCAGGGTGTTTTCAACAAATTGCTCTCCAAATGCTTTCCAATCAATTTGGGGATATGCCACTTGATGGGCATTAAAGTTTCCAGTTGCCCCTCCAAACTTTGCCGCATGAGGGACTTGATCAAGAAGGGTCATTTGCTGTTTGATTCTTTCACTAAACACTCGAATTTCTTTTCCCAATCGGGTTGGGGAAGCGGCCTGTCCGTGTGTACGTGCTAGCATGGGGATATGATCATATTGAGTCGACATCTTCTCCAGGAGCAAGATCGTCTTTTCAATTTCGGGGCGAATTACGGTTTCCACCGCATCCTTAATCGATAGCGGAACGGCCGTGTTATTGACATCTTGGGAAGTCAAGCCAAAATGGATAAACTCTTTATAGTCGCTGATCCCCAAGCGGTCAAATTCGTTTTTGAGGAAATACTCCACGGCTTTTACGTCGTGATTCGTTGTTTTCTCGATGTCCTTAATGGCCTTGGCATCTTCTACTGAAAAGTGCTCATAGAGAGAACGCAAGTCCTCAAAGAGTGAGTGCTGAAAGGATTCGAGTTGTGGAATGGGGTGGGAACAAAGCGCAATAAAGTATTCAATCTCGACTTGCACACGGTATTTGATGAGTGCTTGTTCTGAAAAAAAAGCGTGAAGAGGTTTTGTCTTACTTCGGTAGCGTCCGTCGACTGGTGAAATGGCGTTGAGTGTATTGAGCAGCATGCACGTAATTTCAGGTGCAAAGGTACTATTTTATGGACTTATCTGCGGCTTAAAATCTTGTATTCCTCATAGCACCCGCTGATGGCCTCCAAAATTTGCAAATCATTGGCAGTGCGGATAAAGCTTTCTGAGAAATTACAATTGCGTAAAATTTCATCGATATCACTGATGTCCAATTGCAAAAACTCCTCAAGGGTTTCCCGGTCATATTTGACAGCCAACAAATCACGCAAGGCATTATTTTCGCGCATTTTTTTGAGCTTTCGCAATTCATTGGGCTTTTTGCCAAAGAGGTTATGCAAAAAATCAAAGGGATTGAAAATTGACCCAACAACTCGAGAAAAGGCAGATGGTCCGCGACTTCCCGCCTCATAGCCTCCGGTAGGAAGTCCAGGGATACTATATCGCTGATTGCGATTGATCGGTACATTTTTAGCATCGATTTCCAGATAACCCGTCAATTGATAAGGTCGAACAACGACTTCTTCTAGGGCAAGTGCCAGTGCGGTGAGTTTAAACTCGGTTTTCGGGAACTTGATCAGGTCGTTAGTCACAGTGACTTTGATCGTTTTAAACCCGAGGTAGGACAGGAACAGAGTGTCGTTGACCTCCGCATCAATGGCAAAAACCCCATTTGCGTCTGTGATGCTCATCAGGACTTTGTTTAGGTTGAGGACATGCACTGTCGGAATGGGCTTGTCGTCTGCAGCGTTTTTGACAACTCCAATCACTTCTTGGGCGGTCAATTGGCTACACCAACCGAATAACAAAACCATTAAGAGATATCGTATGCTCATTGTTTTCTACACTGCAAACTAAGTCGTTTCGGGGTTAGGGTCATCTGTTTTTCACGAAATTTTAACAAAATGTTGGGTGTTCATTGAGGAAATGTAACAATTTTTCAATCGCATTGGCACGATGGCTGATTTTATTTTTTACATCAGCTGCCAACTCCGCAAAAGTGTGCTGATACCCTTCTGGCACAAAAACAGGATCATAGCCAAAGCCAGCTCCTCCTCTAGGGCTTTTGGCGATGGTTCCGCTGACGATTCCTTCAAATTGAAAGCTGTTTTCTGCATTCATCAGTGTAATCACCGTTCTGAATTGCGCCTTTCGATTGGAAGCGCTTTGGAGTTGGTCGAGTAGCTTCTCTGTATTTCGTTTATCGTTTCGGGGCTCCCCTGCATAACGCGCCGAATACACCCCTGGCGCTCCATTTAATGCATCAACTTCCAAACCACTGTCATCCGAAATCACCGCATAGCCATAGCGTTTAAAAATAGTTTCGGCTTTAAGGAATGAGTTGCCTTCGAGGTCTGTTGCTGTTTCTTCGATTTCTTCATCATGCCCAATATCTGCAAGTGTTTGCACAGAATACTGCGGCAGGATGTCCCGAAACTCCTGTGCTTTATGATCGTTATGGGTGGCTAAAATCAGCTGATTCATCAGTGGTGATAGGGATGATGATTATTAATTGTACAAGCGCGGTAGAGTTGCTCAAGTGCTACTACTCTGGCGAGTTGGTGTGGAAATGTCATAGGGGATAAAGATACCATTCCGTTTGCACGTTTACGCAAAGAATCACTAAACCCATAAGCACCTCCAAGGCAAAACACAAGGGTTCCAGCATGGGTCATGTTGTGTTTTATGATAAATTGAGCGAAAGCTTTGGAGTCCATTTGTTTACCCTTTTCGTCAAATAAGATCAAGGCATCCCGATCACTGACATGCTTCAGGATCAACTCTTCTTCGGCTTGCAGGGCAGTTATCGGGTTGTTTTTGTGGTGTTTGACTTCTTTGAGCTCAATCCATTCAAAGGGCATAAAACGTTGGATGCGTTTGACATAGGTCTGGACTTGTTCGAGTCCATATGCGCTCACTGTTTTTCCAATCCCAACGCATTTCATTTTCATGGGTTAAAGATAATCATTTGAGCGCCTACGAAGTAGAATTTTCTTAAATTCGCTACATGCGTCATGTTTTTGTATCGGGTCACTTTCGCAATCACAGATGCACGATAGAATCAACATTAACAACACCCTCACACCATGCCATTCTTTGTTGATGTAATCTTGCCTTTGCCGGTTCCAAAATTATTCACCTATCTCGTGACAGAGGAAGAGTATGATTTTATCCAACCGGGCATTCGAATTGTCGTTCCTTTTGGCAACACAAAGAAATATGCTGCCCTGAGTCATCGCACCCACCAAAACACGCCGCCTTATGAAGCCAAATCAATCGAATATATTATCGATCAACAGGCGGTTGTCAGTTCGAGACAACTCGAACTTTGGGAATGGATATCACATTATTATATGAGTCCACTGGGAAGTGTGTTTCGAACCGCTGTACCCAGTATTTTACTGTTGGAAAGCGAAACCGAGTTGCACTTTTACCGTTCTTGTACGGATGATATCAAGCTCAGCACTGGTGCAGCACAACTGCTAAATGCCCTCGAGCAATACGGTAAGCTCAACTTGTCCGATGTTGTCAAATTGGAATTGTCAAAAAGCCCATACAAACTCGCTCAGGAATTGCTCAATCAAGACTTGATTCATGTTCGGGAAGAAGTTTACACAAAGTTTAGACCCAAACAACAAAAGCAATTGGCCTTAGTGTCTTCCTACAAATCCGAATCCGCTTTGCGTGGGCTGCTCAAAGAGATTGACCGCTATCCCAAACAACGAGAAACACTCTTGCAGTTGATCCAACAACAAACAAGTATTCAAAAATCCGAGTTTTTACGTATGCCGGGTGTCTCCAAATCTGCTGTTGAAACCCTGATCAAAAAGGGGGTTTTAGATCAACAAACGGTCGTTGTGGACCGATTGGCAGCTAAAAAAGAAGCCGAAACACCATTGCAGGCACTGAGCAATTCCCAACAACAAGCCCTCGCATCTCTTCGTGATGACCGCAACCAGACCGATCGCTTTTTGTTGCATGGGGTAACCGCTTCAGGAAAAACAGAAGTGTATATGCACTTGATTCAAGAGGTCATTCAGCAAGGAAAACAAGTCCTTTTTCTGGTTCCTGAAATCGCACTCACCACTCAGATAATCCAGCGATTATATGTTCATTTTGGAAAAAGAATGGCGGTCTATCACTCGCGCTACACCCCCAGTGAGCGAGTGGAGGTTTGGAACAAAGTATTGGCGCAGAATCCCAGCGCTCAACTCATTGTTGGTGCACGTTCGGCGGTTCTTTTGCCCTTTTCAAATTTGGGGCTGATCATTGTGGATGAGTCCCATGAAGTGGCCTATAAACAGTTTGAGTCCAACCTGCGTTACCATGCGAGAGATGTGGCTGTGGTGCTTGCTGGTTTACACCAAGCCAAAATTGTCATGGGCTCTGCCTCTCCTTCTTTAGAGTCCTCACATAATAGTCGCATTGGAAAGTACAATCTTGTAGAAATCAAAGAACGATATCAGGGCTTTTCCATGCCCGCAATTGAACTCGTTGATCTTAAGGTTTCTCAGAAGAAAAAGCAGATGAACGGTCATTTTTCCCAGACATTGATCGATGCGATTTCAAAAACCATAGCGGCCGAGGAACAAGTCATTTTATTTCAAAACCGAAGGGGTTTTTCCTCCTTTGTCAACTGTACATCTTGTGGGCATGTGCCGCAATGCCCCAGTTGCGATGTGAGTTTGACCTATCACAAGCAAAACGAAAAACTCAAATGTCACTATTGTGGTTACCACGTATTGAGCCATGCCCATTGTGTGGCATGCGGAACTGCTCACCCCAAACCCATGGGATTGGGTACCCAGCAAATTGAGACCGAAATTCAACAGTTGTTTCCTGATGTTCGCGTGGGACGAATGGATTCCGACACCACCAAAGGAAAACACGGACACAGAGATTTGATCAATCGTTTTGCGCAACAGGATTTGGATATCTTGGTGGGGACGCAGATGTTGACCAAGGGATTGGATTTTGGGCGGGTTACGCTAGTCGGGGTGGTCTTGGCAGACGGTTTGCTCAACTTTCAGGATTTTCGTGCTCACGAGCGGGCATTTCAAATGCTTTTACAAGTCGCAGGACGTGCGGGTCGAAAAGATCGAATGGGTCGGGTGCTGATTCAGACCTATGACAATAGCCATCTGGTTTTGCAGCAACTTCAGCAATACGACTATGACAGGATGTTTTCGATACAGCTCAAGCAGCGAGAAGAATTTGATTACCCGCCTTTTGTACGATTGATTCGGTTTGAACTCAAACATAAGAATTTTTCGGC
The DNA here is from genome assembly GCA_029248885.1 of Flavobacteriaceae bacterium. Classification (GTDB taxonomy): domain Bacteria; phylum Bacteroidota; class Bacteroidia; order Flavobacteriales; family Flavobacteriaceae; genus UBA724. The sequence continues at coordinate 47,141 of JAQWIL010000006.1, forward strand.
TTTACAAGAGGCAGCAAATTGGTTTTCGCAAGCACTCCACAATCAATTTTCGCAAGTGCTCGGCCCGCAGTCTCCGCCAGTTAGTCGGATTCGAAACCAATTTTTGATGCAGATTTTGCTCAAACTCCCTGCCAGCCAGTCGGCAGCACCTGCCAAGGAACAACTGATGCGCATTTGTAAACGTTTTGAACAAATTCCCGCTTTCCGATCTGTAAAACTGACGATTGATGTCGATCCGATTTGATCAGGACAGCAAAGCAGAACAACTTTCAAAACCACCCTCGAAAGCCCTTTGTGATGAAAATCCATCCAAAAGGGTTGGAATAAACAAACAAAAGTGATAATTTCGCTGCCCAATTTAGAAATATGAATCATTACGAAACTGTTTTCATTTTAAATCCCGTTTTATCTGAAGATCAGGTAAAGGAAGCAGTTCAAAAGTATGCTAATATCATCACTTCCAACGGTGGTGAGCTTGTGGATCAGGAGGACTGGGGCTTAAAGAAATTTGCCTACACCATCCAAAACAAAAAAAGTGGCTTTTACCACCTTTTTGATTTTACCGCAGCTCCCGAAGTTGTACATGCTT
>JAQWIL010000020.1 GCA_029248885.1 Flavobacteriaceae bacterium
CAAAGATGCTCGTCATGCCGATTTTTTTTCCAATTAACCCTGACATATTGGTTTATTTAGTTATTCTCTCAAATGAGAATCTCATTATACTTTAATTTCAACTTCTACTCCACTCGGTAGCTCTAATTTCATCAACGCATCTATCGTTTTAGAAGAAGAACTATAGATATCCAACAGGCGCTTGTACGAGCTCAATTGGAACTGTTCGCGCGACTTCTTGTTCACGTGAGGTGAGCGCAACACAGTAAAAATCTTTTTATGTGTTGGAAGAGGGATGGGTCCTGTGACCACAGCTCCTGTTGTCTTAACGGTCTTTACGATTTTATCAGCCGACTTATCGACTAGATTATAATCGTAGGATTTGAGCTTAATTCTAATTTTTTGACTCATCGTTTCTAATTCTTTATCCGACTGTTGCGGAGATTACTTCTTCTGAAATATTTTTTGGTGTCTCCGCATAGTGAGAAAACTCCATCGTTGATGTGGCACGACCAGAAGATAATGTTCGCAATGAGGTAACATATCCAAACATTTCTGATAACGGCACAATGGCTTTTACCACCTTTGATCCCGCGCGATCGTCCATACTATTGACTTGTCCTCGACGACGGTTGAGATCCCCGACAATGTCTCCCATATTTTCTTCAGGTGTTAAGACCTCAAGTTTCATCATTGGCTCCATGATCACAGCGCCAGCTGCTCTGGCAGCTTCTTTATAGCCAATCTTGGCAGCCAACTCAAATGACAAGGAATCAGAGTCAACGGGGTGGAAAGAACCATCTTTTAAAGTTACTTTCATCGCATCAACCTCAAATCCAGCCAATGGGCCATTTTGCATGGCATCCTTAAATCCTTTTTCTACAGACGGGACATATTCTCTTGGAACATTACCACCTTTGATTTGATTGACAAACTCAAGACCTTGCTTTCCTTCATCGGCAGGTTCTAAAGTGAATACGATATCCGCAAACTTTCCACGTCCACCTGTTTGCTTTTTGTAAACCTCACGGTGATTTGCTATCTGGGTAATGGCTTCTTTATACTCAACCTGTGGTTGACCTTGGTTGACATCAACTTTGAATTCGCGACGTAAACGGTCAACGATGATATCGAGGTGAAGCTCTCCCATTCCACTAATAATGGTTTGACCAGATGCCTCATCGGTTTTTACTTGGAAGGTTGGGTCTTCCTCAGCGAGCTTACCAAGAGCCATCCCCAATTTATCGACATCAGACTTGGTTTTTGGCTCAACCGCGATTCCAATTACTGGATCAGGGAAGTCCATACTTTCTAATATGATTGGATGTTTTTCAGTACAAAGTGTATCTCCTGTTTTGATGTCTTTAAATCCAACTGCAGCGCCAATGTCTCCAGCTTCGATAAACTCAATTGCATTTTGCTTGTTGGCATGCATTTGATAAATACGAGAAATTCGTTCTTTGTTGCCAGATCTTGTGTTCAATACATATGAACCTGCATCTAGTCGCCCAGAATAGGCTCTAAAGAATGCCAAGCGACCAACGTAAGGATCTGTTGCAATTTTAAATGCCAAAGCTGAAAATGGATCGGAAACCGTTGGCTTTCTCGAAATGGTCTCATCCGTATCAGGGTTTATACCCTCAATCGCTTCTTTATCTTCTGGAGAAGGTAAATAACGGCACACCGCATCGAGTAAAAACTGAACGCCTTTGTTTTTGAAGGCAGACCCGCAAATCATTGGGATAATACTCATGTCCTGCGTAGCTGCTCGAAGTGCATTGTGTACGTCATCTTCAGAAATACTGTCAGGATCTTCAAAATATTTTTCTAGAAGGTTTTCGTCATATTCAGCAACGGCTTCGATCAGCTCACCACGGAATGTTTCAACTTCATCCTTCATGTCTTCAGGGATATCAACCACATCAAAAGTGGCACCCATGTTTTCTTCATGCCAAATGATAGCACGATTTTTAACGAGATCAACACATCCCTTGAAGTTATCTTCATCTCCAATTGGCAGTACAATTGGTACAGCATTTGATTTGAGCATTTCTCGTACTTGCTTACAAACATTGAGGAAGTTTGCACCTTGTCGATCCATCTTATTGACAAATCCCATTCTTGGAACCTTGTAATTGTCGGCCAAGCGCCAGTTGGTTTCAGACTGCGGCTCTACACCATCTACGGCTGAAAATAAAAAAACGAGTCCATCAAGAACTCGAAGTGATCGGTTTACTTCTACAGTAAAATCTACGTGCCCAGGCGTGTCAATAATATTGAAGTGATAGCCTTTAGCCCCATCAATTGGCTTACCTTGTTCGGTTGGAAACGTCCATTCACATGTAGTAGCTGCAGAAGTAATCGTAATTCCACGCTCTTGTTCTTGCTCCATCCAGTCCATGGTAGCAGCTCCATCGTGAACTTCGCCTATTTTATGACTCACACCAGTATAATAGAGAATTCGCTCGGTCGTCGTTGTTTTACCAGCGTCGATGTGAGCAGCAATTCCAATGTTTCGTGTGTATTTAAGATCTCTTGACATTATTATATACGTTAAAACCTAAAGTGAGAGAATGCTTTGTTGGCTTCAGCCATTTTGTGTGTGTCAACACGTTTTTTTACGGCAGCACCTTCTTCTTTTGATGCAGCGAGAATTTCGGCAGCGAGTTTTTGTGCCATTGATTTTTCATTGCGTTTCCGTGCAAATGAAATCAACCACTTCATCGCTGTAGATATTTTGCGATCTGGACGAATGGGATTTGGAATTTGAAATGTTGCTCCTCCAATCCGGCGACTGCGCACTTCGACATGTGGCATAACGTTGGTCAAAGCTTCTTTCCAAAGTTCTAAAGCTGGCTTTTCATCATCTTGATTCTTTTCATCAACGATGTCAATAGCGTCATAAAAGATTTTAAATGCAATTGATTTTTTTCCACTCCACATTAGATTGTTTACAAATCTGGTGACCAGTTGGTCATTGAAGCGCGGGTCCGGTAACAATGGGCGTTTTTTCGCCGATCTCTTTCTCATGTCTCTAAATTGAGTGGTTCAAGCAAGCTTGAACGTCATTGTTTAACTAAACTTTTTATTTTTTGGGTCGTTTGGCGCCATATTTCGATCGTCGTTGTAGACGTCCCTCAACCCCTGCAGTGTCAAGTGCTCCACGAACAATGTGGTAGCGAACACCAGGTAAATCTTTTACACGACCGCCACGAACAAGCACGATGGAGTGTTCTTGTAAGTTATGGCCTTCACCAGGGATGTAGGCATTCACCTCATTCCCATTGGTCAAGCGAACACGAGCCACTTTACGCATGGCTGAGTTTGGCTTTTTGGGTGTGGTCGTGTACACACGCGTGCAAACCCCACGTCTTTGTGGACAAGCATCTAGTGCGGCAGATTTGCTCTTTTTTGAGAGATCTGTTCTTCCTTTACGAACGAGTTGCGAAATTGTTGGCATACTACTATAAAAATTTCTTCCCTTATTTTAAGGGCTGCAAATGTAGTATTATTTTTTAATTTAAAAAACCTTGAGAATTATTTTTTCATCTGTTTTATATTCAAACAAGGAAAAGGTTTGTTGTCATTATATATATACATTCCAAAGCATGTTGAGAGAAATCACTTATTGAGCGGGATTTTGAAATATTTTTTTTTTAATAAAGTAAAATCGTTAGTGTTACAACGATATTTTGCAAAAAACTTGTTTTATTAACAAAAAGTTAACATATTTGTTGATTCCAATAATTTTGAAAACATATGAAAACTAAATATAATCAAATATTAACATCTTTATTTCTGATGCTCGCTGCGGTTTCTTTTGCACAGCAGACTGTTTCAGGAACTGTAACAGATGAAGCTGGTGTTCCATTATCTGGAGCAACAGTTTTAATTCAAGGAACTTCAACTGCTGTCTCATCTGATTTTGATGGTAATTTTTCCATCAATGCTTCGATGGGCGATATGTTGGAGGCAAGTTACGTCGGCTATTCAAATCAGTCATTAAAAGTTGATTCAGGCACAGTGGATTTTGTAATGTCCCCAGATCAGCTTTCCGAGGTCGTTGTTACAGGATATGGTTCTCAATCTAAAAGAACCTTAACAGATAACATCGCCAGTGTTTCAGCTGATGAAATAAATGGAATTCCAACACCTAACGCTATCAATACTTTAGCAGGTAAAGTTACAGGTGTTAGAGTTGCTCAAACTAACGGTAAAATTGAGTCAGGATACAGTTTTAGGGTCCGAGGCCAATCTAGTATTAGTGCTGGTACTCAGCCACTAATCGTACTAGACGGAATTCCTCTAATACTCAACAATGAATCTTCTAATGGATCTCCTACAAACCCACTAATCACTTTAAATTCAGGAGACATACAGTCCATAGAAATTCTTAAAGATGCTTCTGCTGCTTCAATATACGGAGCTAGAGGTGCTAATGGTGTTGTTATCATTACAACCAAGTCAGGAAAAAAAGGCCAAAACAAAATTGATGTGAGTATATCCAATGGCTGGAGTACAAAAACTAACGGAAGGGATTGGATGAATGCTGAAGAATATATTGAAATCTTTAGAGAAGCATCAATTAATGCTGGTTATGCTGGTTATGAGGAAGTTTATATGTCACAAATATCTCCTAGTTGGGAAACTACTGATACTAATTGGGAAGATCTCGCTTTGGTTGATGGTCATACAAGAGATTTTTCTGTTTCTAGTTCTGGAGGAAATGATAAAAGCACATATTATATGTCAGTTGCTCACAATGACACAAAAGGGATTGTTTTTGGCAACGAAATGAAAAAGATAAGTGTAAGATCAAACCTAGAAACAAAAGCAAAAGATTTCTTAACCCTAGGATTAAATGTCAACTTGAGTCGTGCTGATATTGATCGTGTAGCGAATGACAATGCTTTTGTGACGCCACTGCAAGCTATTGCTCTAGCCCCGATTTCACCAGCTTATGTGGATGGTGAGCCTTACGCTGATACACAGTACCCTAACTTCTTACTTCAAGATAAATACGGGTCCTACAATACTATAATTAGAAGAATAACAGGAAGATTTTATGGTGAAGCTGAAATCACCTCTGACTTAAGCTTTAATTCTAGCTTCTCATATGATTTGTATGCACAGTCAGAAGATTCTTTTAATGGTAGTTTAACTCCATTTCAATCATCTAATGGTGACGCATTTGCTTCAAATTATACTACTGAAAATTTTATCTATTCCAATTATTTGGAGTATGAAAAAGAAATTGGAAGTGACCAAAATATATCTGTTGTAGTTGGTACTGAATTAAGTAAAAGTAAAAGAAGATCTGCCACAGTTTCTGGAGAGCAATTTCCAACTGACGACTTTCAAACTATTAGTAGCGCAGCTGAAATTGTGTCTGGTACTGGAGGATTTACAAGATATTCTTTTGTTTCTTACTTCACACGAGCTACCTATAACTTTGCAGATAAATACCTTGTGAAGTTAGGTCTTCGTAGAGATGGGTCTTCAAGGTTTGGAAAAGATGTACAGTTTGGTACTTTCCCTTCTGTTTCTGCTGGATGGATTTTGTCGGAAGAAGACTTTATGAGTAACAATTCAACAATTTCATTTTTAAAACTTAGAGCGAGCTGGGGAGAAGTTGGAAATGCTGAAATTGGCAACTTTGCATCTAGAGGTTTGTTTGGGGGTGTGTCATACAATCAGTCTCCTGGACTTGCGCCGACGCAAGCTGAAAATGCCCAGCTTTCTTGGGAAACCACTTCACAAATTGACGCATCAGTACAATTTGGTTTATTTGATGATAAAATCAGTGGTGAGATTGGATATTTTGTAAAAGAAACAAATGATTTATTGTTTGCAGAACCTATTCCAACATCATCTGGTGCAAGTTCACTTACCAAAAATATCGGTTCTGTTGAAAATTCTGGTGTTGAATTTCAATTATCAACTACCAACATCAATAATAACGATATAGTTTGGACCACAGACCTGAATGTTTCTACTTTGGAAAATAAAATTACTGATTTGCCAGATGGTGATGTGATAGGTAATTTGAATATACTACGTGAAGGTGAGCCCATCAATGCTTTTTATTTGGTTGAATACGCTGGTGTTGACCCTGATAACGGAGATGCGCTTTTCTATACTAATACTGGAACTGAAGGTGAAACTTCAAATGACTGGAACGACGCTGAAAGAGTAGTTGCAGGTAACCCTTTTCCAGATTTGATGGCAGGGCTAACAAATTCAATTTCCTATAAAGATTTTGATCTCAGTTTTACTTTTCAGGGCGAATGGGGTGCAAGCGTTTTCAATGGTGGCGGTAAATTTCAAGAGGCCAATGGAGACTGGTTTGACAATCAGGATAGAAGCCAATTAAGAAGGTGGCAAAAACCTGGTGACATCACTGATGTTCCAAGAGCTGAATTAATTGCAGGTAATGGTACTGAAGATTCCACTAGATATCTAAAAAGTACAGATTACATTCGTCTCAAAAATTTGACTTTAGGTTATAACATACCAAAAACAATTACCGATACTGCTGGTATTTCAAATGCGAGAGTTTATCTAAGTGGATTTAATTTGTTAACCTTTACTGATTATGATGGTTATGATCCTGAGTCGCGTTCGGATGCTGGAGGTGTAGGGCAAGTATTTTATTCTGCTCCTGCCGCAAAAACAATTGCAATTGGAGTTGATTTAAGCTTTTAACTAAATATTATTATCAAAATGAAAAATTTTAAATACATTATTATAAGTATTTCTTCACTGTTATTTTTAAGCTGTGAAGACGAACTTAACGTTGAACCTGCACAAAGTATTTCTACGGAAACTGCTCTTTCTAGTGATGCTACAATTTTGGGAATTTTAGTAGGTGCTTATGACGAGGCTGGTCAATCTTCTTCCTACGGAGGAAGGAATCATTTGGCTTCAGACCTATTAGGAAATACCGATCAGGTTACTTGGGGAGGAACTTTTGTCGATCCAAGAGAATTTTATCTCAAAGACATGAGAGTTACAAATGCATTTGTTGCTGGATTGTGGTCAAACTCCTACGAGGTAATCAATCAAGCTAACTTGGTGATTGACAATGCTGATGCGATTTCTGATGAGAATACTAAATCAAAAGCAGTTGGTGAGGCAAAGTTTTTAAGAGCATTGTGCTATTTTGATCTTGTTCGTCATTTTGGCGATGTCCCTTTAAGATTGACAGGGATTTCTAATTATGGGGTTGAATTAGATATGGCTAGAACTGCTAGCTCAGATGTTTATACTCAGATTGCTACTGATTTGACAGATGCATACAATTCCTTACCTGCATCAAATGGTGTTTATGCTGATAAGTATGCAGCCCTAGCTTTACGAGCACGAGTTCATTTACAACTTGGGAATTTCGCAGAGGCTAGAGACGATGCTGATGAAGTGTTAACTGATAGTGGACATTCACTAACTGCAACATTTGCAGGGGCATTTAATAATGATAGTGATAGCTCTGAGGATATTTTTTCGTTTCAAGTAACAAGTCAAGGCGGCAGTAATTCATTAATAACATTTTACGCTTCCGAAGCAAATGGCGGAAGAGGTGGTGATGTTACTTTAAATGATGAATTTTTTGCTCTGTTCAGCGATGCTAATGATGTGCGTAGTACTTTCTTTTACTTGGATGGTACAAACAAACTCACAAGTAAATTTACAAATCAGTATGGTAATGTTCCGACTCTTCGCGTTGGTGAGATGCACCTTATTAGAGCTGAAGCAAATTTTAGATTGAATACTGAAATAGGGCTTGCTCCTCTTGCTGAGGTAAATGCACTGAGAGGCAGATCAGGAGCTGCTGCAGTTACTGCTACGGATTTAGATCTTGATTTTTTCTTCGACGAGAGACAAAGAGAATTATCATTTGAGGGACACTTAATTCATGATGTTAAGAGATTTGGTAAAACTGCAGGTAGTGAAGCTGCAAACAGCAATAAACTTGTTTTTCCTATTCCTCAAGCAGAGATGGATGCAAACTCCCTTATGGTTCAAAATTCTGGTTACGGCGGTATTTAAGAACTTACCTTATATTTTTCTAAAAGGCCTCTATTTCTGAGGCCTTTTTTATTATCAAAAACCTTTAGATTATTTGCTTGTTCGGAAAGAATGAACCTGAGAAAAGGAACCATTTTGAAAAGAGTCTCTGGAATATATACGCCAATAATATACTTTATCTGGTTCTGCACTTATTTCAATACTCGTGGAGGTAAGATCTGTGTATTGTTCATCAGGAGACTGTAAGCCATCAACAGTGTCAAAGTATAATATATATGATACTTGGTCATTATCTGGGTCATTTGTCGACCAAACCAATTTTACTAATCCCTCAATAACTTCTACTTCAGAAGCAGGGGCTGGCGAAACAAGGTTTGCAGGAAAAGGAGGGCTGTTGGAAACACCATCTGATGGAAGATAAAAGTTCCAAAACTCGCTTGTGGGTTTTTCGGATGGATAAGCATCGGATATAGATTGAACATACCACTGGTAAGGATATCCACGTGTCAGGTTTCTTGTAAAGGAGTTAGATTTTATATCTGATTCTACTGCACTTTGCTGTGTATCTAAGTTCGTAATATAAAGAGAGTATAAATCCGCTCCCTCTGCGACTTCCCAAGTAAATTCAACAGTAGATTGTGAAGAATTAATTATCTGGGAAGTATTGCAGTTATCCCCGTTTGTAGGAGAAATCAAAATTGGTGCTACAGGCTTTGCGCTGGTCGCATCTTTTGAACAGCTTATGGTCAATGCTAAAAAAAAGATACAATTCAGTGTAAAATACTTTTGGAGTTTATTCATCTTTAATAAATTTCAATGTTTTATGTACAGTGTTTCCCTTGGCTTCCAGAAAATAAATCCCATCGGAAAGTTGTGAAAAATTTAAAGTTGATCGTCTTGACTCACCTAATTCAAGAAGCTTTTGGAAAACCAGCTTTCCTTTCAAGTCATAAACATACACATCCATTTTTCTATCCTGACCATCAACAAATAGTGTTAGGTTATCTCTTGTTTTACTGGGGAACAGAACTACCTCATGACTATTGAAGAAGTATTCATCATAAATACCTTGACAATCATAATCTGTATAAATTTGGACATGATTCAATCCTTTTTCCAACATTACATGTGTTGTATTACTGTAAGTCATTTTGACCTCACCATTTAAGCTTACGAAATACCGTTCAGAGCCTTGCACCTGAAAATCTACTCTTTCACCCGAAAGAGTTTGCGCCGCAAAAACCTCTAGAGGTTCTGGTGAAGAAACAAAAACTGAATAGCATTGCTCATAGTCGTTTTCTCCAACAACAGATATACAAATTTCATAGGTTCCTTGGTTGAGATTATCAATAGTTAATTCAAATCCGGTAGATTGATTTAGACTGTATGGACTTTCATTAACCCTCACGATATAGTCATAATTTTCCTGCTTAGCGCTGATGTAAATCGATCCGTCATTTGAATTGACACATGAATTAGACTGAATAACGACTTGATAATTGTCCCGTGGAAGAGAAAAAACGGTGCAACCATAGGCGTCAACAAAAGAACCTTCTGTAGTGTCATTACATTGATCAAAGTCGTCAGTAACCCCGTCATTATCGGTATCTTTTTGATCAAGAGAACATCCAAACTCATCAACTTCTTTGCCTATTATTGTGTCTGGACATAAATCAATATTATCAGTAATAAGATCAAGATCGGTGTCAGCACAGCCTTGACTGTTTACGATAGAACTTTCAGGGGTTCCAGGGCAATTATCTATATCATCAGTAATTCCATCCTTATCTGAATCAATCTGGGAATCTGCACAACCTTTTTCGTTAACAGGGGCTCCCGAAGGGGTGTTTGGGCAATCATCGAAAATATCTTTGACTCCATCTTCGTCTGAGTCGAGATTTGGGTCAACATTACTACACTCGGAAGAAATATGTGGATCCAGTTGATTACATACACTTTTTGAAATATTACGCTCAAGTATGTATTGAGTACCCGTCAAATACAAATCAATTGAGGAAACACCAGGCCCAGTTCCAGTTGCATAATGCATGAGTGAACTCGTGTTAATATTATGTCCGAATCCCAATGCATGACCTATCTCATGCTTTGAAACTGAATTGAAATCATATTCGTTGGGTTGAACATTTTCGTATCCCCATGAAATATTTTCATTAAAAATAATGTCAATTTCACTCCAGGCTACGTCAAGATCAACAACTTCACCTTCGGTATTTGTGTACTCGCAAATTGAGTACCAGGAGTATGTTACACCCAAAGCATCTGTTTGGCCAAATGAAACAACATTAACATTATCATATTCCGAAGAATTCTGTTCAGTGGTTCCATTTGATATATTAAAATTTAAGCCCGATGAACATACCCAATCTGTTAAATGATATTCAAAGGCTTCCCTAGCTAAAGTTGTTGAAAAAAATTCAGCATTTAATGTAAAATTATACATTCCATTCGAAATGTTATCATTTGATTGATTACTGCCCGTATGATAAATGGGGTACTCTCTACGCTCATCAGAACCATCTGCAGTGTAGATATAAGTTTGTAAACTATATGGGATTACTATTTCATCAAATGATTCAAAAACTCTACCATCAGATGTTTGAATCCTAATCTTTCCAGACCCACTATCTGCTGGTACCTCGACTTTTATTTCGGAATCAGACCACGACAAAATATGAGTTTTCAAACAATCTATCCAAGTGTCACCACCGTCATCAGCATTTTTAAATGAAACTTTTCCATGCCCTACTTCAGAACTAAATTCTCCAAACCCACCACCTGTAATGGTCAGCAACTCTTTATTTCCTGCAACAATTGTTTGGGGAGATAGTGAATTGATATAAATTGTGGTTGCAACTATAGCATTCTCAGAAAAAGGGGCAACGCCAAAAGAACCATCAAAAGCAACTGCTTTTTTTTTTGAAAGTTTCTCTAAATCATTTTCAAAAGTTGAAAACGATTTCTTTGGTTTTCCAGGTATCCTTATCGATTTATCATAGCTATCATAGCTTAGAAATCCGTTAACACCAGAAGAAAGTACCATGAATTTATCCGTTATAGAAAATCCATCAAGTTCAACGGACGATAAATTTTTAACCATAAAAAACCCTGAAGACTCTTTGTCAATTCTAATTTTCGGCTTGACAATTACTCCTTGAAGACCAACTGTACCTCCCTTATTCACAACATATTCAAATTGATTTGAGTCCCCTTTATATGATTTGGAAACCTTGACCTTATGAACCGTGTAAATCATTTTATGTTCAACATCCCAATAAGACTGTTTGTCAATAACCTCTCCAAAAAAAACCTTAGCGGACTTGTTGAAAAGAGATTCAATAGTAAAGGAATCTTTTTGCTGTTGCCCATAAGAAAAAAGCGTAATAAAAAATAAAATCGTAAATTTTTTCATTCTCATTTAGCGTGGATCTCACATAAATATAACAATTATTATTCATTTTTCGATAGATTTGAAGATGCAATCAGAAAAAACCATTTTTGGCCGTCAAGCGGTCATTGAAGCTGTCGAAGCCTCAAAAACCATCACTAAAGTTTTTATTCAACGTGATCTTGACAAGAACCGTTCCGAACGGCTCATCAGCACATTGGAAAATTCAAAAATCCCCTATTCATATGTTCCCATTCAAAAGCTCAACAAACTCACTCCTCACAACCATCAAGGAGTCGTTGCTCAGCTGAGTGAAATTACATTTCATTCTCTTGAAGAGGTTGTAGAAACGCATCAAAGTCCTGGTCTTTTCGTTCTCTTAGATGGCATTACAGACACGCGAAATATGGGTGCAATCATTCGCTCGGCGGCAGCTGCTAAAGCCACCGCTGTTGTGATTCCAACCAGTGGTTCGGCACAAATCACTGGAGAAACGATTAAAACCTCTGCAGGTGGGGTCTTTCAGGTTCCCATTTGTCGAGTCAGTCACCTCAAAGACGCACTCTACCTACTGCAATCCTACGATATCCAATCGATCGCAGCAGACGAAAAAGCAGAGCAAAGTCTTTTTGACATCGACCTAACAAGCTCAGTCGCAATCGTCATGGGAGCTGAAGACAAAGGGGTTTCGCAAGGAGTTAGAAAACTCTGTTCCCAGACTGCAAAACTTCCCATTCTTGGAAATATGGATTCCTATAATGTTTCGGTAGCTGCCGGAATGTTTCTCTATGAAGCCATGAGACAGCGACTGAAGTCTTAAATCCTTATCTTTCGTTTATGAATTCTCCTCTTGCAGAACGCATGCGCCCGCAAAAGCTCGATGATTTTATCGGGCAAGAACATTTAGTTGGATCTAAAGGAGTTTTAGCATCTTATAAAGATCAAAATCTGATCCCTTCCCTACTCTTTTGGGGACCTCCAGGAGTGGGAAAAACCACCTTGGCTCAACTCATTGCTAAGAATCGTCCTTTTCAACAGCTCAGTGCGATTGAATCAGGCGTCAAAGACGTACGAGCAGTCATCCAGCAAGCCAAACATCAGGATAGTCTATTTTCTTCCCAAAAACGCACGGTTCTGTTTATAGACGAAATTCATCGCTTTAGCAAGTCACAACAAGACGCACTTTTAGGAGCAGTTGAAAAAGGATGGATAACACTTATTGGTGCAACGACTGAAAATCCGAGCTTTGAGATTATTCCAGCACTGCGCTCACGATGCCAACTTTATATTCTTGAACCGCTTACCAAGGAACACCTTATTTTGATCCTTAAGCAAGCCATTTCGAAAGACGAGCAATTGCAACAGAAAACCATTGTTCTTCAAGAAACGGATGCCCTTCTTCGTTATTCGGGAGGTGACGCACGACGATTACTCAACCTTTTTGAACTATGTGTACATGCCAGCACAACTGAAAAAGTAATCATTAAAAATACCTTTGTTGCCCAAATCGCTCAACAAAATACTGCCCAATACGATAAAGGTGGGGAACAACATTACGATATCATTTCTGCGTTTATCAAGTCTATACGTGGGAGTGATCCGAATGCGGCAGTGTATTGGTTGGCTCGGATGCTTGAAGGAGGTGAAGAAATCAAATTTATTGCCCGTCGCTTGGTTATTCTAGCCAGTGAGGATATTGGAAATGCCAATCCAACAGCGCTTGTTATGGCACAAAGTTGTTTTGAGGCAGTTCATACAATCGGAATGCCAGAGGCCCGAATCCTATTGAGTCAATGTGCCATTTATCTTGCAAGCTCTCCAAAAAGTAATAGCAGTTATCAGGCGATTTCAAAAGCCCAAAAACTTGTCTCAGAAACTGGAGATTTGGCGGTACCCCTGCCCTTGCGCAATGCACCCACAGAATTGATGAAAGACCTCGACTATGGCAAAGATTATGCTTACGCCCATGATTATAATGGAAATTTTGTCGATATGGAATTTATGCCAGAACAGCTCTCAGGCCATAAACTGTATATTCCAAGTGACAATCCGAGAGAGAACGAGATGAAATCTTTTCTTGAATCGCGCTGGAAAGACAAGTATAAATCCTAAAAAATTTCTAGTAATTTCTCTAAATCATCGATCATTACACAATCACTGTGTGGGGTCTCCCCTGCTATTGCAAAATGAATGGCATGCATTCCGACTTGCAGTGCACCAAGGATGTCTGCCTCATGACTGTCCCCGATCATTACAGAACCAGATGGATTACAGTTTGCATCGGTTAGTGCCTTTTTGAAAATTAATGGGTTGGGTTTTTTAACCCCAACAGACTCTGAATCTGTCACGGTATTAAAGTATTGCGTTAGTCCTGCATTTCTCATCTTAAAACGTTGTACTTCGCGAAATCCATTTGTGATGATGTGTAAAGAATACCTTTCTTTTAGCTCATCTAATACTTTGATTGCCCCTTGAAAAAGATGATTGTGCTCAGGAAGGTTTTGAATATAGGCATCAGCTAAGGTGTAAACCATTTCATCGTCAATCGAAAATTGCAAACGATCAAAAGTGTCTTTGATACGGCGGTAGCGGAGTGTCTCTTTATCCATACGTTGCTCTCGAAATGCCTTCCAATACTCTAGATTGAGTGGCACATAAATATTTAGAAAATCTGGTAAAGCGACTGGTATGTTGTAATCTGCTAACAGCTGTTCAAAAGTAAGTGCAGAGTTTTTTTCAAAATCCCATAGCGTATGGTCTAAGTCAAAAAAAAGATCGGTGATAATTTCTTTATTGATCATAGCTTTCCAAAAATTCAGTAAACATCCGCTTCCAGGTCTTATTTTTTATCCGTTCATCCATGATCGTATTGGTCAGCACAAGGGTTAATGGTGTGCCGTATTCGCTATTGTATGCTTTACATTGTTCCAACAGCCGTCTGGCTTTACGTGGAGAGCGTTTTGCACGTAGTATGGCTTCATTTGCGACAACAGGATGAATGAATAAGTTTGAACGATTCTCTTTACTGAGGTTATAAAATCGAAAAGGAAAGCCCGTGCCAGCTCGATAGCCGAGATAATCTACAAACTGCAAGGAGTAATCGTTTACAAATCCCAAATTGGCAAAATGGTCATAGGTGGTTGGAAAGCGAAGTCGCACCAAATGTTGTCGGATATCTTTCAAGGGATGATGTATGATTTCGCTCAATCGGTTGACTTCAATCTGAAGCAAATGGGGTTGATCAGTGGATTGATAGGACGCCAAAAGAGATGTGGGTATATAGTCCGCTACATCCTTGATTCTTTCGAGAAATCGATGCTTGAAAATCGATATGTTTCGGTCATTTGCACTGGGACGAGCAAACATAAACATCACTTTAGTTGGTATGTTGTGCTTTTGGTGTAGGTCAATCCATGCGTTGTAAATATCAAAAGGGTCTGGTCGAAATGATAGCCGAACGGCAAAACGTTCAAAAAGTTTAACAAAACGAAGGTTAAAAAAATCGAATCCACTTTCAACGAGAGTACGAAGCATGCTTTTCGATTTGTAGGCATAGGCCTCTGGAACCTCAAGAATTGTTTGAAGTCTTCGTATTGGGGGTTTTATAAGAATTTCTGGAAAAACTTCTGAGAAACAATCCAAAAATTGTCGTGCCCACATATCAACAACAGGTTTGTTTGCGAACTTTTCCTTTCCCGCTAGAGAGCCAGTGGTATAAAATCGATTCATATCATCTTTGAGGTGTGGAATGTGCTCCTCATAACGTGATAACATATAGAAAGTAGCTGCAAAAATATCATAGGGGATAGAGCTCACCGCATCACAAGGAAAAAAGACAGGCGTTGTTAGCCAACGACTGATTTTAATTTCTTGATCCTTTACTCCCTGCTCAAATAATAGAGAGTTGGCATGGACAAAAAATTCGTTGCCCAGTTTTTGATTTGTGTATGAAAATTTAGGCCCATTATGCGCAATAAACGTTTCCAACACATTCGTGATTTGAATAGGATTGTTCGTGTAAGTCTCAAAAAAATGTGTAAACAAATAGCGTATACGGGCATTTAATTGATGGGTATAGATCAGAATCATTTACAGTTTTCCTTCATCGGCAAAGCTAAAATACATGTTTTCTGTAATGATAAGGTGATCAAGAAGCTGGATGTCAAGATTTTTTCCAGCTTTTACAAATTTTTTGGTCAAGAAATGGTCTGACTGACTTGGACGTGGATTTCCTGAGGGATGGTTGTGCGCAAGAATCATGGCCACGGCGTGTAGCGCAAGTGCTCGCTTAAAGGCAAGTCGCATATCAACTGAAGTTTGCGTAATGCCGCCACGACTGAGCTGCTCATGGGTAAGTACCGCATGTTGTTGGTTGAGGTAGATTACCCAAAATTCTTCGTGCTGTAAATTTCCGAGATGAGGTTGAAGGAAATCAAAAACCGATTGACTGCTGTTGAGTTGAATGCGATTGATTGGAGTTTGCTTATGTCGGCGCACCAGTTCAAAAGCCGCTGCAAGTCGAGTGGCTTTGGCGAGTCCAACTCCGTGAAATTCGCACAACTCTTCTACACTACATTGTGCCAACTGATCGAGATGATTGTCGTACTGAGCTAACATGCGTTGGGCGAGCATAACCGCAGATTCTTTGGGTGTGCCAGAACCGAGTAAAATCGCTAATAATTCAGAGTTGGATAAGCTTTTATGGCCATATTTCACCAGCTTTTCTCTTGGTCGATCATCGGGAGCCCAACGATTGATGGGAAAACGCGTATTCATTGGGGACTAGCTTTGGTTAAAGATAGGAAAAAAACGTTGTCAATCAACCAAACTGTGAAGATCAAGACCTCCAAAATGCCCCGAACTCATCATCAATACGATTGATGCGGGTTGTTGTTGAAGCCAGTTTGACAGCGTTTCTTTATCATAGAAAACATATAGTGTCTGATTGGAAAATGCATTGCGGACTGTATCCTCATCAAGGGGATCCTTTCCCTTCGCTTTTCGAGCCTCATCATCGATAAAAACAACTGCAATATCTGTATGGGCAAGACAATTAGCATAGGTATGAATAAAATTGGTGTCTAGACTGCTAAATGTATGAAGCTCCAAACAAGCTAAAAAAAGATCATTTGGGTATTGTTCACGCACGGCTTGGGTCGTTGCTTGAACCTTACTGGGAGCGTGTGCAAAATCACGGTATATGCGCTTTCCAGGACGATCAGCAAAAAGCTCTAACCGTTTGGAAGCGCCAGTAAAGGATGGAATGGCTTCGTAAAACATTACTGGCTCAATCCCCATTTGGGTACACACAAGAAGTGCTCCAGAGAGATTGCTCATATTGTGTTGCCCAAAAATTTGTAGTGGTATTGGGCCTTCCTCTGATTCCAGTTGGGTTTGACCATTTTCTACAGTGTATGGATGTGTTTGATAAGGAATCTTTCGAATCGGATGTTCGCTTGTGGCAACCAACTCTTCAAGGATTTCATCTTCTTGGTTATAAATCAAAATTCCTCCAGGCGTCATGGTCTCGATAAACAACTTAAACTGCTCTACATAGTCTGCTTTGGTGGAAAATACATTGACATGATCCCAAGCAATTCCGCTTATCAAAGCTATGTTCGGTTTGTAAAGATGAAATTTAGGTCGGCGATCAACAGCAGAAGATAGGTATTCATCTCCTTCCATGACAACAAATTCGTTATCCTCAGTGAGATGTGTCATAATGTCAAATCCCTCTAGCTGGGCGCCAACCATATAATCCACAGACAAATCCCAATAATCGAGCACATGAAGGATCATGGCGGTAATGCTGGTTTTGCCATGACTGCCTCCAATAACAACTCTAGTTTTCGCCTTGGTCGCTTCGTAAAGGTACTCTGGATAGGAGTAAACAGGAAGAGACAAGGCCTTGGCTGCTAGAAGTTCAGGGTTATCTGCTTTGGCGTGCATCCCTAAAATTATGGCATCAACACTCGCGTCAATTCGACTGGCATCCCAACCGAAAAATTGTGGAAGTAAACCTTCTTTTTCAAGACGTGACCGAGAGGGTTCATAAATCGCATCATCACTTCCCGTAACTCGATTTCCTTTTCGATGTAATGCAATTGCCAAATTGTGCATAGCACTACCACCAATCGCAATAAAATGTATCCGCATTAGTTTGGCTTTATATTACGAATATAGGCAGACAAAGGGTCATAGGTTTCCAGAAAAGCACCGAGTTCAGCGACTTCTTCTTTCATAAGGTTTAGCAACTGTGGGTTGTCGTTGTTAAGCTCAGCCAGACGATAACGGGCAAATACAGGTGGGTATTGGTCTCCAGGATTGGCGTTGTCTAAAAAGTCATTCAACAATTGAATCGCACGTTCGGAGTCGCCAAAAAAATAACTCGTAATCATGGCAAGCTCATACCGACTATCATTGACTTCGAATTGATGTTTGGAATCATTATACACCATTTGGGCTTGTTGAGCGAAAGCAGATTGATCGTTGTTATTCATGGCATAGATTGCCCCTGCCAAAGCACCCTCAAGCGGGTTGATCGATTGAATGGCTTTTAACTGTTGTTCTGCTTTGGTTTGGCTACCACCAAGTAAACGAGGGAGCCCAAGATAGATGTTGAGCAATGCGCGTCGAGCGACGAGAGAGTTTGGTTGCAATCGAACAGCCGCTTCAAAACTCGATCGGAGTTGTACAACGTAGCGCAAAGAGCGAAAGCTTGGCGTACCCGATAACAAAAATCCAGCTGATGCACCCCGTCCAAATTGATACGC
This sequence comes from Flavobacteriaceae bacterium, assembly GCA_029248885.1. Lineage (GTDB taxonomy): Bacteria > Bacteroidota > Bacteroidia > Flavobacteriales > Flavobacteriaceae > UBA724. The sequence continues at coordinate 18,184 of JAQWIL010000020.1, forward strand.
AAATCGATTTGGATTTCGCTCACAGAGTTCATCATAAAAAGACAGTGCTTCGGAGTATCTGCGATCCTGAAGATAGATATTGGCCAAGGTTAATATTTCTGTTTCAGAAAGCGCAGAAACAGACCGATTCGAAAGGTTATCTAAAACCATTAGCTGCTCCTGATTTAAAGGAGTTAGCGGAAACAATTCATTTGGTGGTCGCTGTGCACAAAGCACCATGGTCCACAATAAAAACCCTATGTATTGAGAGCGTCCCATAACCGGTCTTTGAGTCTTGTTAAACCCTTTTGAGCGACTGATGAAATAAATAAAACATCATCATCAGGAAAAGTTTTTTCGGCAAGGGTTTTCATTTCCTGCTGAAGCTCATCGTCTAAAAGGTCGCTTTTCGAAATCGCAATGACATAATTTTTATCAAGCAATTCTGGATTATAGGTTTTAAGCTCTCCTCGAAGTATAGAAAACTGCTCAAACAGGTCGTCAGCGTCGGCAGGGATCAAGTAAAGTAAAACTGCATTTCGTTCGATATGCCGTAAAAAATAATACCCAAGACCTTTACCTTCCGAAGCTCCCTCAATGATTCCTGGAATATCAGCCATCACAAAGGAACTGTAATCACGCTGTCTCACAATCCCCAAGTTGGGTTTAAGGGTGGTAAACTCATAATCTGCAATTTTTGGTTTGGCTGCAGTGAGTGCCGCCAAAAGTGTGGATTTTCCCACATTGGGAAAGCCAACAAGCCCTACGTCGGCCAGAACCTTAAGTTCTAACGTAAAATTGCGCTCCTCACCTGACAATCCCGATTGGGCATAGCGAGGGGTTTGGTTGGTCGGACTCTTAAAATGCCAATTTCCACGTCCACCTTTACCACCACGAATTGCCACAAACTCATTTTCGTCTATGATTTCGGTTAGCTTTTCTCCACTCTCGTTATCGACAATCACGGTTCCCAGGGGTACACGAATCACGCAATCTTGACCATCAGCGCCTGTGCTTCTGTTCTTGCTGCCATCATTTCCGTGTTCGGCCTTAAAATGACGATTGAATTTAAAATCCAAAAGAGTCCACAAGTTTGGATCTCCTTTGAAAATGACATGACCACCTCGACCGCCATCTCCTCCGTCAGGTCCGCCTTTGGTGATATATTTTTCTCGGTGCAGGTGTGTAGATCCCTTTCCGCCCTTACCAGAGGAAGCGTGAATTTTTACAAAATCAACAAAATTACCCTCCGTCATTTTATAGTGAATCTAGCAAGGCAATGAGTTGTTCAGATATCTCTGTCACTGTTCCTACTCCTGTAATGCTGTGAAATTTGTTTTGTGTTTTGTAGTAGTTGATCAAGGGAGCTGTTTTATTATTATACTCTTCAAAGCGATTGCGAATCTTTTCCTCATCTTGATCATCTGCACGACCGCTATCTTTTCCTCTGCTCAAAAGGCGTTTGATCAGAACTTCCTCATCCACTTCGAGAGCAATTGTAGCCTGAATGTTCATGTCTTTATCATGCAAAAACTCATCGAGAGCCTCCGCTTGCTTGGCAGTACGAGGGAAGCCGTCAAAAATAAAACCTCCTGCATCTGGGTTCGCATCGACTTCAGCTTCCAACATCTTAATTGTCACCTCATCAGGAACAAGATCGCCTTTATCCATGTAGGATTTGGCCAAGGCCCCTAAAGAAGTATTATTGCCAATGTTGTAGCGAAACAAATCGCCTGTTGAAATATGAATCAATTGAAATGCATCACGCAGCAAAGCGGCTTGTGTTCCTTTTCCAGCCCCGGGTTTTCCGAAAAGTATAATATTTTTCATCATCAGCTTTAGACAGGCAAAGATACCATAATATCAATTTGTTAGGATATAAAATCCCCCAAATATGATCGAGCAGAAACATTTGGGATATTGTGAAAAACCCTATTTTTGCACCCATGGGAAACGCGGTTTTTTCGTCCAAGCAAACGCTAGCCATATTGGGGGGCGGTCAACTGGGAAAAATGATGCTCGTTAAATGTCGGCAATGGGATGTGTTTACCAAGGTTCTCGACCCCAGCCCAACAGCTCCTGCGCGCCTATTAGCAGACGATTTTATTGTTGGAGATTTGATGGACTATCAAACTGTGGTTGACTTTGGACAACAGGCAGATGTTGTCACCATCGAAATTGAAAATGTCAATATCGAGGCCTTATACACCCTAGAAAAGCAGGGAAAAAAGGTCTGTCCAAAACCTGCTACACTAGAAATTATACAAAGTAAAGCCAGACAAAAACAATTTTATAACGACCAGCAATTCCCGAGCTCACCGCATAAAATGTTTGCGCAAAAACCCGAGTGGAAGGACATTGAAACCCCGTGTATCTGGAAAGCTAGCCGATTTGGATATGATGGTTTTGGCGTGAAAAAAATTGAAACCCAAACTGACTGGGAATCCATTCCAGATGTACCCTGTATCATAGAGGACTGTGTTTCTATATCGAATGAGATTGCGGTCATCGTTGCGCGAAACGAAAAAGGAAAGTGTGTGAGTTATCGTCCAGTAGAAATGGAGTTTCACCCAAAGGCCAATCAGGTAGAATTCGTCTTTACCCCTTCGACCTTGAATGAGAAGCAATTGACAGATGCGCAGAAACTGGCTGAACAAGTCGCTCACGAACTTGAGCATGTCGGGATTTTGGCCGTTGAACTCTTTCTCATCGAAGAAGGTGCGCTACTAATCAACGAGGTTGCCCCTCGCCCACACAACAGTGGTCACCTCACGATTGAAGCTGCTATGACGTCCCAATTTGAACAACATCTTCGAACCATACTTGGCTTGCCTTTTGGTGACTGCCAGTTTTTCCATGATGCGATTATGGTAAACTTGGTTGGTGCAAAAGGTTTTCAGGGCACTGTTGTTTATGAAGGTCTGGAAGACTTGTTGGAAATTTCTGGTCTTCATGTTCATTTGTATGGCAAAGCGGAAACAAGGCCAATGCGAAAAATGGGGCATATTACTTTGGTTGGATCTGATATTGATATACTTCGTCAAACTGCAAAGCAGGTCAAACAGCAGGTTACAGTCCGCTCTGACAAATCATAAAAGGATAATCGCCTTTTCGTTATCTTTGTAAAAAGAAATTTATGAAAGTAGCCATCATCATGGGAAGTGCCTCCGACATGCCTGTCATGGAAGGCGCCATTACGATTTTACAGGAATTTGGTGTTGAAACCCAAGTAGATATCGTTTCTGCTCATCGAACACCTTCCTACATGATGCGCTTTGCGACCTCTGCCCACCAAAACGATATTGGTGTAATTATCGCTGGAGCTGGTGGTGCTGCACACCTTCCTGGTATGGTCGCTGCTGCAAGTCCTCTCCCTGTAATTGGGGTACCTGTCAAATCGAGAAATTCGATTGATGGTTGGGACTCTGTGCTATCGATTTTGCAAATGCCAAGTGGTGTCCCCGTGGCGACTGTGGCGTTGAATGGCGCAGAAAATGCTGGGATTCTTGCTGCTCAGATTCTTGCTACCAGTAACAAAGAGCTCCAAAAAAAAATCGTTGCATATAAAGATGGGCTTGCTGAAAAAGTAGAGGCATCTCGAAAGGAGATCAAGTCTTAAATCCATTTCCAGAACACAACCATCAACAACCAGACCACAGGAAGAGCCTCCACCCAAAACGAAGCATAATAAGTGCTTTGATGAACAGTTGATTTCCATAAAAAAACGAGTGCCAGAATGCTAATGATTAAGGTAGGAATCGTATCATAACATTGCAACGATAGAAAATAAGACAGTACAACAACCCCAAACAACATTAAGGTGCCGATTATTTTAGCACCTCGAACACCAAATGACTGCGGTATCGTTTTCATGCTTTCACTATCATTTGAGATATCACGGATTTCAAATGGAATCATGGTAGCAAAAGTCCAAAAAACCATTTGCAACCATAGAAGCCAAGTCAGTCTATCAAATTCGATTTGATGATTGAGTAATGGCAAGATCACAACCACTGAAGACCAACAAGCTGCTACGATAAACGACTTGAGGTAAGGCAAATAGCGTAATCCCAAAAAAAAACGATTGCTGGGAAGTACGTAGATCAAACTCGTCATTCCCAGCAGTAAAGCAACGAGGAGCGTTTGAGAAGTGAGTTTAATTGCTGATAAGCCCATGCCCAAGACAGACATGAATGAAAAAACCAAAATTGGCTTATTGAAACTTGACTTTATACCTAGAGAAGCATAGTAACGAATAAAGTTGTAAGTCCCTACAGTCGCAGAGAAGACAAAGACGAATAATGCTGGTTGCCACGATACATCAAAGTACAAATGAGTTAAATACGACAGCGAAAGTACGGCTAGGGCAACATGAGTACTCGAAAGAATATAAAAGCGAAAAAGTTTTGTAATCAATGAGACAAGCTTAATTGACAAATATAGGGATATGATGGTTAAAAACTTTGTGAATATCCGGCCCAGAAAAACATAAAATCTGTGTAGTTAACATTAAATTTGTAGGGATAAAAATTTTGCATTGAAAACCGAAAACTTTGCTTACCGTCATATTGGTCCAAGGGTAGATGAGGTAGAAGATATGCTCCAAACCATCAAAGCAAATTCATTGGATGAGCTTTGTGCAGAGACGATCCCTTCAAATATCCGTCTCCAAGGTCAAATGCATCTTCCCGATGCAATGAGTGAGGCCAATTGTATCCAACACATTGCTGCATTAGGCTCAAAAAACAAAGTTCACAAAAGCTATATCGGCATGGGGTATCACCCCACCCATCTTCCTGCTGCAATCCAGCGAAATATTCTTGAGAACCCCGGATGGTACACCGCCTATACACCCTATCAAGCCGAAATCGCACAAGGACGGCTTGAGGCCGTTCTTAACTTCCAAACGATGGTTTGTGAATTGACAGCAATGCCCCTTGCAAATGCCTCCTTGTTGGATGAGAGTACAGCGGCAGCAGAGGCGATGAGCATGCTGTATAGTCTTCGAACCTCAACACAAAAAAAGGCGGAAGCAAATCAGTTTTTTGTTGATCGCAATATTTTACCGCAAACTCTTGCAGTCTTGCAAAGCCGAGCGACCCCTATCGGTATCGAATTGATCCAAGGAGAGGTTGATGACTGGCAACCAACGTCTGATTGTTTTGGTGCAATCTTTCAATACTCAGGCAAATACGGACAACTCATTGACTTGCAAGCTGCAATCGACAAAGCAAATGGTCTGGATATTAAAACCACAGTAGCCGCTGATATTATGAGCTTAGCACTTCTTGAAGCGCCTGGGACTTATGGTGCAGATGTGGTTGTTGGAAGCACCCAACGCTTTGGTATTCCGATGGGTTATGGAGGTCCACATGCTGGTTATTTTGCAACCAAAACCGATTATAAACGAAGTGTTCCTGGTCGTATTATTGGCGTTACGCAAGACAAACAAGGAAACCGTGCCTTGCGAATGGCATTGCAGACTCGTGAGCAACATATTAAACGTGATCGTGCGACCTCTAACATCTGTACCGCACAAGTCCTTTTGGCTGTGATGGCTGGGATGTATGCGGTTCATCATGGGCCTGAAGGTCTTCGT
>JAQWIL010000022.1 GCA_029248885.1 Flavobacteriaceae bacterium
GGAATAACGGTTTTAACCACCACACATCAAGGGGAATCACATGGGATAACGGTCAACTCCTTTAGCTCTGTTTCTCTTGACCCGCCCCTAGTTTTGTTTTGCATCGACAAGGATGCACGTTTTAATGCGCCCCTGAGCGAAGAACAATCATTGGCGATCAATATCTTATCTGAAGATCAGCAGGAGGTGTCAAATCGCTTTGCCAATTCCAAATTGACCAGTGAAGAGCGGTTTGAAGGTTTGGCTTTGATACAAGAATACAAACACCCTGTTTTTGCGGATAGTCTAGGGGTTTTGGAGGCAAAACTACAAGCAACCCACGACGGCGGGGATCACTGGATTTATGTCGCAGAAGTTTCTTCGGGTCGTGTTTTTGACGGCTCTCCCCTTCTTTATTATGGTGGGTCTTACTCGAGTGTGAATCCCAACGCTTGACGAGGCACATTGGCTAAGCCATTTTGTAACCATTGCAAATAAGTCGGAATATCCGTGTATTGCTGTGGGGGTGCCAATAGGGTTCCATCGGGCATCATCAAGATATAATGCGGTTGGGCTACGGAGTTGAAATTAATTGCCTGAAAAGCAGCCCATTTCTGTCCGATGGTTTCGATATTTCGAATCCGCCCTGAAGTGTATTCCAGCGTAAATTGGTCTTCATCTGCCAAAGATTCTCGGTCATCGACATACAACGAAATCAAAACCAGTTCCTCATTGATCAATCGATAAATTTCGGGGTCGCTCCAAACATTTTCTTCTACTTTCCGACAATTCACACATGCCCAACCTGTAAAGTCCAATAATATCGGCTTATTCGCTGCTTTGGCTACCGCTACGCCTTTGTCATAGTCTTTATAACAGTCCAAATTGAGGGGGCAATCAGAATCCTGTGCATAAATACTGTAAAAGGTCGGCGGTGGAAAGCCCGCCAATAGCTTAAGTGAATTGGAAGACGAGTTTGGTAAGGTGCCCGGAACGAGATACACAACAAACGACAAACTCACAACCGCAAGTAGAATCCTGCCTGTTCCCAATCTTGGTTTTTTTGCTTCATGAGGAAACCGAAACAAGCCAAATAGGTATGCGATCATCACAACAAAAATCAGAATCCATAGACCGATAAATATCTCACGTTTGAGAATGCCCCAATGCGCCACAAGATCAGCGTTGGACAGAAATTTGATCGCTAATGCAAGTTCAATAAAGCCCAACACCACTTTAAGGGTATTCATCCATCCGCCAGACTTGGGTAAGCTCTGTAACAGATTGGGGAAAAGCGCGAACAAACCAAATGGTAAAGCCAATGCCAAGCCAAATCCAGTCATCCCCATACTGAGTTGGGTTGCTCCTCCTGTGCTTGATAAAGAGCCCGCAAGCAGTGAGCCCAAAATCGGACCTGTACACGAAAAGGAAACGATGGCAAGGGTAAGCGCCATCAAGAAGATTCCGATGAATCCTCCTGCTTTATTTGATGCAAAATCGAGTCGGTTTGCCCACGACGAAGGAAGAGTGAGCTCATAATACCCAAAAAATGAAAAGGCAAAAAACAGAAAAATCAAAAAGAAAAAAATGTTAAGCCAGATGTTGGTCGAAATGGTATTGAGAATTTCAGGGTTAATGGAATCGAGAAAGTGAAAAGGCAGACTCAACAAGGCATAAATCAAGACGATAAAAAAGGCATATAGTAAGGCATTGGTCAACCCTTGACTTTTGGTACTGCTCTGTTTGGTAAAAAATGAAACGGTCAGTGGAATCATCGGAAACACACAAGGGGTAAGCAAGGCAATCAATCCACCAAAAAAACCGAGTAAAAAGATATTCCAAATGGAAGATGAATCACTGTCTTGATCTGAATTTGTCGTGAGAAGATCGGTGTTTTTCAGTTCAATTTTTAGCTTTTTCTCCGAGTCTGCAGTAAGTGCAGTTAGGTCTTCTGATTGTTGCTTTTGTGAATCGCCTGTCAAGGAAACCAATAGCTGCTCATCTCTGAAAATACAGAGTTTATCATCACAGGCCTGGTAGATTAGTTCTACTGTAATGTCTTGAACAGACTGGTCAGCCACTTTTATGGTTTGATAAAAGGTCGCTTTGTTGTCAAAATAAGATAGTTCCATTTCAAAAATGGGGTCATAGCCCGTGATCAATTCTGAGTGCGTTAATAGACCAATTGGGGTTACATCTTGAAAACTGAATTCGGTTGGAAGCGGGCCATCTTCTGGCATTTCTGTGGCATACAAATGCCATTTCTCTTCTATGTTAGCGGTAATGACCACATCAAAGGTTAGGGAATCGATTTGTTTTGCTTGGGTCGTCCAAGTCACAGGGTTCTGTGCCAAGACCAAACTCGCAAAAAGAAGGTTGAGGATAAGGGGTATAATTCTCATTTGAGGCTGATGTTTAAAAAATCAATGGTTGTTTCTGTTGATACAAATCTACGATCTGCACGCTTACCGACAATCCAAACGATATCATTTCCTGAACACAACAACCATTGTGCCGCTTTTTCGGTTGCGGTGTACTTTTCGTCTTTAAAATATTTGGCCACCTTTTTTGACCCTGTCATACCAGTCGGATAGAAGTGATCTCCCTTTTTCCATTTGCGCAGCTTCATGGGGAAAGATATGGATGTCGCATCAAGAGTCAAACTGCTTTGCGCATGCTTTTGATTTTTTGAAAATAGAAGTTCTATTGGCTCATCAATGCCATGTTCATAAACCTCAAATTCCACTTCCTTTTTTAGAACGATGGATTTGTAAAGCAATAACTCATTTCGGCCAACTTCAAGTGTGTGATCTGTCGAATGGATGCACTTTCCTTTTTGTGCGTTCAACAATTTGATCACTTCTCGTTGGCCAAAACCATAGGGGTGAAACAGCTGATGACTCCAAAACGATAATGGCTTGAATGCTTTTACATCTTGAATTGGAATATAAATGATACCCTTTTTGTTTTGAAACAGTTGCTCTCGCAGCTTTATGGTTTGTTGCTGAATCACCAAAGCAGCTTCCTTTGTGAAATCTATGGTTTTGGTAGTATTTTCCAAAGCTTTAGGGTGTAATTTGGCCAATTCTGGGATCACATGATGACGGATTGCGTTGCGCTGATAGTCGTCACTTTGATTGGAACGATCCTCTCGCCAAGGAATATGATGCGCTTGGGCATAGGCGACAATTTCAGATTTGTGAAATGGCAAAAGGGGTCTCAAAATTCTTCCATTTTGCTCTGGAATGCCAGTCAAACCCTCGATGCCGGTACCCCGAATGATATTCATCAATAGGGTTTCGATATTGTCGTTGGCGTGATGGGCGGTCAATACCGCATCATAGTTGTTGGACAAGCAGAGTTCCTCAAACCAATTGTAGCGCAGCGTTCGGGCTGCCATTTGCGTTGACTGTTTGGGCAGTTTGGTGTCAAAGCGTTTGATATGGCATGTCAGTTGATGTCTTTTACAATAGGACTCGACAAGTTGCTCGTCTTGCGCACTTTCTTGCCCACGAAGTTGAAAGTTGCCGTGTGCAATAGCCACTTCATCTGAATATTCACGGAGCAAATCCAACAAGACCATACTATCAACTCCCCCGCTGACAGCCACCAAAACTCGTTGTGAGCTGAGCGCAGGAAAGTGAGAATGAAGATGCATCTGAAATCTGGATTTCATGGCTGCAAACTACAAATTAATGGCCATTTTTTGCGAAAGAACCTCCAGAACCCCTTTTGCCTTGAGCAAGCATTCTTCATATTCCTTTTCTGGATTCGAATTTCCAGTTAAGGCACTTCCGACTTGCAACGAAAGATATTTGGTGTCTTTTCGATATAAGAGGGAGCGAATCACCACATTAAAATCAAAATCTCCATTGGGATCGATATACCCTACAGCTCCGCTATACAGTCCTCTTTTGGTCTCCTCATATTGTTCGATAAGTTGCATCGCCCGTACCTTAGGCGCACCTGTCATGCTCCCCATTGGGAAACAAGCAGCTATGGCGTCAGTGACTCGAGTTTCTGATTGCAATTCAGCCACGATTGTTGATATCATTTGATGCACATGCGCAAACGGATAAACTTTACACAACTCTTCCACTTGTACACTTCCTTTGGTTGCAATCCGCGACATATCATTGCGCACCAGATCGACGATCATGGTGTTTTCTGCACGTTCCTTTTCGCTCTTTTGCAATTGAGATGCTTCTGCAGCATCCTGAACCATATCGATATGGCGTTTTGCTGTTCCTTTAATCGGTTGGGAAATCAACCGATCTCCGACCCGTTTTAAAAATCGCTCAGGGGAACTGCTGAGTAAATATTTATCATCGATTTGGACAAAGGCAGCAAAGGGTGGCCTTGCCTTGTCATTGAGTTGTTGAAACAGGGTATGCGGTTCGATGTTAGCATCTTCCGCATAGAGTTCCATACAAAAATTCACTTCGTAGATATCTCCTCTTGCGATATGATGCTGGAGAGCTTGTGCTTTGGCGAGATAATCTGCTTTGTTAATCCGGTGCTGCATGAAAACCTCTTTTTCAATACTCACTTCGTACCGATCTGGAGTGGATATGATCTGTTTCCAATCATCATTTGGATGATATGGGGATAAATAATGTGCTTCTACTCGATTGCCTTTGATGATCCACAAGCGTTTAGGTTGAAAAAAGAACAGTTCGGGAAAGTCCAAATGATCAAGGTTTTGGGACTGCAGCTTTTCCAAACCATTTTTTAGATCATAGGACAGGTAGCCAAACAACCAGTCGGTGTGGGAATGAAGTTGAGTTTGTAAAGCTGTGAACGCATTGTGGCTTTGTGATTGTACAACAGAGAAGGGATCTGTTGCGAGGATAAAGTCATAGTCCGTTTCTTGAAGTGCATAGTCATTCGAATCCAACACAACTGTGGTCGAATAGCGTTTGGCCCAATGCAAAAGTTGCAACTTGAGTTGTTCGATATCGGGATGTGAAAAACGGGTAAAACTGCGTTTCAACGAATACAGATTGTTAGATTTGTAACAAAAATAATCAATAGATTTAGCAGTAACCCTTTTATTTTCACAATTTTTATTGATATTTGCATCGTGATTTTAAAAAGACATATTTCGTTAACTCCACGCCGCCCGCGTCGCCCCTTTGGGGGTATATAGTCTTTAGGGAGCTATGGTGCGTCCAGCTTCATCTTCATCATCATCTATTTCTCAATTCAAATTCACAGTACAATGAACATTGTCATTGCAGGCAAGTCGCATATCCAATATGCGAAACAAATTTCGGAACTAATCGCTTCCTCTGCTCAGGTGAGAGGAACGGGAATCGCACGGCGTACACCAGAGTATATTGTTAGCAAAATCGAAAACAAAAACGCGGTAATCGCTTTAGACGGCGATGTCTTTGCGGGCTTTTGCTATATCGAGGTTTGGGGACATAGTAAATATGTTGCCCATTCGGGTTTGATTGTCGCGCCAGAATACAGAGGAAAAGGGCTGGCAAAAGCGATCAAAACAAAAATATTTGAGTATTCCAGAGAAAAATATCCCGACGCCAAGGTCTTTGGGATTACCACTGGTCTCCCTGTGATGAAAATCAATTATGAGCTCGGCTACAAGCCCGTTACCTTTTCTGAATTGACAGATGACCCTGACTTTTGGAAAGGATGCCAAACCTGTAAAAATTATGACGTCCTCACAAGAACCGATCATAAAATGTGTTTGTGTACGGGAATGCTCTATGACCCACAAGCAGATGCAGAAGAAAAGACCTATGACAACGCCGTCATGAGTCGATTGAACAAAATCAAACAATCATTGTTTCTAAACAAGAAAAAAGCATGAAAAAGTTAGTCCTTGCCTACAGCGGAGGTCTAGACACCTCTTATTGTGTAAAGCACCTTAGCCAGTTGGGATACGAAGTGCACGCAGTGAGTGTAAATACTGGTGGTTTTGACGCTGAGGAAGTCAAATCATTGTCCGCCAAAGTCATGACTTTAGGTGCAACATCCTACCAGTCTATTGATGCGGTGGATACCTTTTATCAGAAAGTCATTCGTTTTTTGGTCTTTGGCAATGTCTTGAAAAACAACACCTATCCCCTTTCGGTTAGTGCCGAGCGAATTATACAAGCAGTAGAGATTGTCAATTACGCCAAATCCATAGGAGCCACCCATATTGCGCATGGCAGTACAGGTGCCGGTAACGATCAGGTGCGATTTGATCTGATTTTTCAAACCCTAGCCCCGAATATTGAAATCATCACCCCGATTCGCGACCAAAAATTGTCGAGAGAAGACGAGATTGCCTTTCTCAAGTCTCACGGTGTCGAAATGGAATGGGCCAAAGCCCAATACTCTGTCAACAAAGGACTTTGGGGAACGAGTGTGGGTGGAAAAGAAACGCTGGAATCAAAAGATCCGCTGCCAGAAGAGGCCTATCCAAGCTCATTGTCCAAACAGCAACCAACTAAAATTGCCTTGCAGTTTACAAAAGGGGAATTATCTGGCATTGACGGCAAACAAATGGATGCAATTTCTGCTATCAAAACTCTCGATAAAATCGCATCCAGCTATGCAATTGGAAGAGATATCCATGTCGGCGACACGATTATAGGGATCAAAGGAAGGGTGGGCTTTGAAGCAGCGGCACCGCTTTTGATCATCAAAGCACATCACTTGCTCGAAAAACATACCTTGAGCAAATGGCAGCAGCAACAAAAGGAACAACTCGCAAGTTTTTATGGGATGCATTTGCATGAAGGACATTATCTCGACCCTGTCTTGCGAGACATTGAGGCCTTTATGGAAAGTTCACAAAAGATGGTCACAGGAACCGTTTTCGTCACCCTCCACCCCTATCGATTTACCCTTGACGGCATCGAATCTGCTCATGATTTAATGGATTCCTCTTTTGGAAGCTATGGCGAGATAAATTTGAACTGGACAAGTGAGGATGCCAAAGGATTTATCACGGTTACTGCAAACGCAACTAAAATTTACAACCATGTCAACAAAAGCTAAAAAGACGGTAGGTGTCATTGGCGGATCTGGCTATACGGGTGGTGAGCTCCTTCGCTTGTTGGTGAATCATTCATTGGTTACCATTGATTTTGTGTATAGTAGCACACGGCCTGGAACGCATCTTACTGAAACGCATACGGATTTGATCGGACAAACCGATTTGAAGTTTACCGATGAGGTCAATCCAAATGTGGATGTCTTGTTCTTGTGTTTGGGGCATGGATTGTCGGGAACTTTCTTACACGAAAACCCGATGAACGACAACACAAAAATTATTGATTTGAGCAATGAATTTCGATTGCAGAATGATCAGCATTTTTTAGGAAAGTCTTATGTGTATGGCTTACCAGAATTTCAAAAACAAAAAATTCAATCTTCCCAAGCGATTGCCAATCCCGGTTGTTTTGCAACAGCGATTCAACTGGCACTTTTACCCCTTGCCAAAGAAGGACTTTTAAAAACTGATGTTCAGGTGCATGCCATCACTGGAAGCACAGGCGCAGGTGTAAAACCCTCTGCTACTTCCCACTTTAGTTGGCGAAACAACAATGTGTCTTGGTACAAGCCATTTACCCATCAGCATTTGGGAGAAATTGGCGAAACCCTACAAGCGCTACAGCCAAAAATTCCTGAAATTAACTTTTTACCGATTCGCGGAAACTTTACCCGAGGAATATTTGCCAGTGTGTACACAACATTTGATGGAGACGTAGATGATGCATATTCTCTGTATGAACAATTTTATGCCAATAGCCCATTTACACACGTCAGTAAGAAAGCCTTGGACTTGAAAATGGTCGTCAACACCAACAACTGTTTGATTCACTTGCATAAACACAACAATTTACTCTTAATTACCAGTTGTTTAGACAATCTTCTCAAAGGGGCGTCAGGACAAGCTATTGAAAACATGAATTTGATGTTTTCGTGGCCACAAACAACAGGATTACAACTTAAAGCAAACGTTCACTAAACACGAATACTATGAAAATCGCAATTATCGGCGCTGGAAACCTTGGATTGAGTATTGCAAAAGGGCTGCTGACCAACAACATCATTACGCAGTTATACCTCACCAAACGAAATACCTCTTCGATTTCGGATTGGAGCGAGTACAAAAACACACACATCACGGATGATAATGCGGAAGCCATTACATCTTCTGATGTTATTATTTTTGCCGTACAACCCGCTCAACTCAGCGAAGTTCTTGCGAAAAATGCAGATCTATTTACCGAAAAACACGTCTTAATTTCAACAGTGACTGGGTTTTCAATCGAGAAAATGGAAGCCGTAGTCGGAAACGACAAATACATCATTCGATCGATGCCAAACACAGCAATTTCAGTTGGTAAATCAATGACTTGTTTATGTGCCAATGACAAAGGAAAACAACGCCTGTCACTCGCAGAAGCGATTTACAATGCCCTAGGCACAAGCATCATCATCGACGAAAAGCATATGCGAGCTGCAACGGTTATCTGTGCGTCAGGGATTGCCTTTTGGATGCGATTGATTCGCGCAACGACCCAAGGGGGCGTTCAACTCGGCTTTGATGCGGATGAAGCAATGAAAATGTCCATGTATACCGCCCTAGGAGCTGCCTCCCTACTGATTGAAACCGACTCTCATCCAGAACAGGAAATCGATAAGGTAACCACGCCACAGGGCTGTACAATCGAAGGACTCAATGAAATGGAGCATCAAGGGCTGAGTTCGTCTTTAATCAAAGGGATTGTCGCTTCGTTCAATAAAATTAATGTGATTAGTAAAGGATAAGCCATGCCCTTATTTGATGTATATCCCTTGTATGAAGTAGAGCCCACTAGAGCCCGTGGGGTGTATGTATATGATCAAAAAGGAACCAAATATCTCGATTTATACGGAGGTCATGCGGTAATTTCGATCGGTCATGGGCACCGAACCTATAAACGAATGTTGAAAAAGCAACTCCATCGAATTGGGTTTTACTCAAATGCCGTTCAAAACCCACTACAAGAAAAACTATCAGCAGAAATCAATCGACAGTCAGGTTGTACCGATTATGAGTTATTTATGTGTAGTTCGGGCGCAGAGGCAAATGAAAATGCACTTAAACTGGCATCATTTCACACTGGTAAATCACGAGTAATTGCTTTTGATAATGCCTTTCACGGCCGAACAAGCGCTGCGGTAGCTGCCACTGATAACAAAAATATACAGGCACCTCTCAACGCTCAACAAAAAGTAGATTTTATCCCGTTTAACGATGCTGATGCGCTTGAGAAAGAGCTGGCCAAAGGGGATGTCTGTGCTGTCATTTTTGAAGCCATACAGGGGGTTGGTGGTTTGGATGAGCCAACAGCAGCGTTTGTTGCACAAATGGAAACTCTTTGTGAAAACCATCAAGCCTGTTTAATCGCAGACGAAGTACAATCTGGATTTGGACGAAGTGGTGATTTCTTTGCTTTTCAGAAATACAATATCAAACCGCATATCATCAGTATAGCCAAAGGCATGGGGAATGGCTTTCCTGTTGGGGGAATCCTTGTCAATCCAGTCATCAAGGCCAAGTATGGGATGTTAGGTACAACCTTTGGTGGTAACCACCTTGCTTGTAGCGCTTCCCTAGCGGTTTTACAGGTCTTGGAAAAAGAAAAACTTTACGATCACGCCAAAGCCATGGGCGAATACTTTATTGAAAGGGCTAAAGAACTCCCCTTTGTCAAAACCATCAAAGGAAGAGGACTGATGCTCGGACTTGAGTTTGAGAAAGAAGTAGGCGCATTGCGAAAAGAATTGATTTTTAAACACCGTATTTTTACAGGAGGGAGTAGCAACAAAAATCTGATTCGAATCCTACCCCCACTCAATGTCAAACAAAAGCATTTGGATCAATTGTTTACTGCCTTAAACGCATGTCACTGATGAAAAATTTTATCACCTTACAAGATTTGGTCGATCCGAAAAAGACCATTGCGCTTGCCAAAAGCTGCAAACAAGACCCTTTTACTCATAGGCACTTGGGACAACGAAAAACGATTGGCTTATTGTTTTTTAATCCAAGTTTACGCACACGACTCAGCACCCAAAAGGCAGCAAGAAACCTTGGTTTGGACGTCATGGTAATGAACTTTAGCAATGAGGCCTGGGCAATCGAGTATGAAGACGAAACCATCATGAGTGGACTTCGTTCAGAACACGTAAAAGAAGCTGCACAGGTAGTGTCTCAATACTGTGATTTTGTTGCGATTCGGGCATTTGCTTCCTTGACCGATAAAAAGCGTGATGAAGAAGAACAAGTCCTTCGAAAATTTGCTGAGTTTGCTGCGGTTCCAATCATCAATATGGAAAGTGCAACAGCACATCCCCTGCAAGCTTTGGCGGATGGGCTGACCATACTGGAGCAAGTAACCATCAAAAAACCAAAAATTGTGTTGAGTTGGGCGCCCCACCCAAAGGCATTGCCTCATGCGGTTGCCAACTCATTTATCGGATTGATGAATCATTCTAATGCAGACTTTGTCATTACCCACCCCGAGGGTTATGATCTCAATCCGGCTATAGTCGGGAATCACAAGGTCAGTTACAATCAGGAAGAAGCATTGGCAGGTGCCGATGTGGTCTATGTCAAAAACTGGTGTTCCTATACCGATTACGGTGCGATTTTGCGAACAGACAACGAATGGATGATGACAGCTGATAAAATGAAACACACCAACGAAGCCTTTTTTATGCATTGTCTTCCCGTCAGAAGAAATGTGGTTGCATCAGACGGCGTTTTGGACCACCCAAAGTCATTGGTGATCGAACAAGCCAATAACAGAACTTTTGCCGCACAGGCCGTTTTACAAGAATTTTTAACCCATGGATAAGCTACACATTGTCAAACTTGGCGGAGGATTACTTGAGGACAGCAGTGCGACAGCAACCGCTTTGGCCTCTTTTCATGCGCTTTCTGGACACAAAATCCTTGTCCATGGCGGTGGTAGCCAAGCCAGTGTACTCTGTGAAAAACTGGGCATAGAACCCAAAATGCATAACGGAAGACGAATCACTGACGATGATGCCCTAGATGTAGCC
The DNA here is from genome assembly GCA_029248885.1 of Flavobacteriaceae bacterium. Lineage (GTDB taxonomy): Bacteria > Bacteroidota > Bacteroidia > Flavobacteriales > Flavobacteriaceae > UBA724. The sequence goes on from JAQWIL010000022.1 coordinate 11,053, forward strand.
GTCATGGTTTATGCCGGTCTTGCCAATAAAACTGTCGTAGCGGGTCTTCAAAAACTCGGCACCAACGCCATTGGCGTATCGGGTGCAGACGCCAATCTGATTCAAGCAAACAAAAGACCTGTACAAGACATTGACTATGGATGGGCTGGAGACATCAGCTCGGTCAATACGGCAAGTCTAAAGACATTTCTGTCGATTGGATTATCTCCTGTGTTTTGCGCGATTACCCATGACCAAAACGGTCAGCTGCTCAACACAAATGCCGATACCATCGCTGCCACTGTCGCCAGTGCTTTAGCTGCGGATTACAAAGTGTATTTACACTATTGTTTTGGACATGCAGGTGTATTGAAAGATATTAAGGACAAAAACAGTGTGATTCCCACCATTCGAGTCAACGAAGTGGACGAACTACACCACAAGAGCATTATCGCAGACGGGATGCTTCCCAAATTGCAAAATGCCGTGATGGCACTCCAACATGGGGTACAAGCAGTAACCATTGAAAAACCAGAGACTGTTCATGACGAACAGGCACTTAAAACAACAGTAATTGGATGAGCACAAACCATTTAGAAGATGATGTGATTGGGTTGCTCATGCAACTGATTGAAATCCCCTCCTTCTCTGGAGAGGAATCTCAAACGGCTGATTGTATCCAAAACTGGTTACATCGTAAAGGGGTTGAGACCCAGCGCATTCAAAACAATGTGTTTGCCTTTAACAAGCACTACGACCCAGCCAAACCGAATTTGCTATTAAATTCACATCACGATACCGTAAGACCCAATAAGGCCTATACGCGTGACCCACACAAAGCGGAGATTATTGATGGAAAGCTATTTGGATTGGGCAGCAATGACGCAGGGGGCGCTTTGGTATCCTTACTCGGACTGTTTGCCCATTTCTACGAAGCGGAAAACCTCACCTACAACCTGATTGTTGCCGCAACAGCAGAAGAAGAAAGCTCAGGGCCAAATGGATTGAACAGCTTGTTAAAAGCCCTGCCTGAAATCGATGTAGCGATTGTTGGAGAGCCCACACAAATGCAATTGGCCATCGCCGAAAAGGGACTTGTTGTTTTTGATGCAGTGATAAAAGGAACGGCTGGACATGCCGCTCACCCCAATAACGACAACCCGATTTTGAAGAGTATGGATGTGATGCAATGGTTTCAAAACCTTTCGTTTGACAAAGTATCGGACACACTCGGACCAGTTAAACTCACCATCACCCAAATCAATGCTGGCAGTCAGCACAACGTCGTGCCGGCACAGGTTAATCTGGTATTGGATGTACGCGTAAACGAATGCTATACCAATCAAGAAATTGCAGAGATCGTCGGTCAAGCACCCTGTGAGGTATCCGCTCGCTCCTTGCGATTGCAATCTTCCTCAATCGATAACAACCATCCGCTAGTTGTTGCCGGGGTTGCGATGGGGAGAAACACCTATGGTTCGCCTACCCTATCCGATCAGGCAGCCCTATCCTGTCCGTCACTCAAACTCGGTCCTGGGGACTCGACAAGATCACATACGGCAGACGAATTTATTTATGAAAATGAAATCAAAGAAGCAGTTCGCTTATATATCGAATTGCTCGACCAAGTAATAACATCATGAAAATCTGGCAAAAAAAAGGAACAAAAGTAAGAGACCATATCGACCAATTTACGGTTGGTGATGATCGCCATTGGGATTTGCGACTTGCTCCCTATGATATCATTGCGTCACAAGCTCATGCAAAGATGTTGGGGAAGGTTGGCTTGCTCTCTCAATCTGAAGTCGATCAACTTGTAGAGGGGCTTACTGCATTGTCTAAAGAAGTTGAAGAGGGTACGTTTACGATTTCTAACGACTTTGAGGACGTTCACTCTAAGATTGAGTACGAATTGACAAAAACATACGGAGACGTTGGCAAAAAAATCCATACTGCGCGTTCGAGAAACGATCAGGTATTGGTCGCCATGCAACTCTACCTCAAAGATGAAATTCAAGAAATCAAGCAACTTGTCAAAGCGTTATTTGAGCAGTATATGTCCTTGGCAGATCGGTATAAAGATCAGTTGTTGCCAGGATATACACATTTGCAAATCGCCATGCCATCTTCCTTTGGGCTGTGGTTTTCTGCCTATGCGGAAATTCTTGCCGATGAGGTGCTTTTGCTCAATACTGTTCACACGTTGTGTGACCAAAATCCACTCGGGAGTGCTGCTGGCTATGGCAGCTCCTTCCCGATTGATAGACATGACACCACAGCAACGCTCGGGTTTAAAACCCTAAAATACAATGTCATAGCAGCGCAAATGAGTCGGGGAAAACTCGAGAAAAACTTGGCACAGGCCATTGGTAGTCTTGCTGGTACGCTGAGTCGGTTTTCGATGGATGTCTGTTTGTATATGAGTCAAAATTTTGATTTTATCTCCTTTCCAGATGACATCACAACGGGCTCTAGCATCATGCCACACAAAAAAAATCCTGATGTATTTGAGCTTATTCGAGGAAAGTGCAATCAGCTTCAAGCCCTACCCAATGAATTGTCAATGATGGGCACCAATTTGCCAAGTGGCTACCACAGAGAAATGCAATTGTTTAAAGGACCAATCATGCAAGCCATCGATGATATCAAAGCTTGTTTGTCAATGACCATCTCTAGTATAAAAGAAGTGCAAGTCGAGACCGATATTCTCTCAGATGAAAAGTACACCCATGTATTTAGTGTAGATGCCTTGCACGAACTCATACAGCAAGGAGTTCCGTTTCGGGATGCCTATGTCCAGATTGGGGAAGCCATCAATAAGGGGGAATTTGTTCCTCCCAAAATGGCAAAGCACACCCATAGCGGAAGCATTGGCAACCTAGAACTCGATGCCATACGAGAGAAATTCACAAAATATTTCGAAAAATAAGCTATCTAGACGTGTAGCGCGCGGTCTTCCGTGGCAGCCAAAGCGGCCTCTTTCATCGCTTCTGCATAGGTGGGATGCGCATGGCTCATACGGGCAATATCTTCTGCAGATGCTCGAAACTCCATTGCAGTAACGGCCTGCGCGATTAAATCGGCAGCTCTTGCACCAATGATATGAATACCGAGAACCTCGTCTGTTTTGGCGTCTGCTAGGATTTTGACAAAGCCATCGGTATCCATACTCGCTCTGGCACGACCCAGTGCACGCATCGAAAACTGCCCTGCTTTATAGCCCACACCCGCGGCTTTCAGTTCTTCTTCGGTTTTACCTACTGCAGCTACTTCCGGCCAAGTATAAATCACATTGGGTATGAGGTTATGATCGATATGCGGTTGTTGCCCAGCGATAATTTCTGCAGCCATCACCCCTTCTTCCTCTGCTTTATGAGCGAGCATCGCACCGCGTACCACATCGCCAATGGCATAAATATTTGAAATCGAGGTTTGGAGTTTCTTGTTCACTTCCACTTGCCCACGCTCATTGACCACAACGCCAGCGTCTTTTAGACCAAGTCCTTTGGTAAAGGGCTTGCGTCCAACAGACATCAGGCAGTAATCGCCCGTAAACGTTACGTCTTGTCCCTTTTTGTCTTTGGCAGTGACGGTTACTTCATGACCTTTGCGTTCTACCCCACTGACTTGGTGTGAGAGATAGAATTTGACGCCTTGTTTTTTCATCACTTTCATCAATTCTTTGGAAAGTGAGCTGTCCATGATTGGCGTAATGCGATCGGCATATTCCACGACGGACACTTCAGCACCCAATCGGCGATAGACCTGACCGAGTTCTAAACCAATAACCCCACCGCCAATCACCACCAAATGCTTGGGGATTTCGGTTAGGGACAGGGCTTCTGTGGACGTGATGATTCGTTCCTTATCCAGTGTGACAAAAGGCAAAACTGCGGGTTTGGATCCTGTTGCGATGATGCTGTGTTTGGCTTCGATGGTCTGTTTTTTCTCGCCTGCGATTTCGATATGTGTCGCATCGACAAATTTGCCAAGACCGTGAAAAACCGTGATTTTGTTTTTATCCATCAGATAGTCAATCCCCTTGGTTGTTTGCTCAATGACTTCTGACTTTCTTTTCATCATCTGCCCAAAGTTGATCTTGATTTCCCCTTCTACATCAATCCCATGGGTAGCAAAATTTTTAATCGACTCCTCATAGTGATGCGAGGAATCCAAAAGGGATTTGGAAGGAATACAACCCACATTGAGGCAAGTACCGCCTAGGGTATCGTATTTTTCGATAAGGGCAGTGGACAGACCCAACTGGGCACAGCGAATCGCTGCTACGTAGCCACCAGGGCCAGAACCGATAACAGCAACGTCAAATGATGACATAGTTTGATTGTTTTACAAGACAAAAGTAATACGAAAGTGACTACCAATCAAACACTCTACTGATATTAAATCCAAAATGGATATCCCCCTCTGACCAATCGCCTGATGCTTCGGTCAA
>JAQWIL010000031.1 GCA_029248885.1 Flavobacteriaceae bacterium
TATTTCATAAATCCATATTCAAAGTGACGCCAACAGGACAGTGGTCAGAATGGACAGCTTGGGGCAAGATAAACGCTCTTTCTATGTGTTTGGTCAGGGGTTCGGACACCATGGCGTAGTCGATACGCCAGCCCTTATTATTGGCACGAGCATTGGCGCGGTAGCTCCACCAACTATAATTGTGTGGCTCTTCATTGAGATGACGGAACGAATCGGTAAAGCCTTGATGCATAAACTGATCTATCCACGCACGTTCTTCGGGCAAAAAGCCAGAAACCTTGGCGTTTCGCACGGGGTCATGGATGTCGATGGCTTCGTGGCAGATATTATAGTCTCCGCAAATCACCAAATTGGGATATTCGTTTTTAAGTTCATTGATATAGGTCTGAAAGTCATCCATATAGGTAAACTTAAACGCCAAACGCTCGGGATTGGTTCCCGAAGGTAGATATAAGCTCATGACCGATACCCCGTCGAAATCGACACGGAGGTTGCGCCCTTCGGTGTCCATATAGTCGATGCCGGTGCCATAGACCACCTTGTTTGGCTCTTGTTTGCACAATACCGCCACGCCGCTATATCCCTTTTTTTGAGCAGGATACCAATAGTTGTGGTGATACCCCAATTCTTTAAACACACTTGGGTCAAATTGATCGGGAGTGGCTTTAATTTCTTGTAGGCAGAGCACATCGGGGGAAGCTGCTTGTAGCCAAGCTAAAAAATCTTTGCGCAATGCTGCGCGGATGCCATTGACGTTATAGGAGATGATCTTCATGATTGCTAAAATACAAAGATGGCTAGACATGAATTAAAAAAATGTTTACCTTGAACTCATGTTTATCCCATTTCTAAATCATGAAAACGATATGCCTACTTTTTCCGTTTTTTAGTTTATCACTACTGCAAGCCCAATCGATCGGCAAATATTCTCTGGCGATCAAGGGAACGCTTGACCCCTATGCAGACAGTTACTATGCGGAAGGGGTTGAAATCAATGCCTTTTCTCGCTCTTTTGTGTATAGCTTGGGGTATATTTCTGGAGACGAGTATGTGTCTTCGGATTATCTCCCCAAGGAAAGACACACCATGATCAATGCCTTGATTGGAAAGTACATCGATTCCAAAAACCAAAAGTTTCGCTTTCAAGTTCAGACAGGGATTGGATTGCTTCTTGTCACAAAAGAGGATGTCATGACATTCCCTTCAAACGGTATTTCTGTTGAGCAAACCATAGGTCCACGAACGCTTGGGTTTCCTGTAAAAGTAGGTGGTCGCTTTCTGCCCTTTTCCTTTTTGAGTATCGGAATCGATATTCAAGCCAATCTAAACTCCAAACGGTCAAACACGCGTCCGATGTTGAGTGTCGAATTTGGAAACATCCGATCCAAAAAATAGGTGTAGACCCCCCCCCTTAACTGGCACAATTATTGATGCAGGTAAAGAAACCTAAATCTTAGATCATGAAAACAACTTGCTTTACAATCCTCGCTTTATTGCTTACCTCATTTGGCTTTTCCCAAACCAGTTATGGAGAGTTTACAGATGATTTTCCGAAAAATGAATTTCAAATCAATGCTTTTAATCTGCTGATATTTAGTGCATTAGACCTAAGCTATGAACATATCATCAATGACGAATCGAGTCTTGGCGTGAGTATGCTGATTTCCTTGGACGGCACAGACCGGTTAGGCGATTACGACAAACCCTATTATTATGAGGGGTTTGCGCTAAGTCCGTATTATCGGATTTATTTTGGGAACAAACCCTATGCGGGCTTTTTTGTCGAAAGTTTTGTGATGTTCTCCAAGGGGCATTATGATTATTATTCATGGGAAGACACAGGTTGTTATGACTGCCTGACTATTGATGATCGCTATTCTCCCTATAAGATCAAGCCCTTTACCGAACTGGGGATTGGATTTGCTGTTGGGGCGAAGTTCCTGACGAGGCGAAATTTTTCAGTTTCCATATTTGGAGGGGTTGCCCGCAACTTTTTGACATCTCATGGCCCAGGCGTCGCACCAAAAGTGGGTATCTCATTGGGCAGGCGTTGGTAGTTGTTGTGCTCTGTTTGTAGCCAATACAATAACTATTTATATCTTTGGGCCAGATAAAACACAAAAAATGAAACCAATTTTCTTTTCGATCACCTTTCTTTTTCTTTTTTCTATTCTATCTGCCCAAGAGGAGTCAGAGGAAAAGGTAATCAAAGTTGAAATCGTCAAAGACTCTTCTTTTGAAGCCGCTGATACTTTTGGAAATAACGAGATTAGAGTTAACTTTTTAGATTTACTTCTTTTCCCTGCATTCCACGGGTATTATGAAAGAATTATCGACGAAAATTCCAGCTATGGAACAGGACTATTTGTCAATTTTGGTGATAGTTTAAGTTCTGATGTTGTTCAACGTCGTTTTGCGATTTCCCCATATTATAGGTTATACTTTTTAAATAGAAGAGACTACGGCACCAAGGGGATATTTGTGGAGGCATTTAGTTCGTTTGCCACTTCCAAAGACGAAGATAGTAGTAACTATGATGAGCTTACAGACAGTTATATAGAGAGAGATAATATCTTTAGAGTTTCACTTGGGGTTACATTTGGAAGAAAATGGATTAGTCGATCTGGATATACCTATGAACCTTTTGTTGGAGTTGGCAGATATTTGGATAATCATGGTTCGAATGGAAGTAATCCAGAAGCGCACGTTAGGTTTGGGCTTTCAATTGGCAAGAGATACTAATTTTAACTCGTTTAGAGTAACCAATTCTTGAGATTCAATTTTGTGTTCAGCAATTGGGGTAACTCTTTGACTGCCACCCGAATTTGTTCCATAGAGTCCCTTTCTCGTAGAGTAACCGTTTGATCTTCCAAGGTTTGGTGATCAACCGTAACACAATATGGTGTTCCGAGCGCGTCTTGTCGTCTGTATCGACGGCCAACCGCATCTTTCTCATCATAAGCTGTCGAGTAATCCCATTTTAAATCTGCAACCAAATCACGAGCAAGATCCGGCAAACCATCCTTTTTCACTAAGGGTAAAATGGCAACCTGAGTCGGTGCCAAAACGGCGGGTAATCGCAATACCGTTCGTGAGTTTCCATCTTCAAGTTGTTCCTCTTGCAAGCTGTGAGAAAGCACCGCCAAAAACATCCGATCCAATCCGATTGAAGTTTCTAAAACATAAGGCGTGTAACTTTCGTTGCGTTCTGGATCAAAGTATTGTAATTTCTTTCCTGAGTATTCCTCATGACTTCCAAGATCAAAATCTGTTCGGGAGTGAATCCCCTCTAATTCTTTAAAGCCAAACGGAAATTTAAATTCAATATCACAGGCAGCATCGGCATAGTGCGCCAGTTTTTCGTGATCGTGAAATCGATAGTTTTCCTCGCCCATCCCCAAAGATAGATGCCAGTTGAGGCGGGTTTTTTTCCAATGGTCATACCACTCTTTTTGTGACCCCGGAGGAATGAAAAATTGCATTTCCATTTGCTCAAATTCTCGCATACGGAAAATAAACTGTCGTGCAACAATCTCATTTCGGAATGCTTTACCCGTCTGAGCAATTCCAAAAGGAATTTTCATACGTCCCGATTTTTGTACATTCAAAAAGTTTACAAAAATCCCTTGGGCTGTTTCTGGGCGTAAGTACAGGTCGGTCGCATGATCGGCAGAAGCGCCGAGCTTGGTGCCAAACATCAAGTTGAATTGCTTGACATCCGTCCAGTTTTTTGAACCAGAGAATGGACATACAATTTCCAGTTCTTCGATAAGTGCTTTGACATCAGCAAGGTCTTCCGCCTCTAAAGACTTGGCCATTCGAGCACTGATTGCGCTTGCCTTTTCTTGATAACCAACCACGCGAGGGTTTGTCGACACAAATTGCTCTCTGTCAAACGAATCCCCAAAACGCTTGGCGGCCTTGGTGACTTCTTTTTCGATTTTCCCTTCCAGTTTTGCGATATAGTCCTCGATTAACACATCGGCACGATAGCGTTTTTTGGAGTCTTTATTATCAATCAATGGGTCGTTAAAGGCATCGACGTGCCCCGATGCTTTCCAAGTTGTGGGGTGCATAAAAATGGCAGCATCTAGTCCAACGATATTCTCGTTGAGTTGCACCATGGATTTCCACCAATAGTTGCGAATGTTGTTTTTGAGCAGTACGCCCTGTTGCCCATAATCATACACGGCACTCAGCCCATCGTAAATATCGCTCGACGGAAAGACAAAGCCATATTCTTTGGCATGAGCAATCACTTTTTTAAACTGGTCGGTTTCAGACATGGCGCAAAAATAAGCTTTCTTTTGTAAATTGAATGACCAATTGATGCCCCATGTATACTGTTTTTGATGACTTCCTGCAGACGCTTTTCCCTAATTATTGCCTTGGTTGTAAATCTGCTGTTCCTAAAAAAACTATTCTTTGCCTCCACTGTTTAAGCGAACTGCCAGCAACCAATTCCCATTTCAGCAACTCCAATCCCCTGGTCAAGTTACTCCACCAACTCACCACCATTTCTTATGCAACATCTTTGTTTTATTTTGAACAACAAGGACTTGTTCAACAACTCATTCACCAATTGAAATACATGAACAGAGAGCAGCTCGGAAGTCTATTTGGTGCTCAACTCGGGCAAAAGCTCGTCAATAGTCCCTTTTTATCCTGCGACCTTGTTGTGCCCATCCCCTTACACAAACGCAGGCATCGACAACGGGGCTATAACCAAGTTTCGCAATTTGGACAACAACTCGCCAAACAACTTCAAATCGACTATGTTCCGCAAAATTTAGTCCGCCACAAGGCCACAAAAACCTTGGTCCGACTCAACGCTCATCAGCGGACTGCGCAGATCAAGGATGCCTTTTCCGTTGTCGATTCTTCTGTTTTTGCTGGAAAGCATTTGCTGCTGGTTGATGATGTGGTCACAACTGGAACCACCTTGTCTGGGGCAGCAAACTGCTTGTTGCAGATTAAGGGTGTTCGGGTTTCTGTAGCCACAATCGCATTTGCCAAATCCCCTCTTCCTTAGTCCTGAAAATAGTCGTTTCTTTGTAGTTGATGAGACATACCTTTTCACTGGTTTTGTGGAGTTTGATAACGCTGTTGTTTGTGCAATGTGCAAAGCGTGGAAATCCCACTGGTGGGCCCGAGGACGAAACCCCGCCAGTCTTGTTGCGCGCAGTTCCCGAACTGAATGCAACACAGTTTCGTGAGGATCGCGTTCGTCTGTATTTTGACGAGTATGTAAAACTCAACAAACTCAAAGAACAGCTCATTATTTCTCCACCTCTCGATCCGGCTACCTATACCATTTCACCGCAAAGCACTGCTGCCAAGTATGTGCAAATCGAACTTATGGATTCACTCCAAGCAAACACCACCTATAATTTTAATTTCGGGCAGAGCATTGTCGATAACAACGAAGGAAATCCATATCCGTATTTCCGCTACGTATTCTCCACTGGGGATTATGTCGATTCCCTTCAAGTGCGTGGTACGATTGGGAATGCCTTTGGGAGAGAAGCCAAAAACTTTGTGTCCGTGATGCTCTATGCTGTCGATAGCACCTATACCGATTCCCTCATTTATAACCGTCCGCCTGATTACCTTTCCAACACCCTCGATAGTTTGGCGGTTTTTGAAATTGACAATGTCCGCGCTGGACGCTATTTGCTCATCGCCCAAAAGGACATCGCAAACAATTACACTTTTGATCAAAGCGTTGATGATATTGCTTTTGCCAACGACTTTATCGAGTTGCCCACAGATAGCTTGTTTCATCTGGATTTGTTTCAAGAACAAACCGACTTTTCATTGGGACGTAGCTTTCAAGCAGGTCAAAATCGAATCGGGCTGGGTTATTACGGCGACCCAACTGCTTTGGAAGTACTTCCGCTAAACCTTCCCGACAGTGTGCAGACCATTCAATCTTTTGATAAAGAAACGGATACCTTATATGTTTGGTACAACAACCTCAAAGCCGACTCTTTGCAGTTCGACATCCGCTATGACACGCTTAAGGTTCAACGCACACATCAAATCCGAAAGGCAGAAGTGGATTCTCTCACCATAACCCCTAGCATCACAGGCGTTTTACATTTGAGCGATACCCTACGTATGGAAACCTCAACTCCCATTTTGACGATTGATAAATCACAAATGCGTCTTCTCGATCGTGACTCGATTCCTGTTCCATTTGATGTCTCTGTTGAAGACCCGCACCGTATTCTCTTTGATTTTGACATCCTGCCAAACGACAACTACCGATTGGACGTATTTCCAGGTGCAATCACCGACTTTTTTAATACGTCTAACGATACCGTTCAAATGCGGTTTCGCACCCAAAAGCCCGCTGACTATGGGAGTTTGTATCTACAGCTTGTAGGGGTGCCGAGCTACCCAATCATCGTGCAACTCACAGACGAAAATGAAAATCTTGTTCGCAGCTTACCCATAGAAGCCCCGCAACGACGAGTTGTCTTTGCCAACCTACAACCCAAGAAGTACTATGTGCGATTGATCGTAGATAAAAACAACAATGGGAAATGGGATAGTGGACGATTTCTCGATCGCCGTTATCCAGAAAGTGTTTATCACCATGAACCCCTCCTCGATGTGCGTGCCAATTGGGAGTTACAAGAGCAGTTTAGGATAGAGTAAAGTCATCTCGATCTTGTAGAAAAGGGAGTTTTTTTCGAGTTGTTTCCAGTTTTGACTTATCGATGACGATATGCGCTATCGTTTGCTCTTCGCCTAAAAACCCCTCACGGTCTCCCATCGCATTGTAAATGGCAGAGTGCCCTGGGTACTGCAATCGATAGGCATCACGCCCCACGCGATTTACCCCAATGGTGTAGACCATGTTTTCGATCGCACGGGCGCTAAGGAGCGTATCCCACGCCTGGATTCGTGCTTCTGGCCAATTGGCAACACAAATCAGCAAATCATAATCATCATTGTTGCGACAAAATACAGGGAAACGCAAGTCATAACAAATAATCGGGCGAATTCGCCAACCCATATAGTCGATCGTAACGGAGTCTGTCCCCGCTCGATAGACATTTGATTCTCCTGAAGGCGTATAAGGGTGATACTTATCATAGGTATCCATGCTACCATCGGGGTGTACAAAGAAAAAACGATTGTAAAACTGCCCTTTATCAACTATCGCTAAACTCCCGCAAACCGCTGCCTTGTGCACCTTTGCCTGCTCTTGCATCCACAACACCGATGAGCCATTTGGGGCTTCTGCGACTTGTTCTGGCGTCATCGTAAAGCCAGTTGCCCAAGTTTCGGGAAGTACAATCAGCTGAACACTTTTTTGTAATTGATGAAGGTGTTCAGCAATCAATTGTTGATTGGCTTGTGAGTCGTGCCAAATCGTATTGGGTTGTAGTAAAGCAATGTCTAGGGTTTGCATGGGGTAAAGGTCTTGTTTTTACCCCTTCACATTCGCCGATAGATATTCTCGGTTCATGCGGGCGATATTTTCCAATGAAATCCCTTTGGGGCATTCCACCTCACAGGCACCAGTGTTGGTGCAGTTTCCAAAGCCCTCTTCATCCATTTGACTGACCATATTTAGCACACGATCAGTCGCCTCTACCTGACCTTGTGGGAGCAAAGCGTATTGAGATACTTTGGCCGAAACAAATAACATGGCAGATGCGTTTTTACAAGTTGCCACACAAGCACCACATCCAATACAAGTTGCCGCGTCAAAGGCCTTATCGGCATCCGCTTTTTCAATTGGAATCGCATTGGCATCTTGGGTGTTCCCTGAAGTGTTTACCGATACAAACCCTCCTGCATGTTGAATTCGATCAAAGGCCGTTCGGTCTACAACCAAGTCCTTAATCACAGGGAATGGCTTTGCACGAAAGGGCTCAATGTGAATGGTATCCCCGTCTTTAAATTTTCGCATATGCAACTGGCATGTGGTGACCAAACGATCTGGACCGTGGGCTTCTCCGTTGATAAACATCGAACAAGAACCGCAGATTCCTTCTCGGCAGTCATGATCAAAAGCAACAGGGTCAATCCCTTGTTCCATCAGCTGTTCGTTGAGCACATCCATCATTTCCAAAAAGGACATATCGGGGGACACGCCATCCAGTGAATAGGTTTGTATGCTCCCTTTTGCGGCGGCGTTTTCTTGTCGCCAGATTTTTAGTTTCAATTTCATCGCTATTTATATGACCTTGTTTTCAATTCAATATTTTCGTACTTCAGCACTTCTTTATGCAGTTTGGCATTGCTCGGTTCTCCTTTGTATTCCCATGCAGATACAAACGTAAAGTTTTTATCATCCCGAAGTGCCTCCCCCTCTGGAGTTTGAGATTCTTCACGGAAGTGGCCTCCACAAGATTCTGAGCGTTCCAATGCGTCTTTGGCAAAGAGCTCGCCCAACTCTAAAAAGTCTGCAACTCGAAGCGCTTTTGCCAATGGCTCATTGAAAGAATCGGCAGTGCCGGGCACAAAAACGTCCTTATAAAATTCGTCACGCAGTGCTTTGACTTCTGCGATGGCTTCTTGGAGTCCTTCAGAGTTTCGAGACATCCCACATTTGTTCCAGATTATTTTTCCAAGTTTTCGGTGAAAATAATCGACCGTTTTGGTTCCTTTATTCTTGATAAAGCCATCGATTTGAGCACGCACATTTGACTCTGCTTCTTCAAATTCGGGTGAGTCTGTGGAGATTGCACCCGTGCGGATATCATCTGCAAGATAATCGCCTATGGTGTATGGCAACACAAAATAGCCGTCTGCCAAGCCTTGCATCAACGCGGAAGCACCAAGTCGGTTGGCGCCGTGATCAGAGAAGTTTGCCTCCCCAATCGCAAAACAACCAGGTACTGTTGTCATTAGGTTGTAGTCCACCCAAACCCCACCCATGGTGTAATGTACCGCAGGATAAATCATCATCGGCGTTTCATAGGGGTTTTGATCAACGATTTTCTCATACATCTGAAACAAGTTGCCGTATTTGGCTTTGATAACTTGCTTTCCGAGTTTTTGTACAAGTGCAGAGTCGTTTTCATCCAATCCTTTGACATGCGCTTTTTCTTTGCCATATCGCTCAATGGCTGCAGCAAAGTCGAGAAATACTGCCTCGCCTGTTTTGTTGACCCCAAAGCCCTCATCACAACGTTCTTTAGCCGCACGCGATGCTACATCACGAGGCACGAGATTTCCAAAAGCTGGATAGCGACGTTCGAGGTAATAATCACGGTCTTCCTCTGCTAAATCGGTAGGCTTCAGCCGTCCATCACGAATTGCCTTTGCGTCTTCTTTCTTTTTTGGCACCCAAATACGACCATCATTGCGGAGAGATTCTGACATCAATGTCAATTTGGACTGGTGATCTCCAGACACAGGAATACATGTCGGATGAATTTGTGTAAAACAAGGATTCGCAAAATAGGCACCTTGTTTGTGTATTTTCCAAGCTGCTGTGACATTACTCCCCATCGCATTGGTTGAGAGGTAAAACAGGTTTCCGTATCCTCCAGAAGCAATAACGACAGCATGTGCTGCATGGCGTTCGATTTCTCCTGTGATAAGATTACGAGTGATAATCCCACGTGCTTTCCCATCTACTTTTACTAGGTCCAGCATTTCGTGACGGCTATACATTTTGATTTTACCCCGACCAATTTGCCGATTCATCGCCGAATATGCTCCGAGCAGCAGTTGCTGACCTGTTTGCCCTTTGGCATAAAATGTTCTAGACACAAGTACCCCGCCAAACGATCGGTTGTCGAGTAACCCTCCATAGTCACGTGCAAAGGGAACCCCCTGGGCAACACACTGGTCAATGATATTGGTTGAAACCTCAGCCAATCGGTGCACGTTTGCTTCTCTGGACCGGTAATCTCCCCCTTTTACGGTGTCATAAAACAAGCGGTGGATTGAGTCTCCATCCCCTTGATAGTTTTTCGCTGCGTTGATTCCTCCTTGTGCAGCAATAGAGTGTGCGCGACGTGGTGAATCTTGAAAGCAAAACGCCTTGACGTTATAGCCCAGTTCGGCGAGGGTAGCTGCAGCAGAACCTCCAGCCAGTCCTGTTCCAACGACAATCACATCGATCAATCGTTTGTTTGCAGGACTCACCAAGCGAATGTTGTTTTTATGCGTCGTCCATTTATCAGCTAGTGGACCTTCAGGAATATGAGCATTTAATTTGGTCATGTTAGTGATTTAAAAAATGAAAAATCGCAATGAACGCAAAGCCAGCAGGAATTCCGATGGCATAGACTTTTCCGATCGATTTTAAGACTGGTGTGTATTTGTTATTAAAGCCCATTGACTGAAAGGATGATGAAAATCCATGTGACAGGTGAAGCGCTAAAAAGAAAAACGAAATCACATAGAGGATAACTCTAGTGAAGTCCTCAAATTTGTGCACCAATTCTTCGTAGTATCGATTGGGATCTTCAGGCAAGACTTCGATGTATTTATAGTTTATCTCAGGAACCCAAAAGTCATAGAAGTGCAAAGCCAAGAATGCCAATATTGTTGCGCCAGATATCAGCATATTACGTGACACCCAACTCGCATTGGCATTGCCTTTGTAAACAGCATAACGTGTTCCCCGTGCGCGGCGGTTTTGAATATCAAGAACAAAGCCCATTACAAAGTGAAAAATAACGCCAAATATCAAAACGGGTTGTAGAAGAAATTGTACGATTGGGTTGATGCCCATAAAATGGGAAAACTGATTAAAAATCTCTTCACTAAATACAGAAGTGATATTGATGGCGAAATGCTGGAGCAGAAAGAGCATCAAAAAGAGACCGGACAAGGCCATGGCCACCTTTCGCAAAATCGTAGAAGATAAGAGAACTCCCATAGTTTTTTAGCTAATTATTGATGCAAAATTAGGTGCTGAACGCATGACGACCAAAGGATTTTAGTGATTTTGAATGAATCTAACAACTTTTATCTCAATCGACTGTTTTTTTATGAAAACTGTTTATCGATTCGTAAACAATTTAGTCTGTTGTCAAGAAATTGATTTTACTGTGAAGATAATTTTTTTTTACTTTACCATATGAAATACAACCGCCTACCTCATCCTGTTTTCACACAGCACCGTCAGCGCTTTATGGCACAACTCAAATCCAATAGCATTGCCGTGTTTAATTCCAATGACATCTACCCTGTAAGCGCAGACAGCACCTTGCCATTTGAACAACACCGTGACTTGTTTTACCTCACAGGCATTGACCAGGAAGAAACAATTGTGGTGCTTTGTCCAGATGCCAAAGACCCTGCCCTTCGTGAAGTGGTTTTTGTACGAGAAACCAATTCGCATATCGCTGTTTGGGAAGGCCATAAACTCACCCAAGCCGAAGCGACAGAAGTATCGGGAGTATCGACTGTGAAGTGGACGGCTGAATTCGAAGATCATTTTTTGGCCTTGGCAAAAGAAGTCGAACATATCTATATCAATACCAACGAACACTATCGCGCGAATGTAGAAACTCAAACCCGTGAAGATCGATTTATCGAGTGGTGTAAAACCAAATTTCCAACACACAACTATGAGAAAAGCAACTTAATTCTTCAGCGGTTGCGCGCTGTTAAAGATCCAGAAGAAATCGAACACATCCAAAAGGCCTGTGATATTACCGAAAAGGGATTTCGACGTGTTTTGGGTTTTGTCAAGCCAGGGGTTTGGGAATATGAAATTGAGGCGGAATATGCGCATGAATTTCTTCGCAATCGCTCAAAGGGCTTTGCCTACACCCCCATTATTGCCTCAGGCGCCAATGCCAATGTGCTGCACTATATCGAGAACAACCAGCAATGTCAAGGCGGTGATTTGTTGTTGATGGATGTGGCTGCGGAGTATGGCAACTATTCATCCGATATGACCCGAACCATTCCTGTATCTGGTCGGTTTTCCAAGCGGCAACGCGCTGTTTATGATGCCGTTTTGCGCGTCAAAAACGAAGCGACCAAGCTCCTTGTGCCAGGTGCGTATTGGAAAGCATACCATGTAGAAGTGGGGGAAATCATGACTGCCGAATTGTTGGGATTGGGTTTATTGGACAAAGCCGATGTGCAAAAGCAAACCGAAAAAAATCTCGCCTATAAAAAATACTTTATGCATGGGACTTCGCATCATTTGGGACTCGATACCCATGACTATGGATTGCTCGACGAACCCATCGCTGCCAATATGGTCTTTACGGTTGAGCCCGGCATCTATATTCCCGATGAGGGATTTGGGATTCGATTGGAAGACGACGTGGTGGTGCAAGAAAGTGGTGAACCCCTCAATTTGATGAAAAATATCCCGATTGAGGTCGAGGAAATTGAAGAGTTGATGAACGGCTAAAACGCCT
Source organism: Flavobacteriaceae bacterium (assembly GCA_029248885.1). Lineage (GTDB taxonomy): Bacteria > Bacteroidota > Bacteroidia > Flavobacteriales > Flavobacteriaceae > UBA724. The sequence continues at coordinate 12,357 of JAQWIL010000031.1, forward strand.
TCCAGCCCTGGGCTTTGAGTGGAATGACTTCTTCAGCACGAGTAATCAAAGACGGGGCATCGCCTTTGGCAGTCATATGACCGATCACGGTTAGATTGGGATTGCCTTTGATTTTGTCAAAGTCTGTTTGTTTGATCGTAAACAACAACTCATAATCTTCTCCACCGCTCAAGGCAATGGTCGTACTGTCGAGGTTAAACTCTTCACAGACGCTGATAAACTGCGGGTCGAGTGGGATTTTGTTTTCATACACGCGACAGCCCACACCACTTTGTTTACACAAATGCATGACCTCAGAAGACAAACCATCGCTTATGTCGATCATAGACGTGGGTTGTACCTTTAAATCATGGAGCAGTTGCACCACATCTTTTCGTGCTTCGGGCTTGAGCTGACGTTCCACCAAATAGCTATAGGGCTCCAAATCGGGTTGGTGTTGAGGATTGGCCTTAAACACTTCGTTTTCACGTGCCAATACCTGCAAACCCATATAGGCGCCACCAAGGTCACCACTGACCACCAGCAAATCTTTTTCGGAGGCACCACTACGCAATACCGCTCCTGTTTTTGGTGCGATGCCCAAAGCGGTTACAGACAACTGCAATCCCTGTTGAGATGAGGTCGTGTCACCTCCTACTAAATCAACACCATAGGTTTTACACGCCAAGTGAATCCCAGCATACAACTCCTCAACCGCCTCCAATGGAAAGCGATTGGACACCGCCAAGGAGACCAACACTTGTGTGGCTTGCGCATTCATCGCATAAATATCGGACAGGTTGACCACCATAGCTTTATACCCCAAATGCTTAAGCGGCATATAGGCCAAATCGAAGTGCACGCCCTCAATGAGCATGTCGGTACTCACAACCGTTTCGCCTTTGTGCTTGAGCACTGCAGCATCGTCGCCGATGCCCAAAACGGTTGACGCTAAAGCAGTTGTTGCCGATTTGGTCAAGTGATCGATAAGGGCAAACTCCCCCAAACTGTCAAGCGGAGTTTTGGGTGCTTCTTTGTTCTCTAACATGCGGCAAAATTAGCGTTTTTTTAAGCGAACTATAACAAATTGGGAAGAGATAGCAATGAGAAGCGATCTGTCTAGTATCGATTGCTTACTCACATAAAAAAAGGCGCAACTTTCGCTGCGCCTTTTTCTTTACTTATCTACCGCTTGTTTATCGTTTCACCAACTTCACGGTAATTTGGTTGGTCTCCGTTTCCACACTCATCAAATAGATGGCCTGAGCTAGCGAAGAAATATCAATCGACGGTGATTGCCGGTTTGGTCTTTGGTCAAGGACTTTTCGACCTGTTAGTGAATACAATGCAACACGCTTGACAACAGATTCGCTACGGATCTCGAGTCGATCCCGAACTGGATTGGTAAAGAAGATTTCCGTCCCTTTGGGTTCGTTGAGATCAAAGGTGACAAAATTCACTTCTTGTCCGCTAAAGTCGCCCAATCGATTGCCTGAAGCATCTACAATAGACCCCGCATTTACCGATTTGGTGTATGAAAGATAAACTGTCTCGCCTTGTACAACCACTCCGCTTAATGTCAGCGTCACTTCGCTTCCAGAAACTGATAAGCTACTCACCACTGGATTTGATGCCGCACCCGTTATCGTAAAGTCACCCGCTATGGATTCACCACTTAAAGAGACATCCTCACTAAGAGTTAAGTCTATAGTTGCTACACCCTCATCATGATTCCCCTCAGGCATATCAAAAAGTTCAGGTGCTATATCATCCAAGTCGTTAATGGATAGGGTAACCGTTTGCGCTGCACTGGTATTGCCCGCTGCATCGCTTGCCGTAACTGTAAATTCATAACTCGACTTGGTCTCATAGTCTGGATCGGCCGTTAAGGTAACCGCCCCCGTTGTGGCGTCTACGCTAAAATCAGACGCATCTGTACCCCCAATGCCATAGCTCGTTACCCCAACATTATCGTCAGCAGTAATCATATAAACCACTTGTCCTGCACCACTGTTCTCATTTATGGTGGCTGTGGCTGAGGAAATGATTGTGGGTGCTATGCTGTCCATCAACTCTGACTCATACCAGCTTAGTCTGTTAGCGGTTGAATTCATCGTCAAGACATCCAAGTCTGTTCCGTCACCGTCAAAATCTGCAGCGTAGACAAAGTTGTGATTCCCTGCTTCAACGCCAACTAATTGTGTCGTGAAACTTTGACTTCCATCATTTTTATACCAATATACGTCTCCCGCCCCAGCTTGGGAGGCCACCAAAACATCCATATATCCGTCTTTGTCCAAATCGGCAACCGCCAGACCGCGGGCCTTGTTTTGTGAAGCAATCGTATGGGTTGTAAAACTTTCATTTCCGTCATTTTCATACCAAAGTATGCTGTTGTCGCCATTCGAAGTTGAAACAATATCAACATCATTATCGCCATCCAGATCAGCAGCAATTACTGCATAGGCGCTTGGAATAGAAGTGTTTAATGTGTGGGAAGTAAAATTTCCACTCCCATCATTTTCATACCAATGGATGCCGCTCCAAGCAGTTAAAAGTACATCAAAATCGCCATCCTCATCGATGTCGGAGGTTGAAACATATACAGAAGTTGTTTCCGTAGAAAGCGAACTTGTGGTAAAGCTTTCGGTTCCATCATTTGTATAGAGAGTTAGGCCGTCTGAGGTTGTGAGCAATATATCTTGGTCGCCATCTCCTTCAATGTCCACAATAGAGGCAGTTTGAGGGTTAGATAAGCCCGTTGCAAGCTGATGATGTGTAAAATTTTCATTCCCATCATTTTCATACCAGTCCATCGCATTTGACCCCCATTTAACGCCCAGAACATCTACATCACCATCCGAGTCGATATCTGCAGCCGTGATAAAGGAAGCACCTGTTGCAGCATTGTCAATCGAATGGATTGTAAAAGTACCCGTACCATCGTTTTCGTACCAACGGAAATTATTGCCACCCCAATTGGCTGTAAAAGCATCTACATCTCCGTCTTGGTCTAAATCGGCTGCATGCATTCCATACACCCAACTAGTGTCTGAGTCTATGATATTACGGGTAAACTCAAAAGTTTGTGCAAAAGTATATGCTGAAAAGAGACAGCAAAGTGAGAAAGTAATAAGGTTTAAAGGGTAAAAGTTATCTGTATAGGTGTAAGTTTTCATTCAACAGAGATTTTTATGATGGTTGAAATTTCCCAATAAAACTCAACTCCGTCAGGGTAGGTTTGCAAATGATCCGAGCTGAGTCCAGTCGTTTGCAAATCGCTGTAACTGGCGCCTCGGATCACGTCATTTTCATTAAACAAAGGAACCACTCTATAATCGTTCATATTGGCATTGGATGGGTTGTTTAGGGTATTTGCAGAAACAATAGTTCCTGAACAAAAAATAGCTGGTAAAAAGCCAAAGTAAAAACGAAACATGCGCTGTCGTTTTGAGAATTACAAATATTATTGTTAAAATAATAAATAAATTTAATTTGTAAAAACCTTCTCTGTCTCCTTCTGGGTATGTTTAGCGACTTGCAAAGATGCTCTTGTGGGTAAAATGTGTTATATGTGCCTGTAGAAAAACACCCCTTAACCCACTATGATTAAAGTATCTACACAAGCACGCAAACAAGTAGAGCAGATGATGCAGTCAGATGGCTATGACATCAGCGATTCGTTTGTGCGTGTGGGGGTCAAAAATTATTTACTCTTTACGTATTTTCATTGTTTTATTGCCTAGCTTGGTTTTCGCCTTAACAAGATATATTCCTCTCGGAATAAATGAAATATCCACTTCAAAATCGTTTTGAAGAGGACTACTTGCATATACCTTTTGACCAAAAATAGAATAAATCGAAATCGATGTAATTTCTTTAGGTGAGCTTATAAATAATTTATCATATACCGGATTGGGGCTAAGTATAACCCCCCTTGTTTGATATTCTGGAACTGATAAAGTAGATTCAACTGTGTTACTTACCTCCGTAACAGAACTTGTGGCACTGTTAACAAAATTAATTTTTGAGTTTGTTGAAGATGAGGAAGTAAACGTAAATGTTTTATCATTGTCATATGCCATTGTTATGTCACCATGGGTACTATCAGAAAAATCTTGGATCTGCTTAAACCCTTGGGCATAACCAGGCCGAGACTCATTTAAGGTTTGACTAAGGGTTGATCGTATGTAAATAGCGGATGCCGAATTACTTGAGCAGGAGGGTGAGGTGTCTCCAGAACCTCCAGAAAAGGTAACTATACAGCTTCCGATGGTCAGACTTTGTCCATTACTTGGATTATTTGTGAATTTGATGACCAACTCTTGGTCATATGTTTGCCCAAAAGAAATTAAAGAGGCAAATAAAAATATAGAAAATAAAAATAATTTATTCATGTTTGTAAGATTTAGAGTGATTCAAATATAAAAAAACATAAACCCTTATCCCCTCCCTTTTTTTTGAGATTTTTATATCAATTTTTGTTTTGTGTTTAAATAAATAAAATGATGAGATTACGAAATAAAGAAGTCCTATTCGTTTAACCCCACTAACGATTATTATATCCTTAAAATATACTATCTTCGTACACGAAAAACATCTCGAATAAACGATATGATAAAAGTGTCCACGCAAGCACGCAAACAAGTAGAGCAGATGATGCAGTCAGATGGCTATGACATCAGCGATTCGTTTGTGCGTGTGGGGGTCAAAAGCGGGGGCTGTTCGGGATTGTCATACGAGTTAAAGTTTGACAATGCACTAGGAGATGATGATAAGCTATTTCAAGACAACGATGTGCGCATCGTGGTCGATAAAAAAAGTTTTCTCTATCTCGTAGGTACAACCCTAGAATATTCAGGTGGTCTCAACGGTAAGGGCTTTGTGTTTAACAATCCAAATGCCAATCGCACTTGTGGGTGTGGAGAGAGTTTTTCGCTTTAAAACAGGTTTGCTATGGCCTATACAGAAGAAGAATTAAAAAAAGAACTGGAATCCAAAGAGTATGCCTATGGATTCTACACAGACATCGATTCGGATACCTTTCCAGTCGGTCTTAACGAAGACGTCGTTCGGGCAATTTCTCAACGCAAAAATGAGCCCGCCTGGATGACCGAATGGCGTTTGGAGGCCTACGAAGCGTGGTGTGCTATGGAAGAGCCAGATTGGGCCAACCTGAATTATCCCAAACCAGATTTTCAAGCCATCTCGTATTATTCAGCGCCAAAAACTGCTCCTAAATACAACAGCTTGGACGAGGTAGATCCCGAACTGCTCGATACCTTTAAAAAACTCGGTATCCCCATTGAAGAACAAAAGAAACTCTCTGGCGTTGCAGTCGATATCGTGATGGACTCTGTTTCTGTTGCGACTACTTTTAAAGAAACGCTGGCTGAAAAAGGTATTATTTTCTGTTCGATTTCCGAAGCAATCAAAGAATACCCTGATTTGGTACGCAAGTACATTGGAACAGTCGTGCCGCGAAAAGACAATTACTATGCTGCGTTAAACTCTGCGGTCTTTTCCGACGGGTCGTTTTGCTATATCCCCAAAGGGGTGCGCTGCCCGATGGAACTCTCCACCTATTTCCGTATCAATCAAGCGGGAACAGGGCAGTTTGAGCGTACGCTCGTTATCGCCGATGAAGGCAGTTATGTGAGTTATCTTGAAGGATGTACCGCGCCTGCACGTGACGAAAATCAATTGCATGCAGCCGTTGTGGAACTCGTAGCCATGGACCATTCCGAAATCAAATACTCCACCGTTCAAAACTGGTTTCCCGGAGATGCGGAAGGCAAGGGTGGTGTCTTTAATTTTGTGACCAAACGAGGGATTTGCCATAAAAGCGCCAAAATCTCTTGGACACAAGTCGAGACGGGCTCAGCAGTGACTTGGAAGTACCCTTCATGTATTCTCAAAGGAGATGATAGCATTGGGGAGTTTTACTCGATTGCTGTCACAAACAACCATCAGCAAGCCGATACAGGCACCAAAATGGTGCACTTGGGCAAACGCACAAAAAGCACCATCATTTCGAAAGGGATCTCGGCAGGGACCTCCCAAAATAGTTATCGTGGATTGGTCAAAATCAATTCCCGAGCCGATGATGCACGTAACTTTTCGCAATGTGACTCGCTGCTGATGGGCAACAAATGTGGCGCGCATACGTTCCCTTATATAGAAGTCGCAAATAAAAGCGCCCAAATCGAGCACGAAGCCACGACTAGTAAAATTGGAGAAGACCAGATTTTTTATTGCAACCAACGTGGTATCGAGACCGAAAAAGCAATCGCTCTAATTGTTAACGGCTTTAGCAAAGATGTTTTAAATAAACTGCCGATGGAATTTGCAGTGGAAGCGCAAAAACTACTCGAAATTTCACTTGAAGGTTCTGTTGGATAAAAATCATAATCAAATGAAATATTACCTACCACTTATTGCCTTATTGTTATTTGTCACAGCATGTACAACACAACCCAAACCACAAGCCGAAAGCCTATCTGGCGAGTTTTTGTTTTATGACAATGCCGCTGTCCTGAATACCGGCAGTGAAATTTATGGTGTTGTTGTAGATGACAAACTCCACGAATTACACGCCCAAGCACTCACCGTGCAAAAAGATAGTTTTGATATGGTGCAAGTCTATATCAAAGGGGTCATATCCGAAAACCCCAACGAAGAAGGCTGGCCACAAGTTGTTAACGTAAAGGAAATTGACTCTGTAGCGCCATCCGCACCATTAACCAATCAAATGATCGAAATTCGAACTGAATAATATGCTGAGTATAGACAACCTCCACGCCCAAGTTGAAGGGAAAGGAATTTTAAAAGGGATTAATCTCGATATCAAACCAGGTGAGGTTCATGCGATTATGGGTCCTAACGGCTCGGGAAAAAGTACACTTTCCACAGTGATTGCAGGACATGAGGACTACGAAGTTACCAAAGGAAGTCTTCTCTATCAAGGGGCAGATATCAGTGATTTGAGCGCTGATGAGCGTGCCCATTTGGGCATCTTTTTGTCGTTTCAATATCCTATAGAAATCCCTGGGGTTACGGTCACGAATTTTATCAAAACTGCCATCAACGAAACGCGCAAGGGACAAGGGCTTGAGGAAATGCCCGCCAATGTGATGCTGAAAAAAATCAAAGAAAAAGCAAAGTTGCTTTCGATCGATACTCAATTTTTATCGCGATCGCTCAATGAGGGCTTTTCGGGTGGAGAGAAAAAGCGAAACGAAATTTTTCAAATGGCAATGCTCGAGCCCAAACTTGCAATTTTGGATGAGACAGATTCGGGACTCGATATCGACGCCATGCGCATAGTCGCTAATGGGGTCAATAGTCTCCGCAATCAGAATAATGCTATTCTTGTGATCACGCACTACCAACGCCTGTTGGACTATATCGTGCCTGATTTTGTGCACGTGCTTCACGAGGGTAAAATTGTAAAGTCTGGCGGTAAAGAACTCGCACTTGAGCTTGAAGAAAAAGGATACGATTGGATCAAACAAGCGATATAATGGATTTACAAGAAAAGCTTGTTGCTTCCTATATGGCGCAGACGTCTGCAACCGCAGAACCTTCTGGGCTTGCTAAAATTCGGTCGGCTGCGATTGAAACTTTTGAGCAACAAGGGTTTCCAACCAAAAAAATGGAGGAGTGGAAATACACCCCGCTTAACAAATTGGTCAAAACAGATTATACCGTTTTTCCAAAAAAATCAAAAAACCTTACCCTTGACGAGGTTCAAAATTATATCCTTCACGACGTTGACACCTTTAAAATTGTGTTTGTCGACGGGGTATATAGTTCTTTTCTCTCCGAAACCACTCACGAGGGGATGGATGTATGCTTGCTCTCGGCGGCATTGAGTCAGGCCAAATACCGAAAGGTAATTGAAAAGTATTTTGACACTGTTGCCGATTCGGAAGACTCTTTTACCGCTTTGAATACGGCCTTTGGTCGGGAAGGTGCCTTTGTGCATATACCAAAGAAGAAAAGAGTTGAAAAACCGATTCAAATCATTCATTTCTCAACTGGCGTTAATCAGAACTTGATGCTACAACCCCGCAATTTGATTGTGGTGGAAGCCCAAAGCGAAGTGCAAATCATTGAACGCCACCAAAGCTTGACCGATACCCCCGTGTTGACCAATGTGGTGACCGAAATTTTTACCCACAAAGGCGCGCAAGTCGATTACTACAAAATTCAAAACGATCATGAGGAAGCGTCTTTGGTCGATAGCACCTATATCCACCAAGAAAAGCACTCGCATGCCAAAGTGCATACCTTTTCGTTTGGGGGTCAATTTATTCGCAACAACCTCCACTTTTATCACAAAGATCAAGCGATTCAGTCCACCATGAAAGGCATTACCCTCGTGGAAGGCAAGCAATTGGTCGATCATCACACCCTGGTGCATCATGCCCATCCCAACTCAGAAAGTCATCAAGAGTATAAAGGCATCTATAACGGGCAATCGACAGGGGTGTTCAACGGCAAAATCGTGGTGGAACAAGAAGCGCAAAAGACCAATGCGTTTCAACAAAACAACAATATCTTGATGAGCGATAAAGCGACCATCAACACCAAGCCGCAACTCGAAATCTTTGCTGATGATGTGCGTTGTAGCCATGGTTGTACAATTGGTCAGCTCGACGAAACCGCTCTGTTTTATCTGCAAACAAGAGGCATTCCCAAAAAAGAAGCACGGGCACTACTCACCTATGCCTTTGCAAATAACGTTTTGGCAAGTGTCAATATCCCTGCGGTCAAAACCAGAATCAATGCCCTAATCGCAAAAAAATTGGGTGTTAACCTCGGTTTTAACCTATAAATATGGAATTAGATCTAACCACGATACGGGCCGATTTTCCCATTCTATCACGAAAAGTAAATGGGCAAGACTTGGTGTATCTAGATAATGCCGCCACCTCGCAAACGCCAACCCAAGTGATTGATGTGATTGCTGATTATTACCAAAGCTATAACGCTAATATCCATCGTGGCGTCCACAGTTTGAGTCAAGAAGCGACTGACAAGTTTGAGCACGCACGGCAGACCATACAAGCTCATTTCAATATTGAAAACGCTCATGAAGTAATTTTTACGTCTGGAACGACGCATAGCATCAATTTGGTTGCCTTTGGGTTTGGTACGCTTTTAGACCCCGGCGACGAGGTCATTGTTTCCGCCCTAGAACACCACGCCAACATTGTGCCGTGGCAAATGATGTGTGAGCGCAGTGGCGCAATTCTTCGCGTGATTCCAATGACCGATGAGGGAACACTGAATATGCATGCCTACAACGAACTTCTACACATGAAAACCAAGTTGGTGTTTGTCAATCACGTGTCCAACGCACTGGGAACGATCAACCCAATTCAAGAGATTATCGATAAAGCACACAAAGTGGGTGCTGCTGTTCTGATTGATGGCGCACAGGCCTGTGGACATATCAAGCCCGATCTCAAAAAACTCGATGCCGATTTCTACACCGTTTCGGCGCATAAACTCTGTGGCCCGACAGGGATCGGCATACTTTATGGCAAAGAAAAATGGCTCAACAAACTGCCTCCCTATCAAGGCGGTGGTGAAATGATCGACGAAGTAACGTTTGAGAAAACTACTTATGCAGATTTGCCGCATAAGTTTGAGGCAGGCACACCCAATATCTGCGGAGGAATTGCCTTTGGCGCAGCACTAGACTATATGAATGACATCGGTTTTGAAGCGATTGGAAACTATGAAGATGAACTTCTTCAATATGCCACTGAAAAGCTCACCCAAATTGATGGTCTTCGGATTTATGGAAATAGCATACGCAAAACTGCTGTAATTTCATTCAATGTCGATTCGATTCACCCCTATGATGTTGGCACCCTACTCGACAAAATGGGCATTGCTGTGCGAACCGGCCATCACTGCGCCCAACCGATTATGGATTACTACAAAATTCCAGGTACCATACGCGCTTCCTTTGCGTTTTACAACACCAGAGAAGAAGTGGATATTTTTGTCAACGCTGTACAACGAGCAGTTGCTATGTTGCGCTAATTTGTATTTTTGACATATGACCGTAGAGCAAGTACAAGACGAAATCATAGACGAGTTTTCACTCTTTGACGACTGGATGCAACGCTATGAGTATATGATCGATTTGGGAAAGTCACTCCCCCTAATCAATGCAAAGCATAAAACAGAAAACAACATCATCAAAGGCTGCCAAAGCAAGGTGTGGGTACATGCGGATATGATTGACGAAAAAGTGGTTTTTACAGCTGATAGTGATGCGATTATTACAAAAGGGATTATCGCCATATTAATTCGGACATTTTCCAATCAACGCCCACAAGATATTTTAGATGCGAATACCGATTTTATCGACAAAATTGGGCTGAAAGAGCATCTCTCCCCGACCAGAGCCAATGGCTTGGTGTCGATGATTAAACAACTCAAACTATATGCCTTGGCGTATCAAACACAACTCAACTGATGGAAGGACAAGAACTTGGAGATAAAATTGTGGGCGTACTCAAAACGATATATGATCCCGAAATTCCTGTGGATATCTACGAACTCGGGCTGATTTATGATGTTTTTGTCAATGAAGATCAAGATGTGAAAGTGTTGATGACACTAACCACGCCCAACTGTCCTGTAGCAGACTCGCTACCACAAGAAGTCAAGGACAAAGTACAATCTCTCGATGAGGTAAATGAAGCCGAAGTGGAGCTTACCTTTGATCCGCCATGGACGCGCGATTTGATGAGTGAAGAAGCTAAACTCGAACTCGGATTTTTATAAGATGAGCATCGTAAACCGCGTCGCTGAAAGCGGTCTGATCCAATTTGATCCCGCTACCCTAGTCAAAGATATGGCGGTGTCTGTGGTGACCCTATCGGACTTTCTTCATGAAGAGCCCATTTTACGGGAAAAATCCTTTCGTCAAGCTATGGCTGCCCATGACTGGACAAACTACACTGGTCAGTATGTGGCTATACAAATCGACCAAGAGACATTGGTACCTCAATGGGCCGCTATGCTGCTTACAAGTTGCTTACAACCATATGCCTTGGGGATTTGTTTGGGAAATCAAGCCGATGCTTTGCATATGGCTTATGAATCGGCTTTGGCAAAGCTCAAAGTTGAGGAATACACTCAAAAAAATATTATCATCAAAGGATGTAGCGATGGGTCGGTACCCGATTGGGTTTATGTTCGGCTGATGGAAGTATTGCAACCCCACGCTAACCGAATCGCTTATGGAGAGGCATGCTCATCTGTACCTTTGTATAAACGATAGCTTTTCATAATTTTGCAAGAAATTAACCTGCTTTGAAAAGAACACCCATTGTACTGCTCTGTTTAGGATTGATTTCGTTGCATGGGCAGGAGCCTGACCTCCAAACAAAAGATCCTGTAGGTGGCCTATGGTCCTATTCTGGAAAAGCGAGTTTGTTGTTTAATCAAGCGGCTTTTAATCAATGGGCTTCTGGTGGGGTCAATAATGTGTCGCTTGGATTTACTGTCGATTACGAAATTCATTACAAAGAAAATGGCTGGTCATGGGATACCAAAAGCTCAGGATCTTATGGGCTGAGCTATATCGAAGGTGATAAATTCCTAAAGAAAACCAATGATCGTTTGGAGATTAACTCTCTATTGGGAAAGGAGTTTTCAAACACTTGGAGCTATTCAACAATTTTGAATTTCAAATCTCAAATTGCTCGTGGCTATCGATTTGGAACGGATGAAGCAGGGGAAGAAACCCGCAATCTGCGGACGCATTTTTTCTCGCCTGCTTATCTACAGTTTGGGGTGGGATTGTATTGGAAAAAGTCGACTGATTTGTGGCTGAATATCGCTCCTTTTACCCAGCGAATCACCTTTGTGAGTCGACAGTTTACGCAAGATTTGGCAGACGACAAGGCCTATTTTGGGGTATCGAAAGGGAGCAATCACCTCTTTGAATTGGGAGCTTCTATAACAGGGGTTTACAAGTTTGAAGCGGTAGAAAATGTATTTATTGAAAACCGGTTGGCACTCTATACCGACTATTTGGGAGAGCCAGAAAACATCGATTTTGACTACTCTCTAACTGCCACTATGAAAGTCAATGCGTTCATCAGCACCCAGTTGGAAATCCAGTTGGTCTATGATGACAATGCCGTTCAAGCCCTACAAAGTCGTGAAGTCTTTGGCGTAGGTGTGAGTTTGACACTTTAATCTTCCGGATACAAAAAGTGGTTGTAGGGAAAACGGGTGATATGAATTTCGCGGACTTTTTGGTAAAGGATTTCTCGCAACTCATCGATATGGGTTTTATGCTGTGCGGAAATAAAAATGGAATCGCCGTGGGTGCGCGCCATCCACGACTGCTGCCATTCGTTTAGGCTATAATGTTTGGTGGTTCGTGGGGTTGCCAAATCATCCTCATCCAATACCTCAGCTTGATAGGCGTCGATTTTATTAAAAATCATCAGCGTTGGTTTGTCGATTGCTCCGATTTCACTGAGTAAGTGATTGACCGATTCGATATGCTCCTCAAAGTTAGGATGGGCAATATCTACCACATGCAATAACAAATCTGCTTCGTGGACCTCATCGAGAGTGCTTTTAAAAGACTCCACGAGTTGGGTTGGGAGTTTACGTATAAATCCGACCGTGTCGCTTAACAAAAAAGGCAGGTTGCGCACCACCACTTTTCGCACCGTGGTATCGAGGGTAGCAAAGAGTTTGTTTTCGGCAAAGACTTCACTCTTGCTCAGCACATTCATCAGCGTTGATTTTCCGACATTGGTATAGCCCACCAAGGCCACACGAACCAAAGCGCCACGGTTTCCGCGTTGGGTCGCCATTTGACGGTCGATGCCCACTAGCTTTTTCTTCAGAAGAGAAATTTTGTCTCGGACAATCCGACGATCGGTTTCGATTTCGGTTTCTCCCGGTCCGCGCATTCCAATTCCTCCACGTTGGCGTTCAAGGTGTGTCCATAACCCCTTGAGTCTTGGCAGGAGATATTGATACTGCGCCAACTCGACTTGTGTGCGGGCATAGCTCGTTTTGGCGCGTTGTGCAAAAATGTCTAAAATCAGACCTGTACGGTCTAAAATTTTACATTTTAAAAGTTGCTCGATATTGCTTTGTTGAGCAGGGGTGAGTTCGTCATCAAAGACTACAGTGCTAATATCATGCGTCTTGACATAGGCCAGTACCTCTTCCATTTTCCCCGAACCGATAAAGGTTTTGGGGTGTGGGGTTTCCATTCGTTGGGTAAAACGTTTGGCTACGGTTCCGCCTGCAGTATGGGTTAAAAACGCAAGTTCATCGAGATATTCTTGGATGCGTTCCTCGGGTTGGTTTTGGTTGATCATCCCGATGAGGATGGCTTGTTCAAACGCAAGGTCTTTTTGCTCAATCATCGGCAGACTTCCAGTGCTTTAGCGAGAGTGTTTTTCCATCAAAAACCCCATAGGTGTAGTGGGTGATCCAGTCGCCTAGGTTGATATAATTCGATTTATCGTTGAGGGAGATTTCCAAAGGCAAATGCCGATGTCCAAAAACGAAATAATCGTAGTGTTCGGATTGGAGTTTTCGCTTGGCATATTGAGCAAGCCATTCTCTGTCTGGCCCATCGTAGTTTAAGTCTTCCGAGCCAGAAATCAATTTGTTTTTCAAAGACAAATAGCGTGCAAAAGGAATCCCTAAATCGGGGTGTAACCAGCGGTACAGCCACTGAAAAAACGGATTCCGAAACACCTTTTTCATACGTTTATAACCCTTGTCTTTTGGCCCCAACCCATCGCCATGACCAATAAAGAATCGTTTGGTTCCAAGCTCCATCACTTTTGGATGAAAATAGACTTTGGCGCCGATTTCTTTTTCGAGATAGTCGATCATCCACATATCGTGGTTTCCCACAAAATAATGAATGGGGATTCCCGCATCGGCAAGCTCGGCGAGTTTGCCCAAAACACGTACATAACCCTTCGGGACGACGTGTTTGTACTCATACCATACATCAAAGAGGTCACCAAGGATAAAAAGAGCTGTTGCTTTAGGTTTGATTTCATCAAGCCATTTGACAAACAGGCGTTCGCGAACCAAACTCGTTTCTAGATCGGGCGCACCCAAATGGTGGTCAGAAGCAAAATAGATATTCCCTTTCACACAACAAAGTTAGTCATTATTGATCGCATGCATACCATTCGGCATAGGCCGTGGCGGTTTCATGCAAGCGTACATTGTGCAGTTTGATATGGCTGGGTAAGCGACCTGCAATGCGATGGGCAAAATCAACAACCATCTTTTCACTTGTAGGCTGATAATCTACCAAGAGGACTTTGTGGCCGCTATCTGAAAGTGTTTTTGCCAGTTCGACATGGGGTGTATTTTGGTTAAAGACCGTGGCATGGTCAAACACATCAACAATTTCTGATTTGACTATGGTCTTGAGATCTTTAAAATCGATGACCATCCCATTTTTAACATGATTTTGATCGTCGATTGGACTCCCAATCACGGTGACATAAAGCTTATAACTGTGACCATGTACGTTTTTGCATAGCCCGTCATATCCATATAGGGCATGGCCTGTTTCAAAACCAAAACTCTTGGTTACGCGGATTTTCGTCATGATTTAGATTTAAGTTGTTGTAGGGTTTGTTGCGTTCGCTCAGAAAGAACAAGACGTCCTGAAACTGCCGCATTGTGTTCGAGTAAATTATCCCAATCCTCTGTTCCTTTCCAAAGTGCTTTTTTGAGCTCTGCCACCGCTTGGGGTGTATATGCCGCAAGGCGGTTAGCCTGTTGCGCAACTGCTTCTTCAAGGGAATCGAAGTCGGAATGCAGTTCGGAAAGCAATCCTTTGGTATGTGCCCAATCAGCCGATTTCCATGCATGAGCTGTCAGTGATAGTTCGGACAGTGCTGCCGTACCAATTTTTCGCAATACCGCTGGCGCAATGACAAAGGGCCCAATGCCAATTGCGATTTCAGAGAGTTTAACTTCTGTATGTATTGTGGCAAGAGCATAATCACAAGCTGCAATCAGCCCAACACCGCCGCCTACAGCTTTGCCGTGGATGCGTCCAATTATGGGTTGTGGACAACGTCGCATCGCATTGATCACATTGGCAAAACCCATAAAAAACGCTTTTCCTTCCTCTGGAGTTTTCACGGCCAATAGCTCATCAAAAGATGCCCCTGCGCAAAAGACCTTTGCAGGGTCACTCTGCAATATAATCACATGAACATCATCGTCATTTGAGATCTCCTCAAAAGCCGCTTGTAAGGCCTTGAGATGGGTGGTGGGAAAGGCATTTTGCTTGGCGTGTGCAAAATGAATCCGAGCTACTCCATTATCTTTTAGGACTTGTATGCCTTCTATCATCGGTTGATTCGCCATATCTTTGTGACTGATGCGACAAAAATACGGAATATCGCATAGACAACACAGCCAATAGATGAAAGGGATTTTATTTGATTTAGATGGGGTTTTTTATGTCGAACAGCAGTTGATTCCTGGTGGAATTGCATGCTTGGATTGGTTGCGTGAGCAAGACATCCCTTACCGATTTGTAACCAATAACACCACCTTATCCAGAACAAATTTAGTCGCTAAACTTCAAAGGTTGGGTCTTCCTGTAGCAGAACAAGAAATCGTAAGTGCCAACTATGCAGGAGTGCTTTTTCTCGCACAGCGGAACCTTAAACGTTGTCGTTTGGTTCTTCGTCCAGAGGCACAACTCGACTATCCTCCCGACTGCTTGGAACATCCTGATGCGATTGTCATTGGCGACATCGGCAATCGATGGGATTATGATTTGCTCAATACCTTGATGAATCAAGTCTTGGACAGAGCTGAAATCGTTGCGCTTCACAAAGGTCGCTATCACGAGGGTCCGAGCGGTCTTGTTCTCGACAGTGGCGCTTTTGTGGCAGCACTCGAACACGCCACAGGAAAACAGGCCATCATCGTTGGAAAACCCACCCAAACTTTTTTTGAGCTCGCTAGTCATTCTTTTGGTTGCAAACCAGAGGATCTGATCATGGTAGGAGATGATCTTATCAATGATATCAAAGGAGCGCAACAGATGGGGATGCATGGGGTGTTGGTAAAAACTGGAAAATACCGAAAGGCCCTCGTTGATGCGTCAAACATCGTACCAGATGGCTGTGTTTCATCGATACAAGAGTTGCCAAATTATCTCCAAAATCGAATGAGATAACCTCGCCATAACACCCCTCAAGAAGTTATTTGTTATTTTTACGCAAAATACGCTATGAAAAATTTAATTGTCATCGGTCATCCCGACCAGCAATCCTTTTGTTATAACGGGATCTTTTCGACCATCAAATCAGAAATTGAAGCAAGTGGACAAGAGTTGGAAATCATCGATTTGTATCGCGATAGCTTTACGCGTCCACGAACCGCTGTGATTGAGAAATACAAAGAGCTCGTCATATGGGCAGAGTGGATTTATATCGTTTCGCCCGTTTGGTGGTTTCGTCTGACTCCACGTACCGAAATTTTCTTCGACGAGGTGATGACTCCTGGTTTTGCTTATCAATTTGTCAATATCACCAAAACATATGCCTACCCCAAACCGTTTTTGAAGGATAAAAAAATCAGAACTTATGTCACACATGGTGCGCCTTCACTACCCGTACGTACGTTGTACTTGAATTCTGTTAAGCTCCGATTGGTTATGGGGGTATATAGCTTTGTATTCGGTTGGCGTTGGTCGTTGTGGTTTAAAACCAAACAGTTTTGGTCGGTGCCTTTTGTTTCTCATAAAAAGCGGGAAAAATACTTGCGCATTGTCAAGAAAGATGTTCAAAGAGACTTGAAGTTAGGTTCAAGGAGATAATCATCTATTTTAAAATTTGTAAATTAGAACTATGAAACGATTTCTAGAAAAATACTACCCGATCCTGCTGGCTTTTTTCAGTTTTTTATATTCTGTGTTTCTGTGGTTTTCAGGTAATCAATTGGAAGGGATTTATGTGGGACTTTGGCCAATAACCATATTGGGTTTTGCAATTGCCATCCGACAAAGACGACGCGATGATTAACCAAGTGATGTTTTTTGTTGGACTCGCGATTTTTATCGTGTATGTCTATTTCTTACTCCGTATCATCGGCAAACAACATCGCATTCAGCGAAAAGAACATGCCGATGCTTATGATCAAGTTGACCTTGATGGGATGGGAAACCAAGGTCGAATCCCAGACAAAAAACCCAAAAACCGCGCCTAAATTACTCGAGCGAAAAGCACTTTATAAAAGTTGCAAAGTGATCTCCTTTCTTTTCGATAGCCATTCTCCCTTCAAAATTGGCATCTCTAGCTGTATTCGTATGGTTTAAATGAATAAAATAGATCTTATTTTTTCTTCAGTAGCTAGCGATTTGAACCGTGTGACACTCTCCTCTATAAAATGATATGGTACTTGTGACATTGGCCTAGGGATTTCGCCATCCTCAAAAAAGGTGGCATCTGCAAAAGCATAATCAACGGTAGCCAGGATGAAAGTTAACGACTTCATGGATAAATAATGATATTTATTTTGTTAAGTTTAGACAATGAAAAACACATTTCTCTCTGCTGGTCTGTTCTTAACTTTTTTACTGTTTTTTGGTTGTAATTCCTCCCAATCGATTTCAAGCACTCCAGAAGATTCTGCTTTGATTCCAGGGGAACTCAGCGCGCAAAACATCCTTTACAACGGAAAAGAGCGTGAATACCTTGTCTATGTTCCAGCTTCTTATAATGAAAACACCGATTATCCTGTTTTACTGAATTTTCATGGATTTGGGGGAAATGCAAAAGATTATATTAATTATGAATCTGATTTTCGAGATGTCGCCGAGCAAGAGGGTGTGATTTTGGTCTATCCTCAGGGTTCGCTGTTGTCTGGTTTTTCCCATTGGAATGCAGCTCCAATGGCTGAAGACAATAAAAGCAATACTGATGATATTGGGTTTATAGAACTTCTAATTCGTAATCTTCAACAAGACCTATCCGTTGACCCCAATCGCATTTACGCAACTGGTTTTTCCAATGGTGGCATGTTTAGCTATGCTTTGGCATGCTTTACGGAGGGTTTAATCGCTGGGGTAGCGGCTGTTTCTGGTCTTCAGCTCAACCTTGAGGATTGTGCTCCTTCACATCCGATAAGTGTGTTGATTGCACATAGTACAACCGATGATGTTATCCCTTATGCTGGTTCTTCAGATGTAGCTAGCGTTGACGAAACCGTTTCTTTTTGGAGAACCGCAAACCAAACTTCAAGTGAAGCTAAAGAGAGTCGTCACAATCTAGGGGATGAAACGGTTTGGATCTATACTTATTCTGGTGGCACGAATAGCTCTGAAGTCTTACATTACAAAGTTGAAAATGGAATGCATATGTGGTTTGACCATATTATTGAGGAGCAGTCATTTGTATCGCTTATGTGGGATTTCCTATCGCCTCAAACTTTAGGTGGGCGCGAAGATTAATTTTGATTATTCAGCTTGGCCACTTCCCAAGCCGAGGTGCGCGTACCGTTGACATAAGCCACGATAAATGCTTTGGTAAACCCTTTTGAGATCACATGTCGCTGTGCGATTTTGGCCTGTTGAAAATTCGCAGTAGGGCGGTAGAGGTACCGATAAAATTCTCTAAACTTTTCAGTTGAAAGTCCACCTAACCCTCTAAAGACTTTGTGATTGACATCTCGTCTATTGATCAAAGCAGCAATTTGTACAACATAAACAATATCTGCATCGGCTAAGGCCTTTTGCGGGTTGAAAGACGATGAAGTGGCCTGCTTTGCTTTTATCTTGGCGACAATCGCATCCAAGGTATCGGCAGGGGCTTTTTCGTTGGGGAGATTGACTGGTTTGATTCCCGTGTTCGCCGATGATATGGCAGGTTTTGATTTAGATAAATTTGAATTGGCTGCCTGTGTTTTGTTTCGGTGGTTTTGAAGGATTTGGAGGGCTTCATCTGCCGAACGAACGGGCGGAGAAGTCTTTGATGATGTCGAAGATTCATTGGTTGTAGGCTTGGGTTTGACTTCAACGACAATGGTTTGTGAGGGTGCTGGGGGCTGTGGGGTTTTTGGGGTCCCTTGCCCGCTCTGATTGCGGTGGTTTTCCAAGATTTGAAGGGCCTCTTGCGCTGACCGAACAGGCGGTTGTTGTGTATTTAGATCTTGTTGGGTTGATCCGTTTTCAGACTCCTTTGTTTCTGATACTGTGTTCGGGGGAGTTTGAACGTTGGCTTGAGGGGTGACTTGAATCACTATAGTCGCTGGCTCTTCTTGATCCCGTGGTGCGTTCTGAGTTGGCGGTGTGGTCATAACTGGAGGTGCGCTTGTCACAACTGGAGGGATTACGCTCGGCGGTGGGCTTACCCGAGCTGGTGGTACAACTGGCTTGGGTCTTGTCGGGGGCGTGTTTTGAACTCGAGGAACTGTAATTGGTGGGTTTACAGTAGGCCTCGGCATCTGAGAATATGCTTGAGTTGGTCGAGTTGGTGTGGATGTCATGCTGGTCGGTAACATCTGATAGTTTTCGATGATAAACATCGAACGGCGATTGAGCTGATGCTCTGCTTCTGTACAAGGGACTCCATCTGCGCAACGGTTGATGAGTTGACTTTCTCCGTAGCCCACTGCAGACAAACGCGAAGGGGCGATTCCACGCTGAATCAGCCAATTTCTGGTCGAGGTCGCTCGGTTTTGTGAAAGACGCAAGTTGTAGGATTGTGGGCTACGTGAGTCGGTATGAGATTCGATTCGTATGATCAGTTCTGGGAATCGAATCATCGCATTGAAAACCTTGGTCAATTCAATTTCTGCATCTGGACGGATAAAATATTTGTTGAGATCAAAATAGATGGGGTTTAGTCCGAGTAAACAACCCAAGTCGTAAGGCGGGCAATCCTGAGAGAAGGTCTCAATTTCCATATCTACACTGACACTTTGTGAGGATGTCGGCGCAACAAAAGTCGTTTCAGCAATGGAGTATGCCAATCCGTTTTCCGTAATCAAATAATAGGCTTGCCCGCATTCAACCTCCTCGGGGAAAGAATAGCGTGCATCTTGCTGTACAATTTGCTCTGCGATGATGTTCATTCCCATATCGAGAAGTTTAACCGTTGCTCCTGGCGTGAGGTTGCCTGTATTGCTATCCCGTACAAGTCCTGTGATTTCAACCACACACTTGCTAGGTTTGAAATAGTAAATCTGATCAGAGGCACTTCCGCGGTTTCCATCACGGTTGGAAGAGATATAACCCGTATTGGTATCGGTTTGCACCAGAAATCCAAAGTCATCCCCAGCTGAATTGATCGGAAGTCCCATATTTTCAGCATCACGAGCAATTCCTGAGTCGCTCAGCTCTGCTTTAAAGACATCAAATCCACCAAAGCCAATAAGGGCGTCAGAAGTGAAGTACAAGGTGCCATCACCAGCTATATATGGAAATGATTCACGACCCTCTGTGTTTACCTTTTGACCCAGATTGATGGGATCTCCGTATGAGCCATCCCTGTAGATGTCTACATACCAAAGGTCAGATTCACCAGTAGTTCCTGGCATATCTGAGGCAAAATAGAGTTTCTTACCATCCAAGCTCAAGGCAGGATGCGCCACAGAATAGTTGTCATTATTAAAGGGAAGCTCCTCCACATCGCTCCAATTGCCATCTTCATCAACTGATGCTGTGAGTAATTTTAAACGCACTGTGTTTTTGCGATCGGTTTGTTTTTTTCCGTTTTTGTAGTTGTTGCGCGTAAAGTAAACTGTTTTTAAGTCTTTCGTAAACACGGCAGAGGACTCGTGGAAAGCTGTATTGATATCTCCCTCGATTTGCTGGGTGTTTTCGAGTTGTCCCTCATCGCCAATGTCGGCAATGTAAAGGTCTAAGAATGGCTCTCCTGTCCAGTCATAATCACGTTGCCCACTGGCTTGATAAGTCGATGAAAAGACGAGTTTGTCTTCACCATAAAAGGCCGAGCTAAAATCCGATTGATCGGTGTTGATTTTGGTTGTTTCCACAATATACTTGGGACGTAGTTCGGCAATGCTGTCGAGATAATTCAAGTCCGTAACATACAAGTCTTCAATAACAGTCCCTTTTTCCATACGAAAATACTGCTGCATATAGCGATCTGCAATGGCGTAATTTTCATTGCTTCGAGCACTGATAGATGCCCGTAGGTAATAAATGGATTTGATGTCTTCAGGATAGAGGGATATCAATTTTCGATACCAAGTATAGGACTGGTTGTATTGACTGTTGAAGAAGTAGGTGTCAGCAAGGGATTGAATCACTTTCTT
>JAQWIL010000011.1 GCA_029248885.1 Flavobacteriaceae bacterium
GCCTTGCGAATGGCATTGCAGACTCGTGAGCAACATATTAAACGTGATCGTGCGACCTCTAACATCTGTACCGCACAAGTCCTTTTGGCTGTGATGGCTGGGATGTATGCGGTTCATCATGGGCCTGAAGGTCTTCGTCAACTCGCTAGACGCATACACAATCACACCCTTACACTATTTAACGGCTTGGTTAAAGTGGGTATTGATGTGAGCAACACTACCTTTTTTGATACTTTGCAGATCAATTGTTCGACTGTAGTCGTTCAAAAGGAAGCGCTCCGTCGAGGAGTAAATCTGAACATCATTGATGATCAAAGTGTGAGTATATCGATCAATGAACTCACAACCGGTTCTGACATTGAGGAGCTAATTGACATTTTTAGCAGTAGTAAGACAACTTCTCTGAAAGTTCCCTCAAAACCAGTTGGAATTCCAGCTTCCATGCAGCGTACTACCCCCTACCTCACACAAGAGGTGTTTTATAGCTATCAGTCCGAGTCTGCTTTGATGCGCTATATCAAACAACTCGAAAGAAAAGATTTATCCCTGACCCATAGTATGATCGCTTTGGGTTCTTGCACGATGAAACTCAATGCGGCTGCAGAATTGCTTCCGCTCAGTAGGCCAGAATGGGGGAACATCCATCCCTTTGCTCCTTTGGATCAGGTACAGGGCTATCAGCATGTTTTACAGGAGCTAGAAAATGACCTATCTGAAATAACTGGTTTTGCTGCCACTTCACTCCAACCTAATTCTGGAGCTCAAGGCGAATTTAGTGGTTTGATGGTCATTCGTTCCTATCACGAGGCGCGTGGTGATCGACACCGAAATATTTGCTTGATTCCTTCTTCGGCTCACGGAACCAATCCGGCCTCAGCAGTCATGGCAGGCATGCGTGTCATTGTTGTGGGCACCGACAAACACGGGAATATCAATGAGAATGAACTACGCGAAAAGGCCAT
This sequence comes from Flavobacteriaceae bacterium, assembly GCA_029248885.1. Taxonomy (GTDB): domain Bacteria; phylum Bacteroidota; class Bacteroidia; order Flavobacteriales; family Flavobacteriaceae; genus UBA724. The sequence continues at coordinate 963 of JAQWIL010000011.1, forward strand.
GACGCATGCCGAAAATCTGGCTGCTTTGATGATTACCTATCCATCGACTCACGGTGTATTTGAATCCTCCATCCAACGCATTACCAAAGTGATTCACGACTGTGGCGGGCAAGTCTATATGGATGGTGCAAATATGAATGCGCAAGTAGGACTTACAAACCCTGCTTTGATTGGTGCCGACGTATGCCATCTCAACTTACACAAGACCTTTGCCATTCCCCACGGCGGTGGGGGTCCTGGAGTCGGACCAATTTGTGTGGCAAAGCACTTAGCACCATTTTTGCCTTCACATCCTTTTCTAGCAAATGGTGAACAACCTGTTACAATTTCTGGCGCACCCTGGGGGTCAGCTATGATTTGTTTGATCTCTTATGCCTACATTCGAATGCTCGGTGCTAAAGGTTTAAAAAGAGCGACAGAAATTGCAATTCTCAACGCAAATTATATCAAAGCGAGGTTGGACAAGCACTATGGGATTTTGTACAAAGGAGAATCTGGACGTGCTGCTCATGAGTTTATCATTGACTGCAGACCATTTAAAGAGAAGGGTATAGAGGTTGTTGATATTGCCAAACGATTGATGGACTATGGCTTTCATGCACCAACGGTATCGTTTCCAGTAGTTGGTACGATGATGATAGAGCCAACAGAAAGCGAGGACAAGTCTGAATTAGATCGATTCTGCGATGCAATGATTTCGATTCGTTTCGAAATTGAAGGAAGTGACACAAATCAAAAAGACAATATTTTGCACAATGCTCCGCACACATTGGCACTTCTAACAGCCGATGAGTGGGACCTTCCCTACAGTCGGAGTGAGGCCGCATATCCGCTTGATTTTGTGAGACAAAATAAATTTTGGCCGAGTGTAAGACGAACCGATGAGGCCTTTGGGGATCGTAATTTAATCTGTACTTGTACTCCTATAGAAGAATATCAAACAACAGAAAAATAAATTTAAATAACTGATTTTAAGTCATTTATAAATTTAATTTCCATTATACATTGTCCCCTTCAAATTCTTATGTTATTTTTGGACGTCGTAGTATTTTTATTATTATTTGACATAGCCATTAGAATGTATTTAGCTTTGAACAAAACCATGAATCATGGCCATTAAGATTACAGGCACAGGATGTTATATTCCCGAAAATGTTACTTCGAATCGGGACTTTCTGAAACATGAGTTTTTTCAAGCTGATGGCTCTCCTTTTACGATCAAAAATGAGGCGATTATAGAGAAGTTTCAGTCAATTACGGGGATATCGGAGCGGAAGTACGCAAAAAATCATCACAATGCGAGTGACCTCGCAACTTTTGCTGCCGAACGAGCCATTGATGATGCAGGAATTGATCCAGAGCAACTAGACTATATCATCGTCGGTCACAATTTTGGGGATGTTGTACACGGCAACAATCAATCTGATATGTTACCAGCTCTTGCCGCACGAGTCAAGCATCAACTCCGAATACAGAACCCAAGCTGTGTCGCTTATGATTTGATTTTCGGTTGCCCGGGTTGGGTCGAAGGGGTCATCCAGGCTCAAGCTTTTATCAAAGCTGGCATGGCAAAACGTTGTCTTGTTATTGGTGCAGAAACCCTATCACGGGTGGTGGATCACAACGATCGGGATTCTATGATTTTTGCCGATGGAGCAGGTGCAACGATTATCGAAGAAAAAGAAGGAGATGGGGGATTATTGTCCCATAATACCGCGACCTATACAACTGATGAAACCTATTATATTTATGCAGGCAATTCATACTGCAATCCCAAAAATGACAACACCCAATACATCAAAATGGAAGGGCGCAAGGTATATGAATTTGCGCTAAGCCATGTACCTCAAGCAATGAAAGACTGTTTTGATGCGTCTGGACATCAGATTGAAGAGCTCAAAAAAGTGTTTATCCACCAAGCCAACGAGAAAATGGATGAAGCGATTCTCAAGCGTTTCTATCGATCATACCGAACCCAAATGCCAGAAGGTGTTTTGCCGATGAACATCCAAACCTATGGAAACAGCTCAGTGGCTACTGTACCGACTTTATTTGATTTGGTGCGTAAAGGTCAACTCAAAGATCACAAACTCAACAAAGGAGATGTAATCCTGTTTGCAAGTGTTGGTGCTGGAATGAATATCAATGCGATTACTTATCAGCTTTAAGCAGGGCATCCAATATTACACTCCCAGTCATCCCATTCGGGAAAGCGGTGCCCAATAGAGCGCACATTGTCGGAGCAATATCAGTAATCGATGTCTCTTTGTAAGTCTGGCCTGCTTTGATTCCACGACCCATCATCAGTAACGGAGCATGGGTATCATACGAAAAGCCCGTACCATGAGTAGTTCCCGTATGACCATAATCGATATGACCAGGTTTGGGTATCATATAAATATCACCCGCTCTTTTGACATGATTGCCCCGAAGCAAAAGATTGTGCAATTTTTCAGAAGGGCTGAGTTGCGGTACATCAACGGTTTTAAATGCCTTTTCTATAGTAGAAAAGGTGAGAACCATACGGATTGCTTCATCTGCCAATTTATCTAATGCAAGTTTGTTTTTTGCAACTCGCTCATGGTCTAAATACATCTGATCATTGCCAATATGCAACACCAAGTTATCTACACCTGTTTTGGAAAATAAGACTTGATTGACTTGGTCTTTTATTCCCTTGCTTTTGTCATGCCCACCAGGAAACTTATGATCATTGAGGTATTTAGGAACATGCACAGCACCATGATCAGAGGTCAGAAATACGGTGACATCATCCATTCCAATGGTTTGATCGATTTCAGAAAACAATCGTTCCAATTCCAAATCCAAACGCAAGTAAGTGTCTTGGGTTTCGATTGCAGTCAATCCAAATTGATGTCCAACATGGTCAGTTGAAGAATAGCTGATCATCAATACATCGGCTTCTTCATCCTTACCTAATCCTTCATGTTTAAGGGCAAGAAGAGCCATATCAGTTACAAGAGTATTTCCAAAAGGGGTGTTGTGAACGATGTCCAAGCCCTTGTCTTTGTAATAGTCTGGTGATAGGGTTGATAGATCGTAGGGGAATGTCGGTCGGTCTGCACCCTTAAAAATCCCTTCATAAGGTGTATCATCAGGCCCACTAGCAGTATAAGTCTCTATTGGATGTAGGGTGTTCCACACAGATGAAGCGTATTGGTGAGGATGTTTCTTGGCGTTGTATTCAGACACCCAATTTGGCAGAGAATCCATATAGTATGTGCTTGTTGTAAACACACCTTCATCTTCTCCTGCAAACCAGTAGGCCGCATTGGCAGAATGACCCGTTGACAAAACAGCCGAGCGGTCCTTGAGGGAAACGCCAATCACTTTGTTTCGAAACTGTGTATGCAGTCGAAGTTGATCTGCAAAAGTGGTTGTAATAAGTTGTTTCGGAGATTTTCTTCCTTTGGTTGTAGACCCCAATCCTTCCACATCCTTGTCATCAACACAGTATACCTCTCTTTGTGATGTGCGGTCATACCACTCATTTCCGATAATTCCATGGACAGACGGTGTCGTTCCCGTTGAAATAGAAGCATGCCCAGGGCCTGTTAGGGTTTGATAATAATTAAAATGGTGGTTGTGAGCCACAAAACCCTGCTTATAAAAGCGTTTAAAGCCATTTGGACTGAGGTCGTCCCAATAGCGAGTGAGGTAATCGTAACGCATTTGGTCAACTACGATTCCGATTACGAGCTTCGGTGGCTTTTCTGGATCGACTGGGGAACAGGCCAGCACACTGAATAAAACAATGCAAATAGGTAAGATTTTGTTCATCTGTATGGATTGAAAGCTTCAAATATAATTTTTTTGAGAGACAACCCCTGTAAGCAAACATTATTTTTTACTTTCGTCAGGTGAATATACTCAAACATGTCGGTGCCTATTTTTTGATGATTCGGTTGGTGTTTATCAAACCCACCAAACGATCGATTATGTATGGGCTTGTTCTGAAAGAAATTCAGGATTTGATACTGGGCTCACTGGGCATTGTTTGCTTTCTTTCTTTTTTTGTGGGCGGAGTTGTCTCCATTCAAACAGCTTTGAATATCGACAGCACTTTTATTCCAGAAAATCTGGTTGGTTTTGCAACACGGCAATCCATTATTCTTGAATTTTCACCCACCTTTATGGCGATTATTTTGGCCGGAAAAGTGGGGTCCTATATCACGTCAAGTATCGGGACTATGCGCGTAACCGAACAAATCGATGCCTTGGAAGTTATGGGTATTAATTCGGTAAACTTTTTGGTGTTCCCCAAACTTTTGGCCATGACCTTATTGCCAATCGTCATTATCTTTTCGATGTTTTTAGGCATTTTTGGTGGCTGGGCTGCCACCATATATGGGGGCTTTTCGAGCAGCGCTTCATTTATCGAGGGCATTCAATTGGAGTTTAATTCATTTCATGTCGTATATGCTTTTATAAAAACCTTTTTATTCGCCATCATTTTGGCTACAATCCCCTCCTATCATGGCTATTATATGAAAGGGGGAGCACTTGATGTTGGTCGTGCCAGCACGGTTTCGTTTGTTTGGTGCTCTGTTGTCATTATTGTTGTAAACTATTTTATAACCCAACTCTTTTTCTCATAAGATGATCCAGATCAAAGACATACATAAAGAGTTTGATAATACGCCTATTTTGAAGGGGATTACAACTGAATTTAAAAGAGGGAAAACAAACTTGGTGATTGGTCAAAGTGGTTCTGGAAAAACCATTTTACTCAAAATTCTTCTTGGCCTTTTTAATCCGAATAAAGGCGAAATCTATTTTGACGGCATTCTCTTTTCTTCAATGACAGAAGAAGAACGTAGAACCCTTCGTAGAGAGATCGGAATGGTATTTCAAGGGAGTGCATTATTTGATTCGATGAGTGTGGTTGAAAATGTATTGTTTCCCATGCGTATGCTAACGAAATTGTCAGAAGCAGAAATGATTGATCAAGCTGAGACTGTCATTGAACGTGTCAATCTCATCGATGCGAAACACAAACTTCCTAATGAAATTTCAGGTGGGATGCAGAAACGGGTGGCGATTGCGCGGGCGGTTGTAATGCGTCCAAAATACCTTTTTTGTGACGAGCCAAACTCAGGGCTAGATCCAAAAACAGCCATCGTGATTGACAACCTGATTCAGGAATTAACTAAGGAATACAATATCACAACCGTCATAAACTCCCATGACATGAACTCTGTCATGGAAATCGGAGAAACCATTCTCTTTTTAAAAGATGGAAACAAAGAATGGGAAGGGTCAAACCAAAATATATTTAAAACCAATAACGAAGCTGTTACAGACTTTGTGTATTCCTCAAACTTGTTCAAAAAAATAAGAAAGCTATATCTAGAGGACTAATCGCTTTCGAGGACAAAGGCGCGATTAGGAAGTTGAATTACCAACCAATTTCGTAAACGTTCTTCTTCGGATATTACTGCTAGGGAGTCCAAAGAAGAGTCCCACTGTATATGAAAAACGGCGACCGTGTCTATTGTATCGAAATTTGAAATATAGGTTTGTGCATAGCGAACTTCACGAGCAAAAGGGCTAATTACCCTCATTTCGGTCAGTATTTTATCAAATGAGATTTGGGATGTTGACTGATCGTTTAACTCGCCAATACGTGTTTGTAGTGCTTGAATTTCAGCTTGTTGACGTATAAGTTCCAATGAGTCGCGTTTTCGTAATTCAATCAAATAACGCTGCTGGTCAAAACGCTTGTTTTCACGTTCCAATTGGTTGATAATAAGTGCTGTATTTTCAAGAGATTCATAGGATGCAATTCGCTCCCTTAACATTCGTTCAACAGCTGGTGCTAATGGGGCCACGCCAAAGGTGTTGATAATTACTTTTGGTTGGGAGTCATCAAAAACGATGCGTGCTGTTTGGCGTAAGTAATCGGCGTTATCAATCCCTTGAAGCTCACTGTCCAAAAACAATTGTGCAGCCGCTTGAAAACGACTTTTTTGTAAAACGTCAACAAAGGTAAATCCAGCGGGAATCGCCATGAGTAAGGCCAATAGTGTTGCCAGACGCGAAATACGACGACGGCTCTTGGGGTTGGCATACTCTGTCATGGGAAATCGCAAAAGTTTAACGACGAGATAAGCAGCAAGGGCAATAAAACTCGCATTAATCGCAAACAAATATAAAGCTCCGAGTGCGTAGGGAATATTCGAATGCGCAAGTGCATAACCAACCGTACAAAGGGGTGGCATAAGAGCAGTGGCAATGGCAACTCCAAAAATCACGGAAGCAATAGTTCCTTTTTTGGTTCGGGCAATAATCAAAGCCAATCCACCAAAAAAAGCGATCAAAACATCCCGAATATCAGGACTGACACGAGCCAAAAGCTCACTGGACTCCTCGCGAAGAGGAAAAAGAGCAAAGAAAAGAAATGCCGTAAGTACGCTGAGCAATACCATGACGCCAAAATTGACCAAAGAACGACGCAATGTAGCCAAGTCGTTGATCGCCAAAGAGACCCCAATTCCAAGAACAGGGCCCATTAAAGGCGCAATCAACATCGCACCTATGACCACAGCAGTCGAGTTGGAATTCAATCCAATTGAGGCAAGGAAAATCGAACAAATCAACACCCAAGCGGTGGCACCTCGAAAGGAAATATCATCTTTTACGGCCTGAATCGTTGCTCGATAATCTGTGTCTTTGCGTATAGACAACAAAGTTGACATAAATCGAAAAAGACTTTTTAAAAACCCTTTTGCTTCCTGTTGAACCTCTGCTTTGGCAGCATTGGTTTCTTCTGCAAAGTCAAATTTAGATTCCATTACTCAGACATCTTTAGTTTTCAACCATTTTAACTTCGCTGTGTGCAGCGAATAGATAGATTCTTTTTGTGGCAAGCTCAAGACAAGCATAGCGTGTTCTACGCAACTGTCCCAATTCGTAGATTTTACCATTGTTAGCTTGAAAGCGAGTGCCAGTTTCTAACTCAAAAATAAAAGATTTATCGTTAGCAGGGTCATAGCGCTTGAGTGCAAGAGCCAATGGAGGGTCTGCATCAAGAGTGGCTTTTGGATTTTTCATGTGTTTTGCCACTAGGCCAAGTAGGTCTTCAGGAAAAATTTGATCTTGAAGAAATGGAAGCATTTGTTGCTTAAACGTTTGTTTCCATAACGCGCCATGTGGTTGGGTTCTAAACGGCTGTGCTTGTATGACCAACCAATGCGCCCACTCGTGAATAAATGTAATTAAAAACCGATAGGGATTTTCCATTTTGTTCAAGGTAATCTGAGATCGGCCATCTGAAAATTTTCGAAAATCTCCGTGTTTGGTGCGTCTTGGATTGACAACCCGAATGGTAACGAGGTGATTTTGAACCAAATTGAGACATTGAGAGCGCGCATTGACAGGCAAATACGCCGTAAAAGCACTCATGGTGTAGATTGACTAATCGGGAGAACTTTGCCGTTATACAGGCGGTGGCCATTGAGCGAGAAATCTGCGATATAGGATGCCATTTCTGTGGCTGAAACAGGGGCTGTATAGTCTGGGAAAGCTTCGGCAAGCATTTCCGTTTGTACCGCTCCCAGGGCCAAGGCATTACACCGCGGGCCATTGTCTTTAAATTCCTCCGCTAATAATTCAGTCAAAATTCCAAGAGCCCCTTTGCTACTGCTATAGGCAGCAAGTCCAGGAAATTTGGCAGACCCATTAACACCACCCATACTACTGATGTTGAGAATATGACTGTTTGTAGATAGCAATGGGAGTAAATGGCGTATCAATTGAGCAGCACCAAAAACATTAATACGATAGATGGATTCAAAATCTGCAGTGGTGGTCTCAGAAAATGGTTTATTGATCAGCATGCCAGCATTATTGATTAATGCATCGAAATGATCAACTCCGCACGATCCAACCCAATCTGATATTTGTTGTTCATCAGAAAGATCTATCGAAACCGCATGAATTCCCTTTTTGTTTTTGATTTCATCTATGTTGCGAGATAAAGCCCAAACGTCATGTCCTAGATTTAGAAAGATATCCACCAAAGCCCTTCCAATCCCGCGACTGGCACCCGTTACGATAACGCGTTTTGGTGAGTGCATCATCTTAAATTACCAAGCGCAAGGGTTGTTCGATATATTCCCGTAGTGTTTGAAGGAATTGCGCACCAGTAGCTCCATCAACCGTGCGGTGATCACAAGCTAGGGTGAGTTTCATAGTATTTCCGACTACAATTTCACCATCTTTCACCACTGGTTTTTGTACAATCGCGCCGACGGAAAGAATGGCGGAGTTGGGTTGATTGATAATGGATGTAAATTCATCGACTCCAAACATCCCAAGATTAGAGATGGTAAAAGTACTTCCTTCCATTTCGTCTGGTGCAAGCTTTTTGTCACGAGCTCGAACTGCATAGTCTTTGACTTGCGAACCAATTTGAGGCAATGCCATTTCATCGGCAAAGCGTACAACAGGAACGACCAGTCCATCTGGAACAGCCACTGCAACTCCGATGTGTACGTGGTGATTGAGTTGCATGCGATCGTCAAACCAACGCGAATTGACTTGTGGATGCTTTTTAAGCGCCAAAGCTGTTGCCTTTACAACAATATCATTAAATGATATTTTGGTGTCGGGCAACTCATTGTATTGTTTGCGGAATGCTATTGCTGCATCCATATCAAATTCTACAGACAAATAGTAATGAGGAGCACTAAACTTGGACTCGGCAAGTCGTTTGGCGATTACTTTTCGCATTTGTGAGTTGGGAATATCTTCCGATGACTCCTGTCCTTTTGGCACAAAAGCTTGTACGCTCGTAGTTGATGTACCAGGTACAAATTGTTCGATATCACGCTTCACGATTCTTCCATGCTCTCCTGTTCCCTGAACTTGACGAAGGTCAATTCCTTTTTCAGCAGCCATTTTTTTGGCTAGTGGGGATGCCATGATCCTTTCGTTTGTATTGGCAGAAGACAGGACTGGAGTAGCAGTTACTGGCTCAGAAGATTCCATAGTTGTTGTGGGTGGGGTATCGACTGTCGTTGTTTCTTTCTCAACTGTAGGAGAACTGTCTGAACTCGCATTTGCTGAAGCAGCCAAAACAGAGGCAACATCCGTTCCACTTGGTCCAATAATCGCAAGTAGGCTATCTACAGCAGCGGATTCGCCGACTTGAACCCCAATATGTAATAATTCTCCTGCATAAAAAGATTCAAATTCCATGGTGGCTTTGTCAGTTTCGATTTCAGCGAGAATTTCACCTTCCTCAACAGCATCTCCAACATTTTTAAGCCATGAGGCGACGGTTCCTTCTTCCATGGTGTCGCTCAAGCGTGGCATTTTAACCACCTCCACTCCCTCAGGAATAGCGGTAGTTTGTGTTTCTGTTGTGCGTTCTGGTTGACTTTCTTCTGTTTCAGAACTTTCTTCAGTAGCAGGCGTGGCTGTATCTGCATTTAGGAGAGCACTGATATCTTCACCCTTATCCCCAATAATGGCAAGTAAGCTGTCGACAGCAGCACTTTCACCCTCTGCAATTCCGATATGAAGAAGAAAGCCTTCGTTGAAAGACTCAAACTCCATGGTGGCTTTATCGGTTTCAATTTCAGCAAGTATATCGCCTTCCTCAACTTTATCTCCAACTTTTTTGAGCCATGAAGAGACCGTGCCTTCTTCCATGGTGTCGCTCAATCGCGGCATATTTACTACAATCGCCATATTATGGTTTATGTGCTAAGAATGGATAATCGCTTTGCTCGTAAACAGCATCATACATCACAGATTTTTCTGGATAAGGAGAAGATTCTGCAAAATCTGCACATTCCTGTACCCGAACTTTTACATCTGCATCAATTTTACCGAGTTGATCCTCGGTCGTATATTCGCTTTTTAAAATATGCTCGCGAACCTGGGTGATCGGATCAATTTTTCGGTATTCATTGACCTCATCTTTGGTGCGATAATGTTGTGCGTCTGACATCGAATGTCCACGATATCTGTATGTTTTTGCTTCTAAGAAAGTGGGGCCGTCTCCTTTTCTTGCTCTATTGATCGCTTCAGAAATACCTTCTGCTACTTTTACGGGATCCATACCATCAATTGGTCCACATGGCATTTCATAGCCAAGTCCTAATTTCCAGATATCAGTATGATTGGCTGTGCGCTCAACAGAAGTTCCCATGGCGTAGCCATTATTCTCTACGATAAACACAACTGGAAGTTTCCATAGCATGGCGAGGTTGAGTGTTTCGTGGAGTGAGCCCTGTCGAACTGCGCCATCTCCCATATAACAGAGTGTCACGGCATCGCTTCCATGGTATTTATCTCCAAATGCCATTCCTGCTCCCAAAGGGATTTGACCTCCGACGATTCCGTGTCCACCATGAAAGCGGTGTTCTTTTGAAAAAATATGCATTGAGCCCCCAAGGCCTTGCGAAGTTCCTGTCGCCTTACCGAATAGCTCGGCCATCACTTGTCTGGGATCAACACCCATGCCAATAGGCTGAACGTGGTTGCGATAGGCTGTGATCATGCGATCTTTGGTAAGATCCATCGCATGGAGGGATCCAGCGAGAACGGCTTCTTGCCCATTGTAGAGATGTAAAAATCCACGTACTTTTTGTTGGATATACACAGCGGCAAGCTTGTCTTCAAACTTTCGCCAGAAGAGCATATTCTCGTACCAGCTCAAATAAGTTTCTTTGGTTACTTCTTTCATAGAATCAATATCTTTTGTTTCCAATGATATTTGACTGCAAAGGTAATGCTTTCCCACTTTGTGTAAAAATGGGAAAAGGGATTATTCAAACAATGTTGATAATTGCTAGTCCTCTAAAGAATCGCCAAAATTAAATGTCAGCGCAAATCGGAGTGTGTTTTCGAGAGGATTAATCACTTTTGTCGCTGAAATTAAGTATGAAAGATCGATGTCTACAACATTGTACTTGAATCCAGCCCCAAGGGTGATAAATTTTCGCGCACCCTTATCTTCATGCTCATTAAAGTATCCAGCACGCAAGGCGAAGGCATTGTTGTAGTTGAATTCCGCACCTAGAGCCCAAGTGAACTCTTGCAACTCTTCGCTAAATCCATCTGGCGCATCTCCAAACGACTTAAAAACTCCACTGAGAAAACTCACATCGGGTTGCACATAACCTGTGATTACCTCTTCTCCATCTGTATTTGTTGTTGTGATGGGCTCACTTGGCGTAGGAACAAGTAATTTGTTGATTTCTAAGCCCAAACTAAGGGTGTTGTAGCTGTCTAAAATAAAGTCAAAACCAGCACCGAGTTTTAGATTGGTTGGCAAATAATCGGCATACCCATCTGTTTCGTAAGTCAGTTTTGGTCCAAGATTGCTGATGTTAAATCCTCCACGCCATTTACCCTCAAAATTACTGAATTCACGCTGCTCAGATTGATAATAACCCGAAACTCCAAAAGCTACTGTGCTCGCGGCTGAAGCGTCATCAGTTGCAGAGCCAAGCTTAAGGTCGGAGTTGATAAAAGCCCCTGTGACTCCTAAAGAAAATGATTCATTGAGTTTTAGCGCATAGGAGAAATCCAGCACAAATTCGTTTGGACGTTCGATGAGTGGATTAATAAAATCAGCTGGTGTTTGACCGATCTCAATTTCTCCCAAGCTAAAATATTTTAAGCTTGTCGCCCAAGCTGCTCGCTCCGAGACAACCTTGTAATAAGAAACATTCGCAAGGAAGATATCATTGACCAGTTGACTTAGATAGGGCGTATAGCTCACACCAATTCCTGATTCGCTAGGCGCAAAACTATATTTGGATGGGTTCCAATTTTGGGAAAAGGCGTCTGGTGTGGTAGCCACTCCTTGTTCACCCATACCTGCTGACCTTGCGTCAGAAGTGATCAAAAGAAATGGAACACCAGTTGTGATTACTCGATTTTGTCCGTAAAAAGCAGTTGCAATGAATACGAATATCATTGAAAAAAAACATCTCATACTTTATTAATTCCTTATTATTCTGTGTGTCTCAGTGTGTGTTGTATTGGATAACGTTGAATTTAACGTAATCGTGCACAAATATACTCCCTTATTTACTAATGTGCCATCATTAGACTGACCACTCCACACAATCTCACTATTTGTGTTTGTGCCAGAGTACAATGTTTTGTTCTGTTCCCATACCTTTTTCCCATTGATATCATGAACGATGATGTTTGCTTCAATAAGCTCACGGGGCTTATTGTGACTTACCCAGAACGTGGTTTGGGTTTCAAAGGGGTTGGGTATGTTATAAATCGCATTGATTAAAATGTTGTTTTTTTCTGAAACAACAAAATCAATACTTTGTGTGGACGGGTTGTTATGGGTATCCCAAGCAGTCACAGACAGTGTGTGGGGGCCTGGAGAAAGATTGTTGAGCAAGTAGTTGAGAGAGCCCGACTGGTAGTCACCGAGATTTGTGCGATAAAAATTATTTAACACGATTGGGTTTTGCGTCATTCCGTCCAAAACAGCCAATAGCTCATGACCCAATCCGCCAGAGGTGTTGATGCCATTTTCATCTGAAAATCTGGCGATTAAAATCGGGTTGGTGCCCGTCATATCTCCGCTTTCAAATGATTCGTCATCCAAAAAAAGTTCAATGACGGGTCCTTGGGTGTCAAAATCTGGATTCGGATTGATCCCCCCAATAAAAACATCAGTAAATAAGCCCGTCTTTTTAATCGTCTTATCACTCGAAACAGCATACATGCTTATGCGAGCTTGGCCCAATGGAAGTGAAATATCTTTGGGAATCACAAATTCGATATTCCAAAACCCATTTTCCACTTCGGAATTTCCTTTAAACACCACATTACCCAATGCATTGAAGGTAAAGTTCCCATTGCCATCATTGCCAAGTGTTGTTTTTTCAAGCTCTTTGTCAAAAATTGTCAGTACGACTTCTCCTGAAAAATCATCTAGAAGTTCTCCATTTTTATCTGAAACTTGGCCAGCAAGATTCACACGATCAAGGGCGCGTAATTGTTTGTTTTCATCATCTAATCCGTCGATTTCATTGCCATTGAGATGCGTCAGATCGACGCGATCTTGTGGAATGGCGAGTTTGAGAGCTGGATCTCCGATAAAAAATATAATCCGCTTCTGGAAAGCACCGAAAAAATCATTTTTTGACAAGCGCAAGGCCTCTGAAATTGTCGGGTAATCATCTAAGCCGTAGGCAAATAAATGCTCTGCCATAATCTTATTATAGGTGATACCATTTCCAACATAAATTTGTCTGGTGGTTGATAGCAATCCAATCACTCCACCAGCTGGGTTGGCAAAACTCGCCTCCCCTGCTGTATAAACATCAGGGTTGTCAAACCGACTGAATTCACAAGTTGATGTTATAAAAAGCGGGAATCTTCCTGGATTGTAGAGACGATCAGCGAATTCTTTATCAAATATTTTCTCAGATGCCAGACCGCTTTCACCACCATGACCAAAATAATTGATAGCAAGCGTGCCCTGAATAAATTGATTTTCCAAAGCTTGATTGACCCCAGGATAACGGTCTCCTGAAGCAGATATCACCTGCTCAAAAGCATCAGAATGTACTTTTTGTAAGTTTAAGAATGGTCTTTTGGTAACCACCTCTTCTCCCAATTCATCAAGACGTTCCTGAATGATGTTTTCCCAGTCTTCATCTGGGTCGTCAGATAATATCGTAAGTGTGTTTTGCCAGTCCCCATTGGCCAAACTATAATCAATCGATTTGTTGACCATCGCAAGTGCACCTTCTTTTGTGTCAAATAGAATCCGTCCAACTGCTAGGTCCATACGATCATTATAACCGAGTTCTCCTTCGTTATAATCCATCATTGCATAAAAGTCGTCAGACATATAGCTATTGGCCAAGTGGAAGCTGTTTAATGCGTGGTAAGTCGGAACGATCATATTATTGTTTGGCACGCGATCTTTATAGTCATAGCTAGTGTCTCCAAACAAACAAACATACTTGGGTTTATTGTCATCAGAATTGTTGAGGTATGCATAGCGAATAGCGTTGCGAATTGCCATGATATCGACGTTACCCACACTAAAATCGTCGTAAATTTCAGATAAACTCAAGACCGATGATTTTAATCCCGTGTGCGTACGGTGGTGTGTTGCTAGCTTGTTGGCCTCCTCAACATAATCATCGTGTGTGATAATGATATATTCTGCTTCATTGGAAAGTCGTTCACGCAGTTGGGGTGAGGTAAATGTGTCACCGTATTCACTGCGTTTGGGGCTGTAAACATCATTTGCACTGAACAAATGATAGCGATCGGCATTTTCATTTGATATAAAATATATCTCCCGATTAGAGTTGGGCTGGAGCACCTGAATCGAACCATTGGGCAGCAATTCCCAAACTGCATCAACATCTGATGCTTGAAAAACGCCTGTGTTGTCTGTTATGAAACCAAACTGTCCACGGTCTCCGGAAAGAATTCGATCATAAGATACTCGAATATAATCCAGAAAGCCGACCGCAGAGCTAAATCCATACGCATCGTAATGCAAGACCACATCTGTTTCATTTGAAGATGGGGTTGTCAATAGAGTTACCGTACCTTCCACTGCCCTTCTGAGGGGCTGTGTTGATGCTAATTGTAGAAACGTATTTTCGTTTTCAACGCTTAAGTTAAAACGACTGCCATTTGCAGCTGAAGCCGCTGCTGAAAGCTTCACAGCCACCGGGGTTGCTGCCTTTCGGTTGATCAATTGAAAGGTGTAATTTTCGGAGGCGTTGTGGAGAAATCGATCTCCAAACCACTTTCGCCCCATTTGCGCAATATTGACCAAATCTTCTTCAATGTGAAGACTTACAGGAGCACTCGTTTGCGGATTATCGCTCACTGCTGCCGATGGTTGGAGATTTACTCGAAGTCCATTTTCTCCTCCGTGTGAAATGATGTAATGTGCTTGGTCATGATAAAGATTCACCGCTGTTTGACTATCATCATTCCATTCGTTAGGGCCATAAGCGAAAAACAGGATGTAATCCTCATCATCAATGCTGCCATCGTCCATACCAACGAGTTGGAGTGGGTTTTCGGAAAACCCATAATTGACATCTTTTGAACCCGAATTGATCAAGGGAATCATTTGACCTCCTCTACCAAATATTTTTAGGGTTTGAGCATCGATGCTAGATATTGGCATGCCCAAGTCACGTAAAAACGTCGCTGTTATTTTGTGAATTCCTGTTTGATTGACTTCAAATCTATAACCAGACTGAGGGGGCATCGATTCGATTGATGCAAGCTGTTGGACGATTTCTGCGCTTAACAGTTTGACTTCTTTAGGGACAATCGAAAATCCAGTGACCGCATATAGCTTGTTGTTTTTAACAATAAAGGGTTCGATTTGAAAAACAACTTGGTGAACACCTCGCCCTTTTGTCCTGTATATCATAGTATGAGGACGAGCAGTCAATTGACTTAAATCGAGATCTACCTCGAGATCAGAATGAACTTCTTCCGTTTGGATATCTTCGATAGAGAGTTGCATGTTGGGATCGTTTCCGAGCTGTTTTGAAATACTGATGGCATAGCGTTGGTTTACTTCATCGTAAAAAACAATTTGACCAATCGCTTTGGGTACTTTTTTTAACACATCCTCAACCTGAAGCTGTTCGGTACCTTGCCAAGTCCATTGCACATCAATCTGCTGAGACCATAGGCAAAGAGGTAAAAAGAAAAGGGTCAATAACCGCATACTAAATCAATAACGAAAAAGTTTGTAAGATAGTGTTTGAAATGAAAAATTATAATAAATAGGGCTTTATAATCGTTTTTAGGAATATAAAATGTCCGTCTTGAAAGCCAAATTTACACATATTTACTATCTTGCAGTCCAAAATAGAATTTGTATGTTGCGCAAATGCATATTCACATTGGCTGTTTTGTCTTCAGTCTCCATTGTTTTCACTGGGTGTAGCCGAAACGGATCTGTCAATAGCGGTCAGTCTTCCGCTACGGGTTGGAAAATCGGGGAAAATGGTGGTTTTGACTACAAAGGCAAAGACTACAAAGACCAAATTCAAGGACCTAATTTAATCCTTATTCATGGTGGCACTTACACCAAAGGTCGCGTCCAAGATGATGTCATGAAAGATTGGAACAATGCACCAACAAGGATGCAAGTTCGATCTTTTTACATGGACGAAACAGAGGTTACAAATCTGATGTATATTGAATATTTGGATTGGCTCAAGCGTGTTTTTGTTGATCAACCACAAATTTACTTTTCTGCTTTACCAGATACCCTTGTGTGGAGAAATCAACTCGGTTACTACGATG
The DNA here is from genome assembly GCA_029248885.1 of Flavobacteriaceae bacterium. Taxonomy (GTDB): domain Bacteria; phylum Bacteroidota; class Bacteroidia; order Flavobacteriales; family Flavobacteriaceae; genus UBA724. The sequence goes on from JAQWIL010000011.1 coordinate 17,274, forward strand.
ATATGGTTAATAACTACCTACGTCATCCTGCCTTTCGCACACACCCTGTCGTTGGGGTAAGTTGGCAACAAGCCAGCAATTTTGCCAAATGGAGAACAAATCGGGTAAACGAACTGATTTTAGAAGAAAAAGGTTGGATCGCCAAAGGCGCAAGAACTTCGGATGATATCCAAGGAATTACCAATTTTGATACAGAAACCTATCTCAAACGACCCGATCTTGTATATGGCGGAAACTATACTGCTGACAACGTAAGAGCAGCTGAAAACGACACAGAAGACCAAACACAATCATTTGTTGGTCGTCGTGCCCAAATTACTGTCCGCGGAGAGGGCACAGAAGAAGACGATGTCAAAGTAGCCAATGCAAGTGTGGAATATGGTATTGTCCTACCTGAATACAGATTACCAACAGAGTCCGAATGGGAATATGCAGCTCTCGGACTTGCTGGGATTCGTGAGTATAACTCTTACCAAGGTAAAAAGAAATACCCTTGGTCTGGTGATACTTCAAGAGTCACACAAAGCCGAAACGCTGGCGACCAGCTCGCTAACTTTAAGCAAGGACGAGGAGATTACAGTGGTGTCGCAGGCTGGTCAAATGACGATGCTGAAATCACTGCAGATGTTCGCCAATATCCACCAAACGATTTTGGCTTGTATGGGATGGCAGGTAATGTTTCTGAATGGGTAGCTGATGTTTTTCGACCCCTAACAAATAATGAGGTTAGCGATATGAACTATTTCCGTGGTAATTTATTTCAAACATATATTACTGAAGATGGAAAAGCTTCTTTGAATAATGATGTCGTCAATTACGATGACAATCCCAATGGTCGAAGTGTGTACAGCCAATTACCAGGGTCTATTCAAAAAGAAAATATTGTTCCAAACGATTATGACTCTGAATTCACAACTCAGGAATTGTTAAATTCAAACGGATTGGTTGCCAACAACCTTGCCTATGCAGATGGTGATAAGCTCTTTCAGCGGAATGATGAAGAAATGTATACCGATGCTTTTGACGAAACGCGGAAGAGAGAAGAAAAACGTCTCACACTTGTATCCAATACCACACGAGTTATCAAGGGAGCATCATGGAAAGATCGCGCCTATTGGCTCGACCCAGCGCAACGCCGTTATTTGCCTGAATTTTTGGCTGCGGACTACATCGGTTTCCGATGTGCAATGTCCTACCTCGGAAGTACAAGCGAAGACCGTAAACCACGGGGTATTCCGAAAAACTAAGCACACAATTCTTTAGCAAACTCTAATGTCAGCGCTTTACAACATCTTTAGAGACGCTGCGGGAGTCAGTACTGACAGCCGAACCCTTCAATCTGGTCAACTTTTTTTTGGCCTCAGTGGACCAAACTTTAATGGAAATCAGTTTGCAAAACAAGCCCTTGACAAAGAAGCGATTGCCGTGGTTGTTGATCAAGATGTCTCGATTAAGGATGACCGAGTGATTCGCGTTGAAAATACCTTAGAGTCACTCCAAACCCTTTCGACAGAACATCGAACAACGCTGGGAACAACTATCATTGCTTTGACTGGAAGCAACGGAAAAACCACCACCAAGGAACTCATTCATTCGGTACTCAGCAGCACCTACATTACCATAGCCACCCAAGGAAACCTCAACAATCATATTGGCGTTCCTCTCACCTTGCTTTCTTTTAAAGAAGATACCGAAATCGGAATCGTCGAAATGGGTGCCAATCACCCAGGTGAGATTGCACTCTTGGCCAGTATCGCCCAACCAGATGCTGGTCTGATTACCAATTTCGGCAAGGCCCATCTTGAGGGATTTGGTAGCTTGGAAGGGGTTGTCAAAGCAAAATCAGAACTATATGGCTATCTCAAAAACACAAACGGTCTGATCTTTGCCAATGCCGACGATCCAAAAATCATGGCACAGCTAAAAGGTCAAGATCCCATCACCTATGGGACAGGCACAACGGCAAGTGTGTCTGCAACTCTTCAAACAGAAAAAGATACGATTCGCATTGAGGTTGATCAACTACAAATACAAACCCAACTCAGCGGAGCTTATAATGGCGACAATGCCTTGGCTGCCTATGCTATCGGTCGTCACTTTGGGGTATCACCACAAAACGCAAAAAGTGCCCTAGAATCCTATATTCCTGAAAACAACCGTTCCCAACTTATTCGCAAAAAAGATCTACACATTACCCTTGATGCTTACAACGCCAACCCCACAAGCATGCATGCTGCCCTAGCTAGCTTTTCGAAAAAAGAAGGGAAAAAGATTGCAATCCTTGGTCAAATGAATGAACTCGGAAAACACACTGAAAACGAACACAAACAACTCGTAGATTGGATAAATATCTCTCCGATTGATGATTGCTATTGGGTTGGTTCTGCTTTTGAGCAATTTGTTTCCGCTGATAAGTATTTCACAAATGTAGATCAAGCTATGGATTACTTCTCAAAAACCTCTCTTGGACAAGCATCGCTGCTCGTGAAGGGATCTCGCAGTTTCACACTCGAAAAATTAGTAGACGTTTTTCACTAATGGGGCGCACCATTCTATTTCTCGGATTGATTCTTGTTCTCATTGGAGGTGTACTACTATTGGGAGAAAAATTTGGCGTTAAAAACCCACTTGACTTTCGATTTGGGAGAGAAAATTGGTCGTTTTACTTCCCGCTCGGCACTTCTATATTGGTCAGTATTGTGTTGAGCTTAATGATTTACTTCTTCAGAAAGTAAAGGAACTTATTCTTTCGAAATTGCCCAAAGTATAAAGAAATACTATCCGATGCAGGTGATAAAAATGGTTCTCCCACTTGCCTGGTTTCTATGTTCGCATAAATACACCCCTTGCCAGGTTCCGAGTTGGGGAACCCCATTTTTGATTGGAAAGGAAACCGATGAACCTAAAATACTACTTTTAATATGGGACGTCATATCATCTTTTCCTTCCAAAGTGTGGGTGTAATGATCGTCAGATTCAGAGACCATTTTGTTAAAATGGGTTTCAAAATCAACGCGTACGCTTGGATCAGCATTTTCGTTGATTGTCAAACTTGCAGAAGTGTGTTTGATAAACACATGCACAATCCCCGTCAGATTGGGTAGTGCAGCAATGATATCATCAGTGATCAAATGGAACCCTCTTGAAAAGGGTTTTAGGGTGATTTCAGCTTGATAAGTCATCTAAATTGTGGGTCATACTGGATTCGAACCAGTGACTTCCGCCCTGTCAAGGCGACACTCTGAACCAACTGAGTTAATGACCCAAGGGTCGCCAAAAATAAGACAAAATCACCAGATTGTTTATGTTTGTAAAAAAGAAATGCT
>JAQWIL010000004.1 GCA_029248885.1 Flavobacteriaceae bacterium
TTGGTCAGGTTCTTGTTGTCTTTTACAAATCAAGAGCAAGCTCATGATTTACAAAACCCAGAACCTAACTCCGTTTAGCGGGGTCGTTACCAGTAATGAAGAAAATCACATGAATATTTTGAAACACCTTAGACCAAAGTATAGGATTTCACTAAAAGAAAAGTATTATTTGATATCTCTGATGAGTTCAATTAGGTATGATTCTAAACAGGAAAAACATGAGATATTTACCAGATTTGGAGAGATATTTAACAGTGAAATGAATAATATTTCTGACAAACAAAGTCAAACCTGGTTTCTTATATGCTCTTTTATGTTAAGTTGTTATGAAGTCATGCAAAAAAGAAAGGAAAGGGAGTTATTAATAAGTGAATTATCAGAAGCTTTAAGTAAACAAGGAAAACAAGGAGTAAAATGGTCAATAAAACTTTTGCTTTGGTTTAGTAAGAACATCAGGAAATCCTTAGAGTATAATTCATATCACAATGCTAAAGAGAGGTATGGCGAATCTTTCGAATTAGACTTAGTTAAAGATTCCAAAAAATTTACTACAGTAGTTCATAAATGTGGATTTCATGATTTTTTTCTAAGACGAAATGCTCCAGAATTGACCAAAGCAATGTGCCAATGGGATAATAATTGGGCAGATGTCATCAATCAATCAAAAAGAGGTGTGAAATTTAATAGACCACAGACGATTTCAGAAGGAAATAAAAAGTGTTTATTTGAGTTTCACTTTGAAAAATAAAACTACTGGTAACAAGGAGTAAGATGCATTAAAACGCATTTTACACTAACCGTTGGATCACATTCAGCCTTTGGCTGACCAAAGTTGCTACAACCAAAAGACAATAAAATGAAGAAAATAGGATTAGTAGGAGGATTAAGTTGGACATCAACTGAAGATTATTATCGCTATATAAATGAAGGTGTAAATAAGCATTTAGGTGGATTAAATTATGCGGAATGCATAATTTATTCTCTAAATTTTGGTGAAGTTCAAAAAGTGAGTTGGGAGAATTCATATGAGTTGTTATTAAATGCCAGCAAAAAATTAGAAAGAATAGATGTTGATGCAATTGTACTGTGTGCCAATACTGCGCATTTATTCGCTGCAGAAATTCAAAAAGAAATTAGTTCTCCAATAATTCATATAGTTACTGAGACTTCAAATGTTATAATAGATAAAGGATTAACAAAAGTTGGATTATTGGGAACTGTTTTTACAATGGAGAAGAATTTTTATAGAGATAAACCCGAAGAAAGAGGTTTATCAGTATTAATACCCAGAATTAAAAGAAGAAAGGGATTTAATACAATACATAGTAAAAGAAGAATTAGGAAGAGGAATAGTAAAAGAAGAATCCAAGGAAAATATTATTTCAATTGCTAATAGATTAATAAAAAGAGGAGCACAAGGAATAATTTTAGGATGTACCGAAATCCCCTTACTAATTAGCCAAAAAGATTTTATAGTACCAGTATTTGATTCAACAAAAATTCATTCAGATTCGATTGTTAAATTTGCTATATCATAAAAAAGAAGACAGCAGCTAACAAAAGCTATATTTCAATAGTCCCTAAACGGGCCTACTGAATATAGCAAGACCGTTGGATCACATTCAGCCTTTGGCTGACCAAAGTTGCTACACATGCCCTAGGCATGTTCCCGCCCCTTTGGAAATGTAATCCAACGACCCCGCAAAACCAAATTGCTTTATCAGTCACGGATTATTTTGCGCAAAACCAAATTTTTATGAATTATTTGTTTAGTTTCGGGTAGCGTAAAAAAAATAATTTTGGAAACATTTGCAGAGTGGGGTTATATTGGACTGTTTGCCGCTTGTTTTATCGCAGCAACGCTAATCCCCATGGCTTCTGAGATCGTGCTGAGTTTATTTATCATCACCAACTACGATTTCACAACGAGTATCATTGTTGCTTCTTTGGGAAGCTGGGTTGGCGGTATGAGTAGTTATTACCTTGGCTGGCTTGGGCGGTGGGATATCGTTGAGAAATATTCGAAACTGACCAAAGAAAAAATCAAAGCATACCAGTCTAGAATCCGTAAGTGGGGCGGCCTAATCGCTTTTTTTAGTTGGGCTCCTGTTGTTGGATACCCCTTGGCGGTTGCCTTAGGGTTTTTCCGAATCAATGTGTACACCGTTACGTTTTGGATGTTAATCGGGAAATCCATTCGCTTTATAGCTTGGGGCTACCTCACCTATTGGGGGATGGTGACAATTGCATAGATTCTGGTGAGTAAACACTTGTTGAACATGAAAATTTTACTCCGTCATTTCGCCATATTGCTCATTATTTACACTGCTGATGCACAGCAAACCCAAATCATTGGGCACAGAGGTGCTATGGGTCATGCTCCCGAAAACACGGTGCTTTCTGTTCAAAAAGCACTTGCCCTTGGTGTTGATGGCGTTGAGATCGATGTTTTTCGTTGTCAGTCGGGGGAAATTGTTGTTTTTCATGACAAAAAACTCAACAAACTTACCAATGGAAAAGGGAAGATTGAACAAAAAACATGGATTCAATTGCAAGAGTTACAAGTGATGGGAAGCGAACCGATTCCTGTTCTCAAAGAAATCATACAGCTCATAGATGGGCGTGTTCGGCTCAATATTGAACTCAAAGGAAAAAATACTTCAAGAGGCGTTTTCAATATCATGCAAACAGCCGTAGAATCTGGACGCTGGAAAATGAATCAACTGTATGTTTCTAGTTTTGATTGGGAGGAGTTGCGTGAGTTTAGGAAACTGACGAATCAATTTGGAATCGCCGTCCTCACAGACAAAAACCCACTTGACGCGATTCCAGTTGCGCATGAACTCGGCGCGTTTGCAGTCAACCCCAATCACAAAAAATTGACACAAGATATGATCAAACAAATCCAAGGGGAGGGCTTTGAAGTTCTAACGTGGACTGTCAATGACACAAATCGAATGAAAGAGCTGACTTCCTGGGGAGTTGATGCGATTATTACTGATTTTCCAGACAGAGCAAAATCCAATTAAAAAAGGGATAAATCGAAAAAAGAAGATTTATCCCGTGTGGTACACTCAATTGAGTTATTTTCGAAACAATCTGTTACATTATTAGTATGCCTAGTCACATTGTCAGGAAAATACATACTATCCTTTTTTTCTTTTCAAACCCTTTTTAAAGTTCGGTTTTTTTCTAGAGTTCTTTTTAAATTTCGCTTTTAGTGGTCGTCCATTTTTTTTTGAAACCTTTGACGTAGATGATGAAGATCTCGATCTATTTTTGGTTTTTTTATCTTTTTTAGCATCAAATTCAACGCCATCTTTTGGGTTGTAAAATGGATGATCGGAAATTACCGGGATTTTTTGATTAATGAGCTTTTGAATATCTGCTAAGTATTTCTTTTCAGCACTAGAACAAAACGATATCGCTTCACCAATTTCTTGTGCTCGTCCTGTGCGTCCAATTCGATGAACATAGGTTTCGGGCACATTAGGTAAATCATAATTAATCACCAAAGACAATTTACTCACATCAATTCCACGTGCTGCGATATCGGTGGCAACTAGAACAGAAATCTTATTTTTTTTAAAACGCTGAAGTGTCTTTTGTCTAGCGTTTTGAGATTTATTTCCATGAATCGCTTCTGACTTGATATTGGATTTGTGAAGTGCCTTGACTATTTTATCAGCACCGTGTTTTGTTCGTGAAAACACTAATACTGAAGCCCCTGGATTTTCGGTCACCACATGTTTTAGTAAATCATTTTTGTCAGCTTTACTGACAAAGTAAACAGATTGAGAGACTTTTTCTGATGTGGTCTGTTCAGGCGCAATCGTAACACGTTTTGGGCGGTTCAATATTTGGTCTGATAATTCGGAAATTGCTTGGGGCATTGTTGCTGAAAAAAACAGAGATTGTCGTTTCTCTGGCAGTTTTGCAATAATTTTTTTTATGTCATGAATAAAGCCCATATCAAGCATTTGGTCGGCTTCATCCAAAACAAAGTAATCAATACTATTAAGTCGAATATATCCTTGCCCTATAAGGTCAAGTAAACGTCCAGGTGTAGCGATTAAAATATCTGCCCCATTTCGCAGTGCACTTGTTTGCTTATGCTGACTTACCCCACCATAAATCACCACATTTTTTGCCCCTGTATGCCTTGAATAAATGGAAATGTTTTCGGCAATTTGGATCGTGAGTTCTCGTGTGGGAGAAATAATTAGTGCCCTCAGCATCCGTCTACCCTTCTTCTTTTTCTTGGATCGTTGGAGAAAAATCCGTTGTATAATCGGAATCGTAAATGCAGCTGTTTTTCCAGTTCCTGTTTGCGCACTGCCAAGCAAGTCATGCCCCTCCAGAAGAAGAGGGATTGATTTTGCTTGAATTGGCGTTGGAGTATGATATCCTTGCTCCTTAATCGCCTTTAGTACTGGAGGTATTAACTCCAAGTCATCAAATGTCATGGGCGCGAAGGTATAGCTAATGTTTCAATATCAACCGAAATTCACTATCAATTATTCTCATTTCTATGGTTCAATAAAATCATATATACCATTCTAACCTACTTCTGTAAGATTAACTTACATTTGCCGCTTAAATTTTGACAACTTGAAAGCATTTCGTTTACTCAATATCGATAAAAACTTTAGCATAAAAGATGATTTACTTTCTGGAATTACAGTTGCTCTCGCACTCGTTCCAGAAGCAGTTGCCTTTGCTTTTGTTGCAGGTATTTCTCCAATCATAGGACTTTATGGAGCATTTTTAATGGGGCTTGTAACTTCAATTTTTGGAGGTCGTCCAGGGATGATTTCCGGCGCTACTGGTGCAATGGCTGTTGTTATGGTACATCTTATAAATGAGGGAAGTGAGATAGGTGGAAGTGAATATGCAGGTTTGCAGTTTTTGTTTGTAACTCTTATCCTGACTGGTGTCATTCAAATCGCATCAGGAACATTTCGCCTTGGAAAATTTATCCGTATGATTCCTCACTCTGTGATGATGGGGTTTGTAAATGGGTTGGCAATTGTCATTTTTATCTCCCAGCTTGGTATGTTTAAGAGCGAGGGGGAATGGCTGACAGGAGCTTCCCTTTGGACGATGATGGGTTTGGTTGGTATAACCATGGGAATTATGATTGGCATGCCTTATTTAACAAAAAAAATTCCCGCCGCACTCACTGCTATAGTGGTAGTATCGTGTATCGTTATTTTTGGGAATCTTGAGACAGAAACCGTTAGGTCTTTTGTGTCCGCTAATGGTGGCGACGGAATACAAGCTGGGTTTCCTATTGCTTCTATTCCGATTATTGACTTCACTATCGAAAATCTCCTTTTTATTCTTCCCTATGCATTTATTCTTGCATCAATTGGCCTGATAGAATCTTTAATGACACTCCAGCTTATTGATGAGCTTACAGATTCTCATGGGAGTGGCAATCGTGAATGTGCTGCACAAGGTCTAGGCAATATTGTGAATGGATTTTTTGGAGGCATGGGAGGCTGTGCAATGATTGGGCAAAGTATTATCAATATTAAATCTGGGGGGCGCGGGAGACTCTCAGGGGTTACTGCTGCGTTAGCACTCTTATTTTTCATATTATATGGCGCAAGTTATATCGAACAAATTCCAATTGCTGCTCTTGTCGGTGTTATGTTTATGGTCGTCATTGGCACTTTCGCATGGAGCACATTCAAGGTTTGGAATAAAGTGCCTCGTGCCGACATTATTGTCATTCTGCTCGTGACCATCCTGACTGTTATTTTCGATCTAGCGATTGCTGTATTTGCTGGGGTTATCGTTGCGTCTTTGGTCTTTGCATGGGAAAATGCCAAACGCATACGCGCTCGAAAAAGCTTCGATAAACATGGTGTAAAACATTATGAAATTTATGGTCCATTGTTTTTTGGATCTACTGAATTGTTTAATAGCAAGTTTGACGTTGTAAATGATCCTAATGAGGTGATTATTGATTTTAAAGAGTCTCGAATAATGGACCAATCTGCAATTGAGTGCATAAATAAACTAACCGAACGTTATCTCAAAAACAACAAAAGTATTCACCTTCGTCATTTGTCTTCCGACTGTGTAAAACTGATTAAAAAAGCGGAGGAAATTTGTGATGTCAATATTCTTGAGGATCCTGATTATTTTGTAGCAATTGATAATTTTCGAAAGGCAAAGTCTTTAATTTCTTAATTTTTATTTACATCTAAATGCAAAGCAAATACTCAGAAAACAAGAAAACCTCATCAACCTCTTTTGAAAAATAAAAAAAGGGATAAATCTAAAATAGAAGATTTATCCCATGTGGTACACCCTATTGAGCTATTTTCGAAACAATCGCTGGTTTTATTGAAAAGTATGAAATGTTGTAGAAATACTAAAAAATAAACTTTTTAAAACGAATTTATTTTTAAAAATCCGAATGATCCATTATCAACTGCTACAACAGCTTCGTTTTCATTAGTTAATGTTATTGCTTCACCAGCCCAATCTCCTCCCTCAGTATCGAAATAAATATTTTGCCATTCAACCTTACCACTTTCACTAAACTTTATTAAGTATACAACCCATTGATTTGAAGAAGTTCCATTTGAATCACAATACGCATTATAATTTTCATACTCATCTCCAGATCCAGCAACAATAATACACCCTCCATCATTAGTGCCTTTTACATCCCAAGTTTCGTCGTGTATATATTTCGGGTCAAATCCTCTTGGGTTTCCCACTTTAGATTCCCAAATTTTATCGCCATCAAGATTAATTTTCATAGTGTAGGTATCCCAATTTTCTGTATCAGAAAGAGTGTGTCCCGTTAGGAAAATATTACCATCTAGGTCAATATCCATTCCGAAATTATGATCACTTTGTGTCCCACCATATCTTTTACTCCAAATAACATTTAATGAAGTATCCATTTTTAAAAGAACATAATCATTAGCTTCATCACTCAATCCGCTTACAAAAAAATAATTATTGAAAGCTTCAATTCGATACGCTTGTGCTAAATATTCATTTAGTGATTTTGTTTGTGTTAAATTGCCTGTTTCACTCAAGACGGATATTGTAGCTTGACCTTCTGTAAAAAAAGTGTTTTGACTATCAATGGCATTATTGTATCCTACTGCTATAAGCTTATTTTGATATTCAACAATATGCTCAAATGCATCTGATCCACCCAAATCAAAAGTTTTTGAACTGATAATTTCTCCTGAGGATTTTTCAAGTTTAATTATAGCGCTATTTTCATCTAATGCACCAACTACAAGGTACGCGTCATCAGACTCAATTACTGCATTGCCTAAATTACTTTTCAGTTGACCAATTTCTTTCGACCATAATAAATCGCCAGCATTATCTGTTTTTATGACTAATATTTTTGAGCTTGGAATAAACCCTGTTTCACCTACTTGCAAAAAACCCCCATCAATACAACTCATGATAAAATGTCCGTGAGACTCCTCACCGCTACCATTATAACTTTTAAACCATGTGGGTTTAGGTGCATTTTCATTTAATTCCAAACCACAAGAATCTATGTTTAAATTGTCCGCATTGTCGTTAATGTTAGAGTTACATGAAACAATTAAGCAAAGTCCTGCAATAAATAAAAAAATTAATTTTCTCATTAAGGGTTAGGTATAGTTTAAAGCTACAAAAAAAATATCCCCAGAAATAAAAAATTATTCTTGAGGATAATCGTACATCTTATTGACCTATTTTCGAAACAATCACTTACTTTTTTGAATATGCTCAGCAATTTGTGATTAACGTTGATTACAATTCCATCAAGGCTTCTTTTATGCCAAAATAAGCTGGTTTACTCGTATAATTTTCATCATGAGGAGTTGCTTGACCACACCCTTCATAATGCGTGTTTATCCAACTATCATTGTCAGAAGACCCCCAAATAAGGACGGTATTACAATTTTCACGATTAAAAGCAGTTGACACAATTCTTTTGTATGCATCCTTTTGCGTTTGTATGTTACCATTATCCCCAGCACATATTCTAATGTCGAGCTCCGTTATATTAACTGTAAATCCTGCAACTCCTAAGTCGTCTATGGTTTGACCCACTTTAGCAACAAATTGTTCCGTTACTTGATCAATTTTAAAATGTCCTTGTAGGCCTACTCCATCAATTGGAGCAGCATGTGTTGACTTAAGTTCTTTTACTAAATTGCGCATAAAATTATTTTTGGAAGTCCCGAAAGGTTCAATATTGTAATCGTTGTAAAATAATTGGACTCCTGCATCGGCTTGCCTAGCCCACTTGAATAAATGTGCGAAATAGAAATGAAATCCTACTTCGCCTGCGTCATTCGCTTGACTACTTACAATGTCATACCAAGTATTTCTACGAAAATCATCATTAATTATCGCTTCGTTTATTACATCCCATTCATCAATTTTGCCAGCCGAATATGAAGATAACGTAGTAATATAGGACTTAGAAAAATCATAAACTTGCTGGGCAGTCCAATTTGGTGCTTCCGCTTCAAGCCAAGAAGGAATTTGTTTGTACCATATCATAACATGACCTCGTTTACGCATTTGATGCTTATCCGCATACGCGACAAACTTGTCTATGTTTCCAGTGTTTATATCGGTAATTTTTATGTCAAAAGGATCTTGTGGGCGGTTTCGCAACAGGTTTGACATCTTCATTTTATTTCCTAAAACAATTGCGTTGTACTCTGTTCTTAAAATTTCATCTGTTGAACCTCCATTTACCTGCTCGTTTTCAAACATGCCATCGCGCATCAAGTTCCCAATAAATTTTCCTTTTGCAGATGCATAATCCCTTAATCCTAAGGTTTCTACTGGTGAGCTCTCAACAGCTTCTGGCGATTCCTTACTACAACCTACTAAAAGAGAAATCATAAAAAAAAGAAATACGCTAAATATGGAATTTATATGTCTACTCATGAATCATTTATTTATAATTTAACGAAAATAGACATTATGTTGGAAAATGATAAGAATAAAAATATCCCCAAAAACAAAAAATTATTCTTGAGGATAATCGTACTCGAGGCGGGACTTGAACCCGCACGAACATTACTGTTCATTGGATTTTAAGTCCAACGTGTCTACCAATTCCACCACTCGAGCTTGGACATAAAATAGAGCGAAAGACGGGATTTGAACCCGCGACCCTCACCTTGGCAAGGTGATGCTCTACCCCTGAGCTACTTTCGCAATTAAAACGCAAATGTAAGGCAATTTCCACAAAAACTACAACTCCTTTTTCTTCCCCAACTTCTTCCGTAAACTATTGAGTTGCATCAATGCCTCTATCGGAGTCAAGTGATCGATTTCCAAATCCATAATTTGCTCTCGAATTTCTTCCAATAAGGGATCGTCCATTTGAAAGAAATTCAACTGCATATTGTCATCCCTTTCCATGCCTTTTGCACCACGACTTGCTTCTAACTTTTCGAGCATCTGCCTTGACTGCCCCAAGATAAATTGAGGCATCCCCGCCATCTTTGCTACATGAATTCCAAAGCTATGCGCACTGCCACCTGACACTAATTTTCGTAAAAACAACACCTCATCTTTGAGCTCTTTAACAGAAACCGAAAAGTTCTGTATCCGTTCATATTGCTCTGTCATCTCATTGAGTTCATGATAGTGCGTTGCAAATAAAGTTTTGGGTTGGTGAGGGTGTTCGTGCAAATAGGTGGCAATCGCCCAAGCAATTGATATCCCATCATATGTGCTGGTACCTCGCCCTATTTCATCGAGTAAGACCAAACTGCGTTCTGACAAATTATTGACAATCGCTGCGGTTTCATTCATCTCCACCATAAAAGTTGATTCACCCAATGAGATATTGTCACTCGCCCCAACACGCGTAAAAAGTTTGTCAACAATTCCAATTTCAGCTCGATCTGCTGGGATATAACTTCCCACTTGTGCCATCAGCACAATCAGCGCAGTTTGTCGTAGCACAGCCGACTTACCCGACATATTGGGCCCTGTAATCATAATGATTTGTTGGTCATTTTTGTTGAGCTCCAAGTCGTTGGGCACATAAGACTCTTCGGGTGGAATTTGATATTCAATCACAGGATGGCGTCCTTGGACTATGGTCAAAGAAACACCATCATTTATCGTTGGGCAATGGTAGTTCCTTGTCTTGGCCAAGCTGGCAAAACCACATAAACAGTCAAGCTCTGCCAACAAACGTGCGTTCTGTTGTATGGCTTCTATATACGGTACCAATCCCTCAATAAGCTCTAAAAACAAGCGTTGTTCGAGTTGAGAAATCTGGTCTTCCGCTCCGACGATTTTGGTCTCATAGGTCTTGAGTTCTTCAGTGATATACCGCTCTGCATTGACAAGGGTTTGTTTACGAATCCAGGTTTGTGGAACCTTGTCTTTGTGCGAATTGCGCACCTCGATATAATATCCAAACACATTGTTATACGATATTTTTAGAGAGCTGATCCCTGTACTTTCTGTCTCTCTTTTCAGCATCTGGTCAAGAACTTTTTTCCCGCCTCGAGCCATGGAGCGATACTCGTCGAGTTCAGCAGAAAAGCCATCCGCGATGGTGTCACCTTTGCCCAATTGCGCAGGAGCATCTTCGGATAATCTTTCCGAAATCCATTGGCAACAATCCGTGCATGGGTCCAACCCTTTCCCCAAAAACTGTAGGGCCATCTGTTCACTTTGCGATGTAATTTCTGTGATCTCAGGAATCAGCAACAAGGAGTTTTTGAGTTGGTTGATTGCTCGAGGTCCAATTCTTCCTGTTGCCACTTTTGCCATCAAACGCTCCAAATCCCCTACGGCTTGGAGTAAATCTTGCATACGCTGTTTTCGGTTTGGGTGCGTATAAAAATCAGTAACCACGTCTAGGCGTCTTTGAATGGCTTTCAAATCGGTAAGTGGTGCAGCCAACCAGCGTTTGAGCATACGCCCACCCATCGGCGTTTTAGTGTGATCCATCACCTGTAAAAGGGTGGTTGCCTGTGGCGCATTGGGGTAGATCAGTTCCAAATTTCGAATGGTAAATGGATCCATCCACATATGTGCTTCTCGAGCGTAACGGCGGATGTGGGTAATATGATCCAACTGTGCATGTTCGGTTTCATTGAGGTAGTACAGAATTACACCAGCAGCGACTACTCCAGCCGATAATTCAGATATCCCAAAACCCTTGAGTGAGGCAACCCCAAATTGATCTTGAAGTAGCTCCGTGGCATAATTCTGCTGAAACACCCAATCCTCCAAAAAATATGATGGAAACTGTGTGCCGTAGCTTTCCACGATTAGCTTTTTCATCGGCTTGGCAACCAAGACTTCTTTGACATCCAATTGTTGAATTAGCATCGCCATTTCCGTTTGACTTCCTTGGGTGAGTTGAAACTCCCCAGTAGAAATATCGAGAAAGGCCAAACCATGCACTTGTTTGTCAACATGGAGGGCTGCGACAAAGTTGTTTGATTTTTCATCCAAAACACCTTCTGTCAAAGTCACGCCGGGAGTAATGAGTTCGGTCACGCCTCTTTTGACCAATTTTTTTGTTGCTTTTGGATCTTCCAATTGATCGCAAATGGCAACTCTCTCCCCCGCCCGAACCAATTTTGGGAGATAGGTTTCCAAAGCGTGATGAGGAAATCCAGCAAGCTCTGTTTCACTAGCACTCCCTGCACCTCGCTTGGCGAGTACAATTCCCAAAATGCCTGCTGCACGTACCGCATCGTCTCCAAAAGTCTCATAAAAATCCCCCACACGAAACAACAATAAAGCGTCAGGATATTTCACCTTAATCTCATTGTACTGCTTCATCAGCGGCGTTTCCTTGGATGATGGTTTTGCGGCCAAATTCAATTGTGTTGTCTTGCTAAAATACTTATTTGCTTTGGAACATTGTTTGCCGATCAAGTTGTATTTTTGGTTCATGCGTAAACTCAAAAATAAGGAGCTCAACCGATTGGATGTGGACAGCTTTAGACAAGCCCCTAAAAGCCCGCTTATTTTGGTTTTAGACAATGTAAGAAGCACCCATAATGTCGGGTCAATTTTCCGCACAGCTGATGCGTTTAGAGTACAAGAAATTTTGCTTTGTGGGATTACTGCAACCCCACCTCACAAGGACATTCGAAAAACTGCTTTGGGTGCGACTGAAAGTGTGCGGTGGCAATACTGCGAAAACACCATAGATGCAATTCAAAATCTACAATCTGAAGGGGTCGTCGTTTTGGCAGTCGAACAGGCGGAAGGGTCAACAAGTTTGTCGGATTTCACCCCTCTGTCTGATACCACTTATGCATTGGTCTTTGGACATGAAGTCAAAGGTGTATCTCAAGAAATTGTCAGTGCTGCAGATGCGGTTTTGGAAATCCCTCAAGAAGGCACAAAGCACTCGCTAAATGTATCGGTTAGTGTAGGGCTGGTTGTTTGGGAATTATTTAGTTCGTTGACAAAGCGCTTCTGAGCTGATTGATCACTTCGTGGTAGTCTCTTTCGTTTGTCACAAAATCAAGCTCGCTCAAGTCGATTTCAACAATGTTCCAATCTGGGTGAGAACGCTTAAAATCTTGATAACCTTGACGCACCTTGTCCAAATATTCCGCATCAATCGTTCGCTCATAGCTCCGCCCTCTTTTTTTGATATTCGCCAAAATTCTGGGGGTTGTTTGCTTGAGTAAAATATACAAATCTGGCTTTTGCACATCGGGCATCATATTGTAGAATATTGTACGATACAGGGCAAATTCTTCAGATGACAGGGTAAACTGAGTAAAAATCAAAGATTTGTGTACTTCATAATCTGATACAACCCCTTGACCAAACAAATTGAGTTGTTCGGAAAGTTCGCGTTGCTGTTTAAAGCGGTCCGCCAAAAATGACATTTCTAATGGAAAGGCATAGCGGTCCGCATCATCATAGAATATGGGTAAAAATGGATTATCAGCAAAACGCTCCAAAAAAAGCTTAGCATGAAGATCTTCAGCGATTCGTTTGGCAAAACTTGTCTTTCCACAGCCGATGGTGCCTTCTATACAAACGCGATTGAATTGTCTCAAAAAGTGAATTGCCGGTCGTTGTAGTCCTTCACTAAACGTTGAAATTTTGGTGGGATCGTCGCATGTCTTCGTCAGTTGCGAAACCGTTTGGTTCTGATTTGGAACTCTCTTTTGAGGAGCAATCTCACAAAGGGGTTGAAGGACAAACAAGCGATCCTGAAATCGCGGGTGAGGTACCGTCAGCTCGTCGGAGTGAAGAACCTCATCTTCAACCATTATCAAATCAAGGTCAATCGGTCGATCACGGTACAAGCCCTCTGCAGCTTGCTTTCTGCCCATTTCGATTTCGATCGCTTGAAGACCTTGCAAGATCGCATTCGGCGATTTTTCTGACTCTGCAACCAAACAAGCATTTAGAAAAATGGCCCCCGAAAAACCCACAGCAGGTACTTCATACACAGAAGAACATTGCAGGACTTGACCAATTTCATTGTCGATCTGATTTACGGCTTGCTGAAGATTGGTTAGGCGATCACCCAAGTTGCTTCCTAAAGCGATGTATATTTTTTGCATTCCCACCACACAAAAGTCGTAAAAGAAATGATAATCCCTTTATATTTGTAGAAATAAGCCTTTTATGCAGTTTTTAAAGAATTTACTCGCATCTGTTCTCGGAACTTTTATCGCAATTGTACTCGCCTTTGTGTTTCTTTTTATCATCATTGCTGGTGTGGCTTCATCTATTGACAGTGCTGATGAGGTGACTGTGAAAGAAAAATCGGTATTAACAATCAACCTACAAAAACCCATTACGGATCGCAGTCCAAAACAATTTGATTTTGAAAATGCTTTTGATATCGATGCTGAGGCCATTGGCTTGGATAAAATTTTGGCATCTATTCATGCAGCAAAGGATGATGAACGCATTGAAGGAATCAGTATTGAGCACACTTTTTTACAGTCTGGGATGTCGCAAACCCAAGCGATGCGCGATGCGCTTTCAGATTTTAAAGAGTCTGGAAAGTTCCTCTATGCCTATCATGATTTTTATACCCAAAAGGACTACTATTTGGCATCGGTTGCAGATTCTGTTTTTGTTCATCCCGAGGGCGGTGTTGACATCAGTGGGCTTGCATCTGAAGTTCTGTATCTCAAAGAATTTCAAGACATAACTGGCATTCAGATGCAAGTGATTCGAAATGGTGCTTACAAAAGTGCTGTTGAGCCCTTTTTACGCGATGAAATGAGCGATGAAAATCGACGACAAATCAAATCCCTCTTAGATAGTTTCTGGAAAGAAATGCTTGTGAAAATGGAGGAACGCACAGCTTTGAATGCCAAAAAAATCAACCAAATCGCCACGGATTTAGATGCCTCAGTTGCTGCAAATGCAGTCAAAATCGGAGTGGTTGACAACATACTGTTGCGCAACGAGTACAAAGACATGTTGAGAAACCAAATGAAATTGGGTGAGGACGACAAGCTCAATACCATTGATATTGAAGACTATCAGCAAACTGTCAAATCCTATCTTGGCGATGGTAAAGATCGAATTGCCGTGGTCTATGCCCAAGGGGAAATTATTTATGGGGAAGGTGGTGAATTTCAAATCGGACAAGAGCTATTTATCCGAACCCTCAAAAAAATCAAGGGAAATGATCGCACCAAAGCTGTGGTCATTCGTGTGAACTCTCCTGGTGGTAGCTCACTTTCCTCTGAATTGATTTATCAAGAAATCCAAGCCCTACAAGAAGAAATGCCTGTGGTGGTTTCTATGGGTGACGTCGCTGCGTCTGGGGGTTATTACATTGCAGCTGGAGCAGATTATATCTTTGCTGAGCCCACAACAATCACGGGATCGATTGGCGTGTTTGGCATTCTCCCCCTTGTTGAGGATTTGGCCGAAAACTGGGGTGTGCGTGCAGAACAAGTGAGTACACATCCAAATGCATTACTATATAGCCCGATGAAGTCTCTCACGCCATCGGCAAGACAGGAAATCAAACAACAAATCAAACGAGTGTACTCCACCTTTTTGGAGCGTGTTGCAACAGGGAGAAACATGAGTGTAGAGGAAGTTGACAAGGTCGCACAAGGTCGCGTTTGGAGTGGTTCTGACGCTTACGACATTGGCTTGGTTGACTCCTTAGGTGGACTTGAAGAAGCAGTTGCCTATGCCGCCAAATTGGCAGAAACAGACTCATACCGAACGACAAATTATCCCAAGTTTAGCGATGATTTTGAATCCTTTATTCAATCTCTTCAGCCAAGTCCGTTTGGGCAAACTGCCATTGGAAAATCAATTCAACAGTTTCAATCATTATTTTCAAAACAAACAACGCAAATCGACCATATTCAAGCGCGAATTCCTTTTGAACTCAATATCCGTTAATGGATGCGTCAAAACATCTCGCTGCACAAAAACTCTATCTGTATTTAGCTGCGCTATTTATCACTTCCTTGGTTGTGTCGAATCTGATTTTTCAGAAATTTTTCTATTGGTATCCCTTCGATTGGGAAATCATGGGATACAGCTTGTTTGAGCTTTCTGTGGGCATCCTACCCTACCCCATTACCTTTTTGGTAACCGATTTGATCTCTGAAATTTTTGGTAAAAAAGCCGCAAACCGAGTAGTGATTGCCGGTATTTTTGCTTCGTTTTTTTCCATGGGTATTCTACTGTTGGCTGGCGTGGTCCCTGCACTCCCAAATTCGCCCATCGATGATGCAACTTTCAACAACGTATTTGCCTTGTCTCCCATTGCCGTTTTGGCTTCGATGATGGCCTATCTTTTTGCACAGTTTATCGATATTCGTATCTATCACTTTTGGAAAAATCTGACCAAAGGTCGGCACCTGTGGTTGCGGAACAACTTCTCTACCTTTGCCTCCCAATTTATTGACACCTTTACCGTTGTTGGCTTGTTATGTGTCTTTGGTGTGTTGCCATGGGACGCTTTCCCCGGACTGTTAATTTCTGGCGTTGTGTTTAAAATTCTTGTGGCTCTAATCGATACGCCCTTACTCTATATAAGTGTCAATTGGATTCGCTCCTACTTTAAGCTAGAGATCAATGAAGAAATCAAACTTTAACGGTAAACATTTCATTGTTTTTGGCGTTTTTTGGCTGATTTGCATCGGTATTGGTCATGGGCAAGGTTTTCGTCAAAGTCCCTTAAACTCCCTCTATACCCATTATGAGCGTTCGATTTCGAACAAAACCCTAGCAGGTGTTGAAACGCTTCTTATTCTCAATGATCGTGTGGTTTGGCATCAAGCCCTAGGGGTTGCGGATGTTGCCACCAAAACTCCTCTTCAACCCAATAGCATCTATTACATCCAGTCCATGACCAAGCCCATCATCAGTGTTGCCATCATGCAACTTGTTGAGCGTGGCCTTCTGGCACTTGATGATCCGATTGAAATGTATATCCCCGAAGTAAAAGATTTAGGTGTGGCCCTCAACCTCGATCTTGGAGTAGATAGCCCAACACAAAAGGTCAATCGATCGCTGACCATTCTCGACTTGCTCACCCATGCCTCAGGCCTGTCTCACGGACTTGGTGACAGCAAACTTGATCAACAGCTTTTCAAAGCGCTATATGATGAAACGCTAAACTATCGTTCTCATCAATCCCTAGAAGACAGAGTATTCACGCTTTTATCGTTTCCGCTGGTGGCGCAGCCAGGAACACAATGGTACTATAGCGCTGGCGCAGATGTCTTGGCACTCATCCTTCAGCGGGTTTCCAAACAATCCATACCAACCTACCTCAAGATAAATATTTTTGATCCTCTAGGTATGCATGACACGGGCTATAACCTCGATGAATTACAATCTCGGCGTGTGATGAAACTCCACAGTCGAAATGAAAGAGATACTGTCAAACGACACGAGCAACAAGTCCCTACATCAGGAAATACCATTTATGGAGGTACCCACGGTCTGTTTTCAACAGCTACTGATTATGCGCAATTCTGCTTAATGATCCTTCACAATGGAACTTGGAACGGGGCTCAAATTCTCAAAGCCGATACTGTAAAGAACATCCGAACCAATCACATCGCTGATCTATATAATGAAGAAGGAGCTGGATTTGGATTGGGATTTTCGGTCATCTTGGTTCCTGAAAAAATGAATCGTCCAGGTGGGGTTGGACAACTCCAATGGGGCGGTTATTTCAGTACGCATTTTTTTATCGACTCAGAAAAAAAAGCCATTGGCATCACACTGACCCAACAAATGCCAGGTGGAGAAGACATCAATACGCCCTTTCAAAACGAGGTGTATCGGGCATTGAATTAAGCCGCTGATAGGGAAACACAAACCCCCTCATGTCCACGTACATTCATCACTTTATGATCCGAAAAAATAAGGTATTGCCCCTTGATACCCACAAGCGTGCCAGTAAATTGTTTTGCTTTAACAAGGTTTACACTCGTTACACTTGGTGGCGGGCTTTGGAGGGGGAACTGTAACGACAATGTTTTCTCTTGCAATGCACTACTGGCATAGTCTTTTACTTCATCGGGAAGGTAGGACAAAGCCCGTTCTCTTTCCGCGATCAGGTCTATGGGTTCGGGGGTTTGGGTTAACATCTGTCGCCAGTTGGTTTTGTCGCTATAATGTACTTTGAGTGCAACTTCCGTAATTCCCGCCAAGTATCGGTTTGGCACCTCCACAATCGGAATGGTTTGATGAGCCCCCTGATCGATCCAGCGAGTGGGCACTTGAGTTTTTCTTGTTACCCCTACTTTAAGACCACTCGATACTGCCAGATAAACAATGTGAGGTTGAAGCTGTACCTTTTTCTCATAGCTCAAATCGCGATCTTCAATGTCCAGGTGGGCTTGACTGAGCTCTGGACGCATCACCCAATCCCCTGCACTTGGCATTTCAAAAAAACAAGACTTACAAAAACCCTGTCTGAAAATCGGTTGGTCAATACCACAGCTCATACAGGAAAATCCGGTGTGGATTAGGGATATTGATTTCCCAATAAGGTCATTGACACGAACAAACACAGATGGGAACGTCATATAGTAATCAATCGGTTCGTTTAGTTCCGTTCTCATCTTACGTAAAGGGCCTTCAATCATCGTACTTTTTTTCGTTATTTTTGTCATAAATATACTCTATTTATGCCCATTCCGTTGCTCCATTCTGTGTTGTCTTGGTTCCTCAAAAAGAGGGTACATCAGATTGAGCTATTTCTGAAATATCCTAACGAGGTGCAAAGCGAATTGCTCACCAAGCTCATCGATCAAGCCAAAAACACTTGGTTTGGACAGAAATATGGATTTTCATCGATCACCTCATACAAACAATTTGCTGATCAAGTTCCTGTCTCAACCTATGAAGACTTAGCAGATCTGATCGATCGGACTCGAAAAGGAGAGCAAAATCTATTCTGGTCTTCCAACATCAAATGGTTTGCCAAATCGAGTGGTACAACCAACGCCAAAAGCAAATTTATCCCTGTTTCAAAAGAAGCCCTAAACGAATGCCATTTTAAAGCCGGTAAAGATATGCTGAGCTTGTATTTTAATAACAACCCCGATTCGCAACTCTTTCAGGGCAAGGCATTGCGCTTGGGCGGAAGTAAGTCTCTTTACGAAGAAAACAATACCTATTTTGGAGATTTGTCTGCGATTATCATCGAAAATCTACCCCTTTGGGCAGAGATTGTAAGTACGCCCAGTCATAAGGTCTCCATGATGGAGGAATGGGAAACAAAAATGCAAGCCATCATAAAAGCATGTGTTAGTGAAGATGTGACCTCCCTTGCAGGAGTACCATCATGGATGCTTGTTCTTTTGCAAAAGATTCATGAACAAACTGGTCACCAAAATCTTTTGGAATTATGGCCCAATGTCGAAGTGTACTTCCATGGCGGGGTGAGCTTTAATCCTTATCGAAACGAATACCGCAATATTTTCCCAAGTGACGATTTTCATTATTATGAAATCTATAATGCTTCCGAGGGCTTTTTTGGCATACAGGATCAAAATGGCTCTGACGAACTCTTGTTGATGCTCGATTACGGTATCTTTTATGAATTTATCCCAATGGACACCTATGGAACATCCTATCAAACTGTGATTCGCTTGTCCGAAGTCGAAGCGGGGAAAAACTATGCCGTTATAATCACCACCAATGCGGGCTTGTGGCGCTATCAAATTGGGGATACCATACGTTTTACCTCAACGAATCCGTATCGTTTTAAAATCACGGGGCGAACCAAACACCATATCAATGTGTTTGGAGAGGAACTTGTGATTGAAAACGCCGAAACCGCCCTTGCCGATGTGAGTAAAGCACATCAAACTTCGGTGATTGAATTCACGGCTGGTCCCGTTTTTATGGATGGGAAGAAAAAAGGGAAACATGAGTGGGTTGTGGAGTTCAAATCACCCCCTAAGGATATCGATCAATTTATGAGTGATCTCGACAAACGCTTGCAAGAGCTCAATTCTGACTATGAAGCCAAGCGGTACAAAGACATGACCCTTGACCCGCTTGAGATGCATGTCGGTCGTGAAAACTTATTTCACGATTGGCTTAAAGACAGAAACAAACTGGGCGGACAAAATAAAATTCCACGTTTATCAAACAATCGGGAATTTGTTGATGTTTTATTGGAAATGAACCGCTAAGAAACTGCTTTTAGTGCTTGCAGTTTTGATTTATTGAGCTTGTTGATCGCATAAGTTTTGGAGACCCGAAACTCTTTCTCTTCTGTTCCAGGAAGCTCAAACATCGCATCGGTGAGAACGGCCTCACAAAGCGAGCGCAAACCACGTGCCCCCAACTTATACTCCACTGCTTTTTCAACGATAAAATCAAGTGCCCCATCAGAGATACTGAATTCGATTTCATCCAATGCAAAAAGGGCTTTATACTGCTTGATAATTGCGTTTTTGGGCTGGGTTAAAATCGCACGAAGCGCTTTGGCGTCCAGGGAATCCATATGAGTCAGTACTGGCAAGCGTCCAATAATTTCAGGAATCAAACCAAATGCTTTCAAATCCGAAGGAACCATATAGGAAAGTAAGTTGTTTGAACCGCTATAATGATCTCCTTTTTTGGCAGCACTATAGCCCACCGACTGCATATTGAGCCGTTTGGAAATGTGTTTTTCAATCCCATCAAAAGCGCCACCTGCGACAAACAGAATGTGTTCTGTGTTGATTTCGATAAACTTCTGATCGGGGTGTTTTCTGCCGCCTTTAGGGGGTACGTTGACTTCGGTTCCTTCGAGCAACTTCAGCAATGCTTGCTGAACACCTTCCCCAGAGACATCACGGGTAATCGACGGATTGTCGCTTTTACGAGCGATCTTATCGATCTCATCGATAAACACAATGCCTTTTTCCGCCTTACTTTGGTCATAATCGGCCGCCTGAAGAAGCCGAGTGAGTATGCTTTCCACATCTTCCCCAACATAGCCTGCTTCTGTCAGCACGGTAGCATCAACAATCGCCAAGGGCACGTTGAGCATTTTGGCAATCGTTTTGGCGATGAGCGTTTTACCCGTTCCCGTTTCTCCAACCATCAAAACATTGCTTTTTTGGATTTCTACACCGCTTTTTGGTTGAAGCAAGCGTTTATAATGGTTATAGACCGCTACGGACAACACCTTTTTGGTGTAGTCCTGGCCGATGACGTAATCATCTAAAAATGCCTTGATTTGCTTGGGATTGCCCAAAGAAATATCTTCCCGGTTGGCCTCCACCACTTTGTGCGTTGATTCCTCGAGAATAATCCCATTTGCTTGTTCGATACAGCGATCGCAAATGTGCGCATCCAATCCAGCGATTAACAGATTGGTATCGTCTTTCTTTTTTCCACAAAAGGAGCAGGTAAGTTCTTTATTTTCCATGGGGTGTTAGTTTCTGACCAAGACTTCGTCGATCATTCCGTATTTTTTCGCCTCGGGGGCTTTCATCCAGTAATCCCGATCTGAGTCTTCATAGACCTTATCGTATTTCTGTCCAGAGTGCTTGGCAATGATTTCGTAGAGCTCTTTTTTGAGTTTTAAAATCTCACGAGCCGTAATTTCAATATCTGACGCCTGCCCTTGTGCCCCACCCAAAGGTTGGTGGATCATCACGCGAGAGTGCGTGAGTCCAGAGCGCTTTCCGTCGGCACCAGCACAGAGAAGTACAGCAGCCATTGAAGCTGCAATCCCCGTACAAATCGTGGCCACATCAGGACCGATAAACTGCATCGTGTCATAAATTCCCAAACCAGCATATACCCCTCCACCTGGGGAGTTGATATAGATTTGAATGTCTTTGGTTTTGTCGGTACTCTCCAAAAACAACAGCTGTGCCTGTATAATATTCGCCACACTGTCGTTGATGGCTGTTCCCAAAAAGATAATGCGATCCATCATCAAACGTGAGAATACATCCATTTGCGCCACGTTCATTTGGCGTTCTTCTATGATATACGGAGTCATACTACTCACCAATTGGTCGTAGTACAAACTGTTGATTCCATACTCTTGAATCGCGTATTTTTTAAACTCTTTACCGTGGTCCATTGTATTTGTTATGGTTTAAAGATAGACAATTTATGATTTGTACGCTTGCTTGACAAAATCTTCGTAGCTCACTTTTTTGGTCTTTAGGTTGGCCTCCGCACGAAACAAGTCGGTCATTTTCTTGCTCATCAGCTGATCAGAAATGCGTTTGATTTCATCTTGATTGCCCAAAATACGCTCTGCGATATCGTCGAGTTCTTGATCGGATACATCCGTGCGACCAAACTGCGCCATTTGCCCTTTGATCATGTCTCTGGCAAAGGATTTGACTTGCTCACGATCGATTTTTAAGTCGTATTGCTCAGCCAATTTCGCCTCGATCAATTGGTATCGAATACCGCGTTCGGCTTTGTCATATTCTTCGACTGCTTGCTCTTCCGAAATTGGATTTTCGCCAGATGTTTGCATCCATTTCTTTAAAAACGAAGCAGGTAAATCAAATTTGGTGTTGTCGATGAGAGATTCGGTTACATCGTTTAGCATTTTCTGGTCGGATTGGGTTGCAAATTGCCGTTCTGCATCTGCCATGAGTTTTTCTTTGAGTTCAGATACGCTTTTCACAGCGTCTTTCCCCATAACCTTATCAAAAAACGCTTGATCCATGTCGGCGAGTTCTCTGCGGTTGATTTCTACAATCGTACAACTTACAACAATCGAAAGTCCATGAGCCTTGTCGTGATCCACACCCAATACATGCATCAACTTATGATCATCGGCAAAAAGCCCTTTGGTTTTGAGTTCGATGGTATCGCCAACTTTTGCGCCGATCAACTTTTTCTTTTGGGATTTGCTCTTGACATCATCGATAGACAGGGTGGATTTGTTGTCCACATCTTCGCCAGTAAACTGTGCGCTAATCTCAACGCCATTGGCGACTGTATCTTCGGCATGCAAGCTTCCGTATTGGCTGCGCATCCGCTCGATTTGCTTGTCTATGGTTTCGTTGTCAGCAGTGATTTCGTAATGCGTAATGGCTTTTTTAGCTTTGAGTTTAACCTCAAACGATGGGCTTAATCCCAATTCAAAGTCAAACAACATGGTGTCGGCTTCCCAGTCAAAGTCTTCGCGCTCAACAGGGAGTGGATTGCCCAATAAGGCAATTTTTTCTTTGCTGATATAGTTGGAAAGTGATTCCTGCAGCATTTTGTTTGCCTCGTCGGCTTTGATGGCAGCGCCATATTGCTTTATGATCAATCCCATGGGTACATTGCCCTTACGAAAGCCAGGGATATTTGCCCGTTTGCGATAGGATGTGAGAACCGAATCGATTTTGGGCGACAGATCCGCCTTATCGATTGCGATGGTAATGACAGCATTTAGGGCATCAACGTCTTTGCGCGTTACTTGCATAGCATTTTGTTTACGGAAGCGCAAAAGTACTTTATTTCTTGCCCTTTAGCAAGAGTTAGTCAATCCCCAAAAAATCCGCCACCTCCGCAGCAAAGGCAATCGGGTTTTCGGCATGGAGCCAATGCCCCGCTTTGGGAATGGTTTTGACTATGGCTTGGGGAAATTGTAAAGCGATTTGTGCGTGGTCTTGCAGCAAAATATAATCTGATTTTTCCCCTGCCAAAAACAGCGTTGGTCCGTGATAGTTCGCATCGGAGGCCATCATGACTTGCCCAACCTGACTTTGCAACACAGGAGCGTTTACACGCAGCGCAAAACCGTCGGGTGTGCGGTACAGGTTTTTTAGTAAAAACAAGCGTGTCCCTTGGTCGGTCACAAACTGGCTGAGACGCTGATCGGCATCGCCACGAGATTCGGGGCGATGGGTGTGTAAGTCCATAAGCCCTTCCAAAATGTGATTGTGATGTGGCGGGTAGGCCTTGGGGGCAATATCGGCAACCATCAGTTTTTCGACTTGTTCGGGGTTGGACGTTGCATAATGCATCGCCAGTTTACCTCCCATGGAATGCCCCAAAACGATGACTTGATGCAGTTGATGATGATCACAATATGCCGCCAAATCCGCTGCCATATCGGCATAGGAAAACGCATCACTGTGAAAGCTACGCCCATGATTGCGCAAGTCGATAAGGTGCACCTCAAAATGGGCTGCCCATTTCTTGCCCATGGTGCGCCAATTGTCGGACATGCCCAAAAAGCCATGTAGGACCAACAAGGGCTTTCCTACACCAAGGATTTGACTGTGGAGCAAGCTCATACGAGTTTGGCGCGGTATTGATTGACCACATTTTCAAGTCCAAAATAAAGCGACTCGCAGATAAGCGCATGCCCGATTGAAACTTCGAGCAAATTGGGAATATGCTGATGAAAATAGGCAATGTTTTGCAAGTTGAGGTCGTGCCCAGCATTGAGTCCGATTTCGAGTTCAACTGCCCGTTTTGCCGTTTCTGCATAGGGTGCGATCGCGGCTTCTGGGTTTTTGGGAAACCCATTTGCATAGGCCTCTGTATAGAGTTCAATACGGTCTGTTCCTGTGGCTTTTGCCCCATCGACTTGTTTGGGGTCAGGATCGAGAAAAATAGAAGTGCGAATGCCATTGGATTTAAATTCTTGTATGACTTCGGTCAAAAAGGACTTGTGTTGGATGGTATCCCAACCCGCATTAGAGGTAATGGCATCTTCGGTATCGGGTACGAGGGTGACTTGTGCGGGCTTGACCGCCAAAACAAGGTCCACAAATTTTGGGATGGGGTTGCCTTCGATATTGAGTTCGGTTTGTACCACCTCTTTTAGGTCATGTGCATCTTGATAGCGAATATGGCGCTCATCTGGGCGTGGATGAATGGTAATCCCTTGCGCCCCAAAGCTCTCCAAATCTTTGGCCGTTTGTACAAGATTGGGCATATCGCCTCCACGAGCATTGCGCAAAGTGGCGATTTTGTTGACATTGACACTTAAACTCGTCATTTTCTTTTTTTGGCAAAAATACATGGAATAGAGCGGTTTGTCCACTTTTTTCGTTATTTTGGCTATAGTTATGCACGAAGCAACTGTTTATCACAACCTCACACAACTCAGCATTCGCAAAAGCTGCGTTGACTTTTTGTTGTCAGATCTGATACAACTTCTCGAGCTTTGTCAAGTGGAAATTACAAGTCTGCATCTCGAACGTCAGCATGCAGATTGTGTAGATATCTTGCTCTCGGTTGACCCGCAAGATCTCAAGCATCTTTTGCCAACACTTCGCCGATTTGGCTATGAAGTATTGAGTAAGCATGACGAAGATAATTGGGAAGATAAGTTGCAGGAACACGCTTCGTATTTAGACAAATACCTCTCGATGTAGTCGCCCATGAAAATTGCTGTTTACAGCTCCCTTCAAGACGAAGCTTGCCAACAAACTGTTCGTTATCTTTTAGAATCCGCTCATTCGATGGGTATCACTGTGACTTGCCATGAGGCCATTTGTAAATGGTTAGAAAACCAATCGCTTTCCTCATTTTCTGCACATACTGATTTGGGCAAAGACACCGATGTCTTTTTCTCAGTCGGTGGGGATGGCACCTTACTCCGCTCATTGGAGTTGATTCGCAATACAGAGATTCCCGTGATTGGCGTCAACACAGGTCGACTCGGGTTTTTGGCTAACCTTCAGGCCGATGATATCCAGGTTGCCCTTCAAGCATTTGTAGACCGTCAATACCAAGTTGAAAAGCGGAGTTTGCTCGAAGTTGATATCGAGGGTGCGTCGGCTGAACTTGCCGCTTTCCCTTTGGCATTAAACGAAGTTGGAGTGAGTCGAAAAAACACAACTGCAATGATTACGGTTCACACTAAAATCAATGGGGAACCACTCAATTCCTACTGGGCAGATGGGTTTATAGTTTCTACGCCTACTGGATCAACGGGCTATTCTCTCAGCAACGGTGGACCGATTATCGACCCAAATAGTAAGTCCTTGGTGCTCACGCCCATTGCGCCTCACAATCTCAATGCGCGCCCTTTGGTGATCTCTGAAGATGACGTTGTTGAGCTCCGTGTCAGCAGTCGTGAAGACGCACATTTGCTGTCTTTGGACTCGCGAATTCACACCATTCCGACAGGACAAGAGATTCGCATACAAAAAGCAGCATTTCCCTTACATTTGGCACGCCTTAACGATGATAGCTATTACAAAACCTTGCGCAACAAACTCCATTGGGGGAAAGACCGTCGCAATTGAACAATAAATGCAAAACCTGATTCGTTTAGCATACGTAAATCCTGTACAGTGTTAAGAGTCATTCTATTGTGTCTGATTATTCCCATGATATTCGTCCATGCGCAATATCGTGAAGTTGGGCTCATTCTTGGGGGTACAAACTATATTGGAGAGGTGGGAAAAACGACTTTTGTTCAACCTTCGCTCAAATCGCCCTCGGCAACCCTGTTTTACAAAAGCAATTTTTCACCGCGTTTTGCCTTTCGTGTCGAACTAGGCTTGAGTACGATACAGGGTATCGATTCACTCTCTACAGAGCCGTTGCGAAAAGAACGTGCCAACAGTTTTAGCAATTCGATCAACCATACATCGGCTATACTTGAAGTCAATTATTTTGAAATGGATCTCTCTGACTTTGAAAGTTCGTGGTCACCCTATCTATTTGCGGGATTGAGTTATATAAAATACCGTGACTTGTACTACCCTATCGGCGAATCCGTTGCCAATTATCAATACAATGACTTTTCATTTGCGATTCCATTGGGAGTTGGTGTCAAAACCCGTTTGGGTATGAACTTTCTTTTGGGTTTTGAAATCAAAGCGCTTTACACCTTTAGCGACAACCTCGATGGAAGTTTTCCTACCTTTGTGGACGAAATTGATCAACAACCAGCACCAGCATTTGGAAACAGTTTAAGTAACGATTGGATTATCTTTAGCGGGTTTTCACTCTCCTATTCCTTTGGTCGTGGTTGGTTTATAGAAGGTCTATTATGACAGCAATTGACATTGATATCAAAAGGTTACCAAAGCATATTGCTATCATCATGGATGGCAATGGACGCTGGGCAAAGCTGCGTAAACAACCCCGTATTTTTGGCCATCGCGAAGGGGCAAAATCGGTGCGTAAAGTTGTTGAGGCCTCTGCCCGCTTGGGAATAAATAACCTGACCCTGTATGCGTTTTCGACTGAAAACTGGAACCGCCCAAAACACGAAGTCAAAACTTTGATGAAGTTGCTTGTCAGTGCGTTAAAGCGTGAACTGCCTTTGATGAAAAAGAACAATATTCGACTGAATGCGATTGGACATACAGATATGATGCCCGAAAATGTTCAACACGAATTGCAAGAGGTTTTAGACGAAACCAAAACGAATACGGGACTTATATTAACTCTCGCCCTGAGCTATGGTGCACGACAAGAAATCCAACGTGCAATTCAAGAAATCAGCTATAAAGTTAAAAATAACATAATTTCAGTTGAAAATGTTGACGAAGACATAATAAATAAGCATCTTTACACGCAAAATTTACCAGATGTAGATCTGCTGATTCGCACAAGTGGTGAAGTCCGAATAAGTAATTTTTTGTTGTGGCAAATCGCCTATGCAGAATTGTATTTTACTAAAGAGCTTTGGCCCGATTTTGACGAGATTTCCCTACACAATGCAATCACAGATTATCAACTAAGAGAACGTCGATTTGGAAAAACGAGTGAGCAGATTGCTGAATAATATCACCCCTTGGATTTTTTTGTTTCTGGCTGTTTGTAGCAGTTCATTGGCTCAACAAACCCCCTTTTTTGATCAGGGAAAACTATACACCTTGGGCAAAATTGAAGTCACTGGTATAAAAAGTTTTAGCCCACAAACTGTAGTAGCGTACACTGGTCTTCGCACTGGACAACAAGTTCGAATCCCTGGAGATGACATCAGTGCCGTTATTAATAAACTTTGGAAACTTGAGCTCTTTAGCGACATCAACTTTTATCTCACACGAGTGGAAGGGGATACTGCTGATATTGAGATCTATATTCAAGAGCTTCCAACGCTTTCTGATTTTACCATCACGGGCATTAAAAAGAACAAACTACAAAGTTTGATTGATGACACGGGGTTGAAAAAAGGGTTAAAAATCAGTGAAAACTTTTTAGAAACCACAGAAAACTACATCGTCAATAAATACCGGAAAGATGGCTTTTTAGATACGAAAGTCACGATCGAAACCAAAAAAGATACCGTTGGCAGCAACAGTGAAAAAATGCTGATTTTTATCGATCGTGGTGACCGTGTGAAAATCAACAGCATTACATTTGAGGGTAACGATGAATTCGGTGATGGTACGTTACGTAAGCAATTCAAAAACACCAAACGTAAGTTCTTTGGCCGATTTTGGAAAAAATCAAAGTTCATTGAAGACGATTACAATGAAGACCTAAATACCCTTATCGATTACTACAAAGAAAAAGGGCATCGCGACGCACGAGTCGTTTCCGATACAGTAATTTCTAATGATAATACGATTGACGTCAAAGTCAATGTAGTCGAGGGGAACAAATACTACTTTGGAGACATTAACTTTTTGGGGAATAGTGTGTATTCCGATCGAGACCTAGCACGCCTATTGGGAGTCGACAAAGGGGATACTTATAATGGGGTATTACTCCGCAAACGTATCGCAGATCCCACCAAGCCTGATGGAGAGGATTTGACCAACCTTTATCAAAACAATGGGTATTTATTCTCGTCTGTAAACCCTGTTGAAATCAGTGCCGAAAATGATACCATCAACTTCGAAATTCGAATTATTGAAGGGAAACCAGCTTATTTTAATAGAATCACCGTGGTCGGTAACGATCGGACCAATGATCATGTGATTTACAGAGAACTCCGCACCAAACCAGGCGCACTGTACAGCAAAGATCTCGTTGTTCGATCGGTTCGTGAATTGGGTCAACTCGGTTTTTTTGATCCAGAGCAAATTTCTCCTGACTTTAAGAATGTTGACCCCAATGCTGGAACAGTGGATATCGAATACGGACTCGTTGAAAAAGGAGCCAGTCAAATTGAGCTTCAAGGTGGATATGGCGGTGGTGGCTTTATCGGAACCCTCGGATTGAGTTTTAGTAATTTTTCAATACGAAATATCTGGAACAAATCGGCATACAAGCCTGTACCTATGGGGGATGGGCAACAGTTGTCCTTGCGTTTGCAGAAAAGTCGTTTTTACGAAACCTACAGCTTTTCATTTGCAGAACCATGGCTTGGCGGAAAGCAGCCCGTACAATTTTCAACCTCGATCTCACAAACTACCCAATACCGATATAATTACTTTACTGGCCGTGCAGATACAAGTCAGTATTTTAAAATTCGTGGTATAAATATCGGCTTGGCCAAACGCTTACAGGTACCTGACGATTACTTTACCCTTTCTCAAGCAATTGGCTATCAATACTATGATTTAAACAATTACTATACGGGATTGTTCACCTTTGGAGATGGCGTATCAAACAATCTGTATTACACCATTGCCCTTTCCCGGAATAACACCTATACCAACCCGATTTTCCCCTTAGGAGGTTCTCAATTTTCTGTAAGTGCAAAAGTTTCCTTTCCGTATTCTTTGGTCAATAATTTGGACTATGCGAATCTGGGCGACCAAGCTGCCTATCAAAATACAGATGGAACACCAGACCAGGCGAAAATTGATCAGGAAAGATTTCGGTGGTTAGAATATTATAAATTGAAATTTTCTGGCTCATGGTATAGCACCATCATCGACAAGCTGGTATTGAAAACACATACTGAGTTTGGCTACTTAGGAGCATACAATACAGATCGTGGCATTATACCATTTGAGCGCTTTTATTTGGGTGGGGATGGTCTTTCACAGTATGCGCTTGATGGACGAGAAACCATCGCCATGCGAGGATACGAAAACCAGTCTTTATCAGATCGAGATGGCGCCACGATTTACAATAAGTTCTCGTTGGAGCTGCGGTATCCAATCACCCTCAAACCGTCGGCCTCTATTTATGCTTTAAGTTTTTTGGAAGCAGCAAACTCTTATAACAATTTTAAGCAATATAATCCGTTTGATATGAAGAGATCCGCTGGTTTTGGGGTACGAATTTTTATGCCCGCCTTTGGACTCCTCGGAATCGATTTTGGGTATGGGTTTGATAGCCCTATTGATGGCGATCTGAGTCCCCATGGCTGGGAAACACACTTTATCATTGGTCAGCAATTTTAATTTATTTTGAAAAAAATCGTTTTTCTTGGGCTTTTCTTGGGCTTTACGACTTTGATCGTGGCGCAAAACAGGGTTCGTATCGGTTTTATGGATATGGATCGTGTGCTTGAAAATCTGAATGATTATAAAGATGCCAATGCGGCTTTGGAGGATAAAATCAGTTTTTGGAAAGAAGAAATCAGCAATAAACAAAGCAAAATCGATGAGTTGCAGCAAAAATTGGATCTCGAACGTCCTTTACTGACAGAAGAATTGATTGAAGAGAGAGAGGAAGATATTGCCTTTGAACAAGAAGAGCTTAATACCTATCAGCAAAAACGATTTGGACCGCAAGGCGATTGGTTGGCGCAAAAGGTCATTTTTATTCAGCCCATCCAAGATAAAATTTTGGAAGCCGTCAAAGAAGTTGCAGAAAATCGAAAACTAGATTATGTATTTGATCGAAGTGCCGAAATTTTGGTCTTCCATTCGGAAAAAAAGTACGATATTAGCAGCCTTGTTGTAAAATACATCAATCAAAAAGACAAGAAAAAAGCACGAGAGGATCTCGTTGAATCACGTAAACAAGAGCAAAATGCTGCCCGCCAAAAGGTTTTAGAAAAGCGTAAAAGAGAAATGGACTCGATACGCAAAGCAAAATCCAGTGAGTAGCAATAAATTAAACCTCAATAGAATGAAAATTAAATTTACACACTATATCACAGCAATTTGCATTGCTTTTATGAGCTTTACAGCCCAAGCACAATCGAAGGTAACTCACATCGACTTTCAAAAACTCGTGAGTGAGATGCCCGAGGTTATCGCTGCACAAGAAGAGATTCAAAAACTCGAAAAGGATTACACCAATGAGATTGAATCTTCATTAAAAGAACTGCAAACGAAAATGCAAAACTACTCTGCAGATGCTGAAAATCAGACTGACCTAACAAATCAAAAGCGTCAGCAAGAATTACAGGGTATGGAGCAAAATATCCAACAGTTTCGTCAAACAGCTCTCCAAGATGTGCAGCAAAAACAAGCCGACTTGCTACGTCCTTTGATTGAGAAAGCTCGTGCCGCAGTCGAAAAAGTTGCGACTGCGCAAGGTTTTGACTATGTAATGGACTCCAGCCAAGGATCTTCTGTACTCATGGCCAAAGGAAAAGACCTGATGGCAGACGTCAAAACTGAGCTTAGCTTCTAAATATACCTCCTTATAAAAATTTTTAAAACTGTCCTTTTTAAGGGCAGTTTTTTATTTTTACACTATGAGTGATCGTCCAATAGGCGTATTTGATTCGGGTGTGGGTGGCTTGTCGCTACTGCGTGAACTTCGATCTTTACTTCCAAACGAAGACTTTATCTACATTTCCGATAACGCATTTGCTCCTTATGGTGCCCTATCCCCCGATGATATCCGAAAAAGAAGTCAGGCGCTGACCCATTGGCTCTGTGAACAATCATGTAAAATCATCGTCGTGGCGTGTAATACCGCAACAACAAATGCCATCGAATCGTTGCGAAAAACCCACCCGATCCCTTTTGTCGGAATCGAGCCAGCAATCAAACCAGCTGCCCTACAAACCAAAACTGGAGTTGTTGGCGTACTTGCCACCAAAGGAACCTTAAGCAGTGGGCTCTTTCATCAGACCTCTACATCCTATGGTCAGGGTGTTCGGATCCTTGAAAAAGAAGGAAAGCATTTGGTTGAGATGATCGAAAGCGGAAAACTCCATAGCAAAGAAATCGAACAACTTTTGCAAAGCTATATTCAACCCATGATCGAGCAAGGGGCAGACCACTTGGTTTTGGGGTGTACGCACTACCCCTTTTTAACCCCCATATTGACTCGAATCCTACCACAACATATCAAAATCGTTGATTGCAATGGGGCGGTTGCCAAACAAGTCGAGCGCGTCTTGAATAAACGAGAGTTAGGATGTGAGTCACAACATCTGGGGAATATCACTTACTTCTGCACAGGGGATTCACAAAGCATGCGTCAATTTGTTTCTTCTGATGAGGTTAACACACTTTCTATTCCGTAAACCAACCCGCATACATGGTATAGTTGTCGGCTATTCTTTCAATTTCACCTTCTAAGAGTTCGGCTGAAATATCCTTAATCTTTTTTGCAGGAACCCCTCCATAGATCGTACCCGATGGCACGTGTGTTCCCTGTGTTAGGACTGCCCCAGCAGCAATAATACTGTTGGATTCAACCACACAGTCGTCCATCACAATCGAACCCATTCCAATCAAAACATTGTCGTGAATCGTACATCCGTGCACAATCGCATTATGCCCAATCGAAACACGATTTCCAATTGTTGTTGGAGAACGCTCATAAGTCGCATGGATCACTGCGCCGTCTTGGATATTGACTCGGTCTCCGATTCGAATCCTGTGGACATCCCCCCGAATGACTGCGTGATACCAGACCGAACAATCCCGGCCCATCACCACGTCGCCAATGACAACAGAGGTCTCAGAAAAAAAACAATTCGGCCCATAAATAGGCGTTTTTCCACGTACTGTTTTTAGAATCATGTTTAAATGTACAAAATCAAAGGGTTTGATAATGTGGTTTGTGTATTTTTGTAAAAAATTGCGCTATGTTTCAGTTTACCATTGCAACAACTGACCACCCCACTCGTATTCGTTTTGTAAGCAACCAGACGCTAGGCGATGATCAAATCAACTTTACAAATGTTGACGATGCTGGGGATTTCCCATTAATCCAACAATTGTTTTACCTCCCTTTTGTCAAGCATGTTCGTTTGACTGAAAATTGGATCGAGGTTGAGCGTTTTGATATCCTGGAGTGGGCTGATGTGCAAGACGAAGTTGCATCACAGCTCGCCGATTATCTCAATCAGGGTGGACAGGTCAAAAAACAAGCCGATCAAAAAGAAGCCATTACGGTTTATGCAGAAAGCACCCCCAACCCAGCAGTGATGAAATTTGTTTGTAGCAAACGTATCGTGGGCGAAGTTTATGAAGCTAAAAATATTGATGAGGCAAAGAGCTCCCCTCTGGCGACTGAATTGTTTCATAAGCCCTATGTCAAAGAGGTGTTTATGGACGAGAATTTTATCTCGATCACCAAATATGAAATCGCCGAATGGGAAGAAATTATGCAAGACTTGCGTCAATACCTTCGCGATTATATCGCAGACAACAAGGCCGTGGTTACTGGAGACGCATCCCCAAAAGAGAATGCTCCACAAACTGTGTATGCGGGTACCGCTTTGGAAATTATCCAGATTATCGATCAACATATCAAACCCGCTGTTGCTTCTGACGGTGGAAACATCGTGTTTGATTCCTACGATGAAGATCTCAAATCCGTTCAAGTCATTCTACAAGGTGCTTGTAGCGGATGTCCTTCCTCTACCTTTACATTGAAAAATGGCATTGAGCAATTGTTACGCGATATGTTGCCTGGCAAGGTTGAAGCCGTAACAGCAATCAACGGTTAGGTCGACTGACCCAAGGCGTCTTTTTTTTGCGGACTTGTTTGGAATGCTTTGAGATAGTCCACATCAAAATAGGCGACATCTTCGAAAACCTGTTGTTCAAATGCATATTGTGCCTGTTTTACCATGTGTGTTGCACTTGGATATGATGGTTCTTTAGGGAAAATAAATTGTGAGTTGTGATCGATAATTTCTTCGCATTTTTCAAGTCCAGTTCCCACAAAATGAACCGGTCCTTTTGCTGTCCATTCGGCAAAGCTATTGGATGTAATTACATGGGGGCTGGCAGGTTGTAAACGCTGATAGTCGTAAGTATAGATTGCACAATACACTTCATCTCTACGAGCATCAAGAGTCGCAATGATATGCCCATCGCTTGGTGTGATTTCACGGGCAACAATATCCAGAGTTGGAATTGCGATCAGGGGAATATCATTGGCGTAGCATAGCCCTTTGGCTGCAGCAGCTCCTATACGAAGTCCTGTATATGATCCTGGACCTGAGCTCAGGGCAATGGCAGCCAAGTCGGAAGGTTTTAGATTGTGTTTTGACAATACCTTATCGATATAGGTATGCAGGAGTTGGGCATGCTGATAGTTCTCATGGTTGGATTGTGCCAAAGTGGATAGTTCGCCGTCTGCACAAAGTGCGACCGAACACTGGGTTGTTGTGGTTTCTATACAAAGCAAATGCGATGGCATGCCCAAAAATAACAAACAAAGTGATACCGATTATAAGTCAGTAATCGGAATTCCGAAATACAGCTCCAAAATTTTGATTTTGAAAATAAAATCATATTTGGCGCGCAACCATGCAGATTGTGCAGATTCAAATTGCAGTTTGGCTTGGCTAAATTCAAATGCAGTTGCTGCCCCTGCTTCAAAACGGCTTTGTGCATAGCTGTATGCTTTGTTTCGCGCATCCAAAGTTTTTTGTGCAGCTACATATGCTTGTTGAGCCCCTTTGCTATCGTTAAAAGCCTGATTGATGCTATTTTCCAAGTCCAAAACCTGTTGTTTGTACTGAAATTCTGAGCGCTCTACATTAATTTTTGATCGCTCAATATTATTTTTCAATGAGAACCCATTGAGAATGGGAATGTTCAGGCTCAAGCCAAAATTATGACCATCATTGAGTTTCAATTGATCTTCAATTGGGAGTGCCGCAACGACTCTTTGGTTATAAATCGGGCGAACAACAGATTCCCCTGTAGATTCAACAACGCCAACCTCCACCAAATCAAATGTATTGGTTTGCTCCAAGCGATCGGCATACGAAATTCTCGAGCTATACGAATAAAAGCCCGATAAACTTGGTTTGCTAACCGATTTGGCAAGGCGTAAATCGGTTTTGGCGATGTCGATATTTGTCAGCGCCAATTTGATATCATTTCGATAATCAATTGCCTTGGCGACCAAATCTACTGGGCGTTGAACCAAGATTTCTTGACTCTCAATTGAGAAGTCTTCATCAGCAATTTCAAAATTTTCATAGTCCTGAATCAGTAGTAGCTGCGCCAATGACAACTTTGCCATGGTGTATTGGTTTTGAGCGACAACCAATTGCTGTTCTTGTGAAGCCAAAACGGCTTGCATTTCAAAAAGATCTCCCTCGGGTAAAACCCCTGCTTGCACTTGTTCTTGTGTGCGTTGGAGTTCGACTTTGGTGAGCTCGAGTTGTGCCTGTTCAATACCAACTGCTTCCCGACTAAATACCGCTTGCAGATATCCGTTGGCTACATACAAGGCCACATCTTCTTTCATGTCTTCAATTTGGTATTGACTAGCGAGTAGAGCTAGATTGGCACGAAGTAATTGAAGTACATTTTGACCGCCGCGATACAGGTCAACGCCAACACTCACAGAGGCATTGGTAAATTGTGTGGTCACATCTTCCAAAAGCCCTGTCGTGATGTTTTGATTCAAACCGATATTCCAAGAATGGTTTGCTCCGACATTCACATTGGGTAAAAAGCCCCCAATCGCCTCGCTTTTTGCGGCTTGTGCATCGAGGGTGGACAGGTTGGCCTGACGAATTTGAATGTTGTTTTCAAGAGCGTGTAACACTGCGCTTTTGAGTGTCCACGGTTCCGTTTGTGCTTGTGTTGTCGCTGTACCCAAAACCAAAATGAAGAATGGGAAGGCGATCCGCAGAGATGTTGTGATTAAATTACTCTTCATTTTCGTCTAGTTTGTCTGGTTCCTCCGTTTTGTTCCAAACCTTGATCAAATCACTTTCTTCAAGTCCTTCTACAATTTCAACATGAATCCCATCAGATATCCCAAGGGTCAGATCTCGACGCTCAAACGTTTGCTCTGCTGTTTGTACCTCTACATAAGGCTCTTGTGTCTTGTTGTCAAATTGAAGTAATGCCTCCCGAATGGCAGGTACACTATCCTTTTGTTGTAGTACCAAAGATGCATTAGCACTATAGCCCGCTCTCACTGTAAAGTCGGCTGGTAAAAACACGTCAGCTTCGATTTTAAACTGCACCGTACCTTGTTCTTCACTTCCTTTTGGTGCAATAAATCGCAAGCTTGCTTCAAACTCTTGGTCGGGGACTGCACCCAAACTCACCTGCAGATTGCTACCTATGCGAATTTTGGCGACCTCGGACTCGTCCACCTGTCCTTCAAAAATCATTTTTCCAAGATCTGCGATTGATGCGATGGTTGTTCCCGCATTAAAACTGTTTGACTCAATGACTTGGTCTCCTTCCTCTACAGGAACTTCAAGTACGGTTCCTGAAACAGTCGCACGGATGTTGGTGTTGGCTGATCTGTTCCCACCCGTTGATCCTTCACGAATAATTTGCAAATCATTTTCCACATTAACCAACTCTTGCTTAGCTTGTTTATAGCTCAGTTCGGCTGCATTAAAATCACGTTCTGAAAGAATCCCCTTTTCATACAATTGCTGATTTCTAGCAAAATCTTTTTCCGCATTGACCACGATAAGTTTGGCATTTTCAACTCGACCTTGTGCACTGTTTAGCGTTTGCTCGTTGGGAACAACTTTGACACGCGCCAAGAGGTCACCCGTATTGACGAGATCCCCTTCCTCAACGGCAATCATTTGAATAATCCCAGGAATTTGTGGTTTGATTTCAACCTCATCCTGCGGGATGATTTTGCCAGTTACCAAAGTCGTTTCCCGGATACTTGTCCGAAACAACGTCTCCGTTTCAAATACAGTTGATGGGGTTGCATTGGTTCTGATAAAATAAGCAGTGGCAAACAGGACTCCCCCGACGCCGATTGTGATAAGTAGATATTTCAAGTATTTATTCATTGTAATAGGTGTTATTATTGTTATTCTTCTCGTAGTGCATCAATTGGTTTAATACTCACTGCGCGTTGGGCAGGGATCAGGCCAATGAGTGTGCCCAGTGTAACCATTAAAATCAAAGCCGCAGCAATATAGGATAAAGGTACGGTCGGATTGGTGTATGGAAATGTCGAACTGTCAGCTGTGAGCGCGTTGATGATCGCCAAAACAAACGATCCCAAAACAATGCCCATGACTCCAGCTGTTAAACTCAAAAACACAGACTCAAGTATGATTTGACTTCGCACCTCCTTTGGGGTTGCCCCCAAAGCCCTGCGAATGCCCAGCTCTTTAGTTCGCTCACGAACAGAAATTAATAGAATATTGCCAATCCCAATAATTCCAGCAAGTATGGTTGCAACGCCAACAATCAAGGACAATAGGTTCATGCCTTTTGAAAAGCCAATCACTCGATTAAAAATCTCGCCCAAGTTAAAAGACCCAAAAGCACGCTCATCATCTGGGTGTACATTGTATTTTGACCGCATCGCTGTCTTGACATCCTCTTCCACTGCAAGAATATCCGCATCGTCGTAAGCAGCAAGCGCAAACCAACTCACCTCATCGCCAGTATTATACAACTTTCGGAAAGTGGTAAACGGAATAAATATGTCCGAATCACTCTCAAAACCACCTCCAGGGACATATTTATGCACGCCTACGACTTGGAAAAATACGTCGCTTATTCGAATATAGCCGCCTATGGGGTTTTCGTTATCTTCAAACAATTCGGATTGTGTTCGTTCGCCAATCACACAAACTTTTCGCTCTTGGTCGATATCGGCTTGATTGATAAAGCGACCCCCGTCATAAATGAATTTTGTAGCGATCTTCGTGAAAATCGGGTAATCCCCATAAATCGAATAATCCCCGCTTTTGTTGTTGCGAACGACACGTGGGGCAGCACTCCCAAAAATCCCTTTTGCATTTCGCGGTGCGATATATTGAAGCTCAGGAATTCGGTTGTACATATACTGTGCATCTTCCATTTTGAGTTGTAGGTTTCGTCCCGTCTTAAATCCACCATAGGGCATGCTTGTACTTTGCGCCCACAAAAACATACTGTTGATCGCTACATTTTGAAATTGTCGGTCAAACCCATTGTCAAGACCCTTGGCAGCTCCAGAGAGGGTGATATAGATAAAAATGCCCCACAACACCCCAACAATGGTCACAATCGTTCGGAGGCGATTTTTTTGGATCGACCCAAAAATCTCCTGCCAGGTATCTCGATCAAATAGAGTTTTAAACATTATTCGTCTCTTAGGGCTACAATCGGTTTAATACGTGCTGCACGCTTGGCGGGAACATAGCCCGCAATGGCTCCAAAACCAATCAGTAAAAAAGTGGCAAAAATGGCTGTTCCAATATGTATTTGTGGATTGTATATAAAAAAATCTTCCAGTTTGTCACCAATCAATGCCAGTGTACCAACCCCAGCAAACAAACCCACATAACCAGCTACTGAAGTGATAAAAATGGACTCGTGTAAAATCATTCCGATAATCGATTTGGGTGTTGCACCTATGGCCTTGCGTATCCCCAATTCTTTGGTACGTTCCCGAACAACATAGACCATGATATTGCTGATGCCAATGATGCCTGCAATTAGCGTTCCCATCCCAACAAAAGTTACGATATACTGCAATACACTGGCAAAGTCCTGATTCTGTTTGAGGTCGCTCGCTACATTTCGAACATAAATCCCCGCTGGGTCATCGGGATCGATATGGTGTTTTCGTTTTAAAAACCTTTTGACATTCGCCTCGAGCTGTAATGCTCCTTGATATCCGATTTCAGGACGAAATGTCAACACAATCTGATCGACTCGATCCGTCCCGCCTAACAATCTCTGCTGGGTCGTGTATGGGATATAGACCATCCTTTCCTCGTTATCTCCACCCTCGTCATAAAAAAGACCAACGACTTTGAAGGCAATGTCATTGATAATGACAAACTTTCCGAGTGGGTCTTCGGATTTAAATAAATCTTTTGCTACTAGGCGGCCAATCACCGCGTGCTTACTGTATTGCTCAACATCGATTTCGTTGATATAACGACCCGCATA
This sequence comes from Flavobacteriaceae bacterium, assembly GCA_029248885.1. GTDB lineage: Bacteria > Bacteroidota > Bacteroidia > Flavobacteriales > Flavobacteriaceae > UBA724. The sequence goes on from JAQWIL010000004.1 coordinate 38,541, forward strand.
GACCAAGGATTTCTCAATGGCTCGATGCACAGGACCAACAGCACGTACCGTGTAAGAATTGCTCTCTGTAAGATAACTGACTTGCGAACCTCTAGAGATTCGCGGTGTAATCCCCTCAAGAAACAAACTGAAATCCGTCTCTAAATCTTTCAGATCATCGTTTTTAAATTCGATATTACGACGTGACTTAAACCCTTTATAGGGTTTGGTGGTTTGGGCTGGATAAATCCAAAGAGTATTAGTCGCATCGTCAAGAAAAAATTCTTGAAATGCATTTTTCAGTCCATTTCCAAATCCGTAAAGTGTGACAAAGATGAAGATTCCCAAGGCAATCGTAAACCCAGAAAGAGCTGCTCTTAATTTGTTTTTACGAAGGGTTTCGAAAACCTCTAGCCAGCGATCTCTATTCCACATAATCTTTCGCTTTTTTCTGTTTGATTTTCTTGTCCTCAACAATAACACCATCTCGTAAATACACGATGCGTTTACACATATTGGCAATATCCGACTCGTGCGTAATGACCACAATCGTTTTCCCTTGGTCATTGATTTCTTGTAGTAATGCCATCAACTCATAAGATGTTTTGGTATCGAGGGCTCCTGTTGGTTCGTCCGCAAGTAGTACCATTGGTTCCGTCACAAGTGCACGAGCAATCGCAACCCTTTGCTTTTCACCGCCGGACAATTCACTTGGAACATGGTGAGTCCGTTCTCCCAAGCCGACTTTGGTCAACTGCTCTTTAGCCTTTTTTTGGCGTTCTTTTCTGGGTAACCCTTGATAATACAGGGGGAGTGAAACGTTTTCGAGTGCCGTTTTATAAGAGATCAGATTGAATGACTGAAATACAAAGCCCAAAAACTTATTGCGATACTGCGCTGCTTTGGTTTCGTTTAATTTCACAATTGGTGTATTGTCGAGAGTATAAGTACCAGAATCTGCCTCATCCAGGATTCCCAAAATATTGAGCATTGTTGATTTTCCAGACCCTGAAGCACCCATAATCGCAACCAACTCACCTTCTGCAATCGACAAGTTGATACCCTTTAATACGTGTAATGGGTTTGTATTGAGATTATAAGACTTGTGAATATCGGTAAGGTGAATCATAAGTAGTTTGGTTTTATCAAATTTGGTCTTGACAAATATAAAGCATTAAAAGGTAATATGTATAACAAAGTAGTGTTTTTTTGCGCTTATAGTCTGTAATCATTAAGTCTGGGGCCACAACAGACTTCCTTACGACTGCAAATTCTAGTTTGGTATAAACCAGCTAGACAAAGGTATTATTTTTTGTAAAACTTACGATAAACAATAAATCCAATCGTACCGACGAGGAGATAGGGCATCATCATCAAATAAACGATGCCATCGTTGAGTTGTTCGGCCATTTTTGCGTCTGCTCCAGATTCGAGTACGGCTCTACACATCGAACATTGCGCAGAGATGAGCTCACTTCCAAACAACAAAGTACATATCAATAAGTATCTGAGCAATTTCATGTGTAATAAGGGGAAATCATGAAATAAACAACCACTCCTGTAATGGTAACATACAGCCAAATAGGGAAGGCAATCCGTGCGATTTTTTTATGAGCCACAAAATCTACCAATACCGTCTTTGAATACGCCACTAACACCAGGGGAATGAGTACAATTGACAAAATGATATGTGATATCAAAATTGTAAAATAAATGATTTTGGAGGTCTGGCTAGCCACAAATATCCCATCAACAATCCCATAAGGGGTTGGATCGGAGGTCATATGATAGGCGATATACATCACCAAAAATGCGAGGGAAAACAAAATGTTGACCTTCATCAAGCGTTCGTGCAACTTGCGCTTTCCTTGTTTGATTGCCACCAATGCAATCAATAAAAAGATCGCCGTAAGAGCATTGATTCCGGCATAGATTGGTGGAAGTTGGTCGAGTGGTTCAACATTTGGGATTCGAACACGAAACAAAATGGCAACCACAACAGGGATGGCAATTGAGGTTACCGTGATGAGTCGATTATAGAGTTTTTTCTTATTCATTTTCTAGCAATTTTGGGATGTCTTCCAATAGCATCTCTGTGCCTTGTTGGTCAGCACCTTCTTCATCGATGCCAAGATAGTAAACAATTGGATTACCAACACTATCGGTGCGGGACCGGATAAATCCTTCTTGATCGACCAAAGCAAAATATCCTTGATGCTCAAAGCCTCCCGCCACATCGGGATTGATGCCTGCAAAAATGTTAAACCCACGATTTGCAAGGTCATAGATGTAACTTTGTTCACCAGTCAGAAAGTGCCAGTTTGGACTAAACACTTCATAGGCCTCGGCATAGGTTTTGAGCTGGGTAGGCGTGTCCGTTTTGGGATCAATTGTTATAGAAGCAATTCCAAAATCATCTCGATGGCCAAAAACCGCCTCTATTTTTTTCATATTGACATTCATTCGTGGACAAATCGTGGGGCAGCTTGTAAAAAAGAATTCAACGAGGTAAACTTTTCCAAAATAATCTTCATTGGAAATAAGCAAACTGTCTTGATTTGTCAGCACAAAATCAGGTACTTTTTTATTGTCCCCATTCAGATTGATATAGACCAATTCTTTTTTTGAGGTGCTCAAACGACTAGCAGATACCCAGTCCTGTTGTTGAATGCGATTGACAATTTTGGGCACAAACAAGATCCCAAAAACCAAAAGAATAAAAGAAATACCGATGTATGCGTTCTTTCTCACGGCTTATATTTTTCGATCCGCGTTGTATTTTTTTAGGGCTAAACGATATTCCGCCAAAATGACTTTTACATCATCGACCATATTGTTGTGAATATCGGCAACAGATCGTGCGTCATACCCGACATTGTCGTTATCGTCCCGTCCTCTAAGAGCACCCTCTTTATCAATGATAAACACATAGGGCGATCCGTGCGTTTCATCCAACACCAAAGGGGTGTTGAGCCGATCGAAGACCAGTTGGATCTGAACAGGATCCAAGAAGACAAACTTCCATCCAGTGGTATCCACTTGCGTACTTCGGGACAACTCATCTACCAACTGTTGGCAACTTTCTTCTGTTCCTTTTGGCTGAACCATCAAAAACTGAAAGTCTTCAAATTCCTGAAATCGCTTATAGATTTTTTGGTTGAGATTGAGCGCATTTCCTTTTTGTTTAGACACATCCAATCCCAAAAATCCGACAATGGTAATGTTGTCTTTGAATTGCTCATCTGAAAACGCTGCAACATCAACAACCGTACTGGTGACCACAGGGAGTTTTGCAAAATGATTAATGCCAGAGGCAAAGAAAAGATACACCACTAAAGGGAGTACAAACAACACGGTAAGTACGATGTACTTTTTCACGTGGTGAAGATTAGAAATTCCAAGACACAAAACCGTCAGACATCACATTATAGATGTAATCGGCTTCAAGGAGAAGAATAAAAACCAGATAAGGTATCAAAATAACCAATGGCAAAACAATCGAACTTGTAAAACTTCGACGTTCGTCGCGTAAGTGCATAAAGTCCCATGCGATATAGTATGCTTTGACGATTGTGAGAATGATGAAAATCCAGTTGAGAAGTTTCATTCCCAAAAACGTATTCATCAAAATTTGTGGCTTAAAAATCCCAAGTGCAACCTCAACTATGGTGACGATGGATAAAAAAATCAAAACGCCCCATATTTTTTGAGTAACCGACTTAAAGGTTAAACGCCCGCGAAAAATTGATAGCTTGTGTTCTACTGCCATGATTATACCAAATAAAAGAATGTGAATACAAAGACCCAAACGAGGTCAACAAAGTGCCAGTACAATCCGACCTTTTCCACCATTTCGTAGTGTCCGCGTTTTTCATATGTTCCAATCACAACGTTGAAGAAAATGATGAGATTGATCAGCACCCCTGTAAAAACGTGAAAGCCGTGAAAGCCAGTAATAAAGAAGAAGAAGTTGGCAAATAGCGGACTCCCATATTCATTTCGAATGAGGTTTGCCCCTTCAACCACATGTACGGCTTGAGTGATTTTGTTAATCGAATCCTCTCGATCCAATACGATTTTGTGCCCGTGGGCATCATTTTGTTGCGTTTTAATCAGCAGATTGTCATTGGCCAAAAATCCAGCTGTGACCTCTTCTACTGAATAGGTTGGCAGTGTGGATTCGGTGACATACCATACGCCGTTTTTGGCTTCATGTTGTGCTCGATCCGTAGGAATCGATGCCGCAAATGAATTCAGGTTGACGCGCTTGCCTGTTTCCGCATTTACAAACTGTAAAATCTGCCCCCCACGCGTTTCGACAGCACCATACTGCCCGTTGATAAAGTTTTTCCATTCCCATGCTTGTGAGCCCAAAAAGATAGCACCCCCAACAATGGTAAGAAGCATATAAAACGCAACTTTATTTTTCTTCATATAGTGACCTGCATCAACCGCTAGTACCATCGTTACCGATGAAAAAATTAAAATAAATGTCATCAAGGCTACATAATACATGGGTGCATCTACGCCATGTAAAAAAGGAAAGTGATTGAACACCTCATCCGCAATCGGCCAGGATTCGATATACTTAAAACGAGAAAAGCCATAGGCAGCAAGAAAGCCCGAAAAGGTAAGGGCGTCGGAAACGATGAAAAACCACATCATCATTTTTCCGTAGCTCGCATTTAGCGGTTTGTTACCGCCTCCCCAAATGTTTTCATTTTCTGATTGGTTTGTCAACGTTGCGTCCATAAGAATGCATTACTGTTTTGGTTGTACAAAAATACGTGATTTATCGTAAAAAATATAGAAAGAGAAATAAATACACCCACAAAAACCCTAAAAAATGCCAGAAGGTATGTGCGAGGGAAAATCCAAGTGGATTTAACGCATATTTCCCACGACGGTGATTGGTAATTACCACCAATAAAACGACGAGTCCTGCGACCAAATGCGCGAGGTGAACCAGCACCAAGACATATAAAAACGAAGTCGTGACATTGCTTTGCGCACCAGTGAAATAGTATCCCATATCGACCAAATTCGAAAAGCCTTGGAATTGCAAGAATACAAATGCTAGCGCAAGGGCTAGGGTCACCCATAACAAGCTCGCTGTTGCTTTGGGTTGTGCTGTCAACTTCTTATTGGCTTGCCAGAAGGTCAAACTGCTCAACAGAATCACAAGCGTACTCCAATACAAAGTCATGGGGAGACTAAAGTCCTCCAACCAGTCTGGCCTTGACTTGCTAACCACATAAGCGCTGGTGAGTCCTGCAAAGGTCATCGAGATGCTGATCATTGAAAACCAAAGCATCATTTTTTTTGCGCGAATATTTTTGGATTGTTCCATTATATCAATTTATCAATTACATAAATAATCTGAATCCATGAGATGTAAATCACACTAACAATCATCAGTTGTCTTGCCGATTGATGGTCGAGTTTTTGATACAGACGCATGGCAGAAATAATAAGCCCTAATCCAGACAATGCAACCAAAATCGCTGCGACAAGTGAAATTTGTAATGAGCCCGTAATCCCCAACACTGGGAATACGGAAATTACGAGTGTCCAAACACTGTAAAGTACGGCTTGTAAAGCCGTTTTTCGATCTCGCTTCCCACTGGGGAGCATATTGATCCCCACGCGATTGTAGTCTTCGAACATCAACCAACCAATCGCCCAAAAGTGAGGGAATTGCCAAAAAAATTGAATCATAAACAGGGTTCCTGCCTCCAGTCCAAAAGAGCCGGTAGCCGCGACCCAACCAAGCATAAAAGGAATTGCTCCAGGAAAGGCCCCAACAAAAACGGCAAGTGGTGTTTTTGTTTTCAAAGGCGTATAAACGCTGGTGTAAAGAAACATGGAAATGGCAGCAAACATCGCGGTTTTGGGATTGATTGCATAAAGAGCCGACAAGCCTGAAAAAGAGAGGACAACAGCAATCCAAAAAGCCGTTGTTTGGGTCATGTTCCCCGATGGTAGAGGTCGGTTTTTGGTGCGCTGCATTTGGGCATCAATATCACGTTCAATAATCTGATTAAACGCATTTGAAGCTCCTGCTATCGCTAAGCCGCCAAACAAAAGTAAACTCAATTCATTGGGATCGATCACTTCACAACCCAAAATATAGCCGGCGATACTCGAAAAAACAACGCTAAAGCTAAGACGTGCTTTTGTCAGTTGCGCAAAATGTTGGGCAAAGACTAATGCGAAGCCTAGAAATCCTGAATGTGAAGTCGATGTCTTAATCATTGTGCAATTCGGCAACAAAGATACTGCACCTTAGTACGTTAGGCAATGATTCTGTATAAAAAAACCCGGTAAAAACCGGGTATATATTTTACTGTAAACGGAAGGTAATCGGAATGCTAAACGGCACTCGAACGGGTCGGCCTCTTTGTTTACCTGGGACCATTTTAGGTAATTTTCCAATAATTCTCTGTGCTTCTTTTTCGAGATTTTTATCTGGGCCTCGCGTCCGAATTCCGACGATATCACCGTTTTTGGCAATCACGAATTGCACATAAACTCTGCCTTGGATTCCCATTTCTTGCGCGATCTCGGGATAGCGGAAGTTTCTGTTGATGTGACGTTGGATTTTCTCTTGGAAGCATTCTCTACGCTTGTCTTTTGCAACGCGTTCGCATCCTGGGAAAACAGGCACATCTTCAATGATCGCAAATGGTACATCGACATCAAAGTCATCCAAAACTTCGACCTCTTCGATAATTTCTTCCTGTGTGGTTTCTGTTGACTCAATAATCGTCTCTTCCACTTCTTCTTCATCTTCAACAATCTCAATGATCTCAGGAGCTGGAGGTGGAGGTGGAGGTGGTGGGGTTTTGATTTGTTCTGTCAATGGAACTTCTTCATCATCATCGTCATCTACATTGAGTTTTTGTAACAACAAATCTGATGCTTCATAGGTTTTCCACTCAATCGCTCGCCATGACACAAACAAAATCACACAGAGTCCGATCACAAAATAAAGACTGCTGTTTTTGTTTAAATCCGCTTTTGGGTTCTTTTTCGGTTTCATACTTGATTCTTATGGAGTTAGCTAAAATAACAATTTTATATAATTCAACGTAATCTAATCAACGAATCTCCAAAAAGCGTGCCGTTGCGATGGCTATCGAGATTCCAACCGTATTGGCGAATACGTCTAGAATATCCATTTCACGTTGAATGGGAAGAACATCTTGCATGATTTCCAGTGCCAACCCGAAAAAGAAAACGGACAAGCCAACTTGGATATATTTTTGGCTTGTATTTGTTTTGGTGCTGAGGAGCCAAAAAAAAGTCAAAGTCGCATAATAGAGCCCATGAATGAGCTTATCTGAAAGCGAAAAAGTAAGTTGTTCCATTTGTTGGGGTGGCATCAGACTCCCCACAATCGCAATTGTGATTAGCACAAAGGTTATTCCTCTTGCGTTTCTAACTTTGAATAAGCGCTGCATAGGCTTCATGAGTCAGTAGGTTGTCCATTTCATCGGGGTTTTCGATTTCGATCTTCACCATCCAACCCTGACCATAAGGGTCAGAATTGACAAGTTCGGGGGTACTGGTAAGCTCGTCGTTAAAGGCAGTAATTTTTCCCGTCAAGGGTGCAAACAAATCCGATACTGTTTTCACAGCTTCAACCGTACCAAAAACCGCTTCACAATCTACCTTTTCGTCGAGCGTGTCAACCTCCACGTAAACGATATCACCCAATTCGCCCTGTGCAAAATCGGTAATACCGACAGTGGCAATATTCTTTTCGATAAGAATCCATTCGTGGTCTTTGGTGTATTTGAGGTTTTCTGGAATATTCATGCTAAAAAATTATGTGTTGTAAAAGAACGGATTTTGTGATTAATTACCAAAGTTATACCGAAGGGTCATACCCGAACGAATATTGGTTTGTGGAAAAGCCGTTGAGATTGCAAATTTTGAAAAGGTATGGTCATAGAAAAATAAGGCCGTCAGATTCCGTGATAAGGCGTAATCAGCAGAAAGTTTGAGTGACCACAACCGTTGCCCTGCTGTGACTTGGTTGTTCAGCAAGTCAAGGTTGCGCACGATCGTAATGTTGTCGCGAACTGATAAGTCCCCTTTGATATTGATGTCTCCCTTTAGCGTTGTCCGTTTGCCGCCAAAGTTGGTGCGGAAGGGAACAGACTTTAGTCGGTATCCGACCCCTAACGTAAGCTCTTTTCCGCTGGTTTCGGTAAGTAAGTTATTGTCCAAGCTCAATGCCAAGGCACGGTCTTTTTTGATTTCGGTGCTAAATTGAAAGCTGTTTTTGAGTTCAAAGTCAACCTTAACCAGTGGATTGAACTGCTCAACCAAATTGATATTTGTATATATGGTCTTGTTGAGGAAGTTCTCCCCTTGATCGAGCTGATCGGGTAGTGTTTGGTCGTAATTCAGGTTGGTTTGATAGTTGTTCAAGGTATGACTTGCACGATAGCCATGAGCGATGGAAAACCGCTGAAAATATTTTTTAAAGAGTTTGGTTTTCATCAGCCCTGTGTACTGCAGCGCCCAATTGGGAAGAGGGGTTTCACGAGTGGCAGTCAGGGGTACGTTTTTTGGGTTTTTTCCTGCGTATGCCGCCAAAAAAGCAGGGATCAACACCGCTTGGTTGATTTTTCCATAGCCGATTGGAAACCCATCAGCATCGACGTTGGCTGGGTCAAGACCTCGCGCATTCGCCAGGCGCTGTGCGATAATCAGCCGATTGGTTTTTAAGTCTTCAAAGGATTGATCGTCAACTGTTCCTGAACCAAACGCTGTGTTGATCAAAATGGTTGAGATTTCAAAGTTGCCAAAGGTATTCGGGTTGAGGGCGTTGTAACTCGCATCCGTAACGATATAGTTCTCACCACGATTCTCAGACAGACTGCGGTTTCCGTTGATGTCGAGCTGTAAGCCCTCCAGAAAACTGACTTCCGCAGAATAGGTCAAATCTGTGTTGTGCACTTGGGTAAACTGTCCATTATAACTTGGGAACTCGGTAAGCCACCCTCGTTTTGCAGCTTCATAACGGATATCGCTTTGGCTTCCCAATGCAAAGGATAAACCTGGATTGGAAGTCCCCAAAAACCCGACATTTTGGGTATATCCAGGCAATACTGTTCCATTGTTTTCACTGTATGTCACCTGCACACGCTTGAGGGCAGTGGCAAGACCAATCAGCGAATTGGTCAGTTGGGTTTGTATGGATTTTCGGTCTCGGGAACCTGTGTTTTTTTCGAGTTTAAGCGCACGGTAAATTTTTTGAAAATTAAAGGTGGTGTTTAGGTTGTGGGTGTTTGCGTTTTGTATGGTATTCACAACCCCGAGTACATTGCCAAACTCATCCTCTACTTCATTGAGAGACTCAGAACCTCGTTGCCAATTAAAATCTCCTGAATAACTATATGTCCCATCGATAAAATTCACCAATGGGAGAAGTCGGAAAGGAAGGTTATATGTCAGTCCGAGTCGTTGGCTAAACTGGTTTGGGTCTCCAACATCCCAAAGCCCATCCCAAATGTCGAGTTCTTGGTTTACCTTTTTTATATCCGATGTGTCCTCAAAGTAATAGTTCCGAACGATATTCTTACTCGATGCGGTAAAATCGAATCGTAGAGATTTGGTCAAGTTGTGATTGAGGGTAAACACCCAATCGAACATATAATTTCGCTGTTGCAATTTAGGCAGTGTGAGTTGTTGTCCTGCATCTACCCCCTCCAAAAACACCTCTCGAAACTGTTGGCTGTTAAATGTTCGATTGATATTGGTGGAGAGCGAAACGCTCGCAGGAATCGGATTGATATTGATCGCACTCAGCCACTGTAAATAGCTTTTCGTATTGATAAATGAGAGTTTCGAAAAGGGCTCGATTGACAATGGTTTAAATCCATATTGATAACCCGCTCCCATCCGCAAATTTTTAAAGCTGTAGTCTTCGATTTCGTAATCACTTCGTTTTTCTTCATTGTAGGCATAAGACAAATCCAAGTTTTCAATATCAAAAAAGTCTTTGCGTTGATCGGGGCCACGTTGTTTGCGCACCCCAACTAGGTTTATGCTTTTCTGTTGCGACTGGCTCACCGCTTGATTTCGGATCGCATCTTTGGTCGCTTGATCAGGGGAATTGTCGAGGCGGTCTTGCAATTTTAAATCTTGATAAAACGGGTCGTATTTGGGGGTGACAAATTCTTCTGCAAAGCTATAGCTCAACGGCAACTGAACTCCCCATTTTTTGGGTAGCAGTTGTCCTACATTCACATTGGTATTGATGCCATAGCCACGGGTATCGTCTTGATTGCGCAGGTTTGGAATTTGATCGATATTCCCAAAGCCAACTGTCGAGATATTCCCATTGAGATTTATTGTGGCGAAATCTGCAAGATTGGCGTCGAGTTCAGCCACGGAGGCCCAACCCCCTTGGGTGTCAATCTCTGCCAAACGCAGCTCATTAAACCAAACTTCTCCATGGAGGTAATCCCCTAGCGATTCGGATGGGTTTTTCACCCCAACCATTAGGGTTCTCACTTGACCCAAAGTCGGGTTACCACGAACTGCAATTTTGTATTTCTTGTTTCCCGGCAAACTACTTATGGGGGTAAACTCATCAATGGGGTTGAGCTCTTCATCGAAATAAGTTGCCCCGACCAAGCTGCGGTTTTGTATGGCTTTTGCCTTGGCTCCTGTAAGGAGTGACAATGGGATATCAATGGAGTTACTTTCTGGGTGCCATACATCGTCCGCACTGAGATTATTGGAGACTCCTTCTGTGTAGGGTGTTGGCTTTAGGGGCACCTCGATTTGATAATAATTTTCCGTCATATCGGTACCAATTCGCATAAAGGCAACCATGCGCTTATCAAAATTCTCTTGAGAACCTTCGCCTGGTAAGGGCGTTCGATTTGGGATCGATTCCGCATGAACAAACATCTTGATTCGTTTGTATTGGCGCATGTCGATATCGATATTTTTATAGACCCCTTTCAGGTCTTTTGGTTCGAGGTCTTGGACTCGTAAGGATAAAGACTGTTCGTTTTGACGAATCACTGTATTAAAATTATTGAGCTGTTCGCGAACCACACCTGGTGGGAGTTTGTAGTTGATCGGGATGCGATTTTCGTTTTCTAAAATGTTCACGGTACTTACGTCAACACTGGTGTTAGCGCTACTGATTTGCGCCGTGTTGAGCGGTTGGTTGTATCGCCGCCAATCCCCACGAACCAAATCTAATGTTCCAAATCGAAAGACAACTGGATCGGTAAAGCCCTTAAGCCACATTCTCATAAAACGTACGGAACGCAAATCTGACATATTGTTGACTGCTTCAAAATAGGGCTGTAAACTGGGGTTGTCATAGTATTCTGGTACAACAGGAATTTTGAATTGCAGCCAGCGTGAAGTCGTTCGATCGCCATTGGCAAGTTCCACATTATTATTGACCCGTACATCGGCAATAAAGGGGTGTGATCCCACTTGCATATTCTTATGGATCGGGATGCGATATTCAAAATAACTGTCAATGGTATTCATGGTGTTATCCTTATTGAGGTCTTCCGCATCGGGCACCGTATAGGATCCACGGTTGTTGTCAGTCACTTCAAGGATCGAATTTCCGTCTGTGCCATTGTAGCGTTTATATCGGTTGAGAATCGATCCATTGGCTTGTAAAAAATATTGGTAGTTATCGCCTGCAGGATCACTACTTTCACTGGTAAACGAAGAGGAATAGATTGCACCCTCCTCTTGGTCAGACAGCCCATCGTAGCCCACATCTTGCAAGGCGCGGTTTGCTCCATTTACATCAAATGCATACACCAAAGACTGGGTTGCAGGGGTTCGCGCCCATCCCGTTTCATAGGTAAGAGCGAGCCCGTCCGTCCCGGGTAGCCCATTTTCATACTGCTTGCGTCCATCTCGTAAAACGTCTTCCGAAATACTTCCCAAATCAAATATCAAATCCCCAAGACTTTCGTCGGTTAACTCGTCATTTTCAGAAAATGTGTCGAGCAACCAAAACTCAATATACTCCACGTTGGACTGATCAAAGTTGGTGCTGCTCAAGGCACGCGTGATCCCCGCCCAATTTTCAGAGGGGTCATTTACAAAACTCCCATAGGGATTGGTGTTATAGGGTCCTTTTTCTTCGGGATAGTACGCCAAGTCCATGGTGTATTGAACTGCTGTTTGGCCTTGCACAAGGTCTTGTTGCGGAAAAATTTCATTGATAAACACGCGTCGCACATCGTCTTCGGATAGGTCATTATTTGAAATTTCGGAAGGGCGTTGATTTGAATAAAATACGGGGTCAATGATGTACCATGCCAGTCGTGCGCGATGGTGACCACTGCTGAGATCATCAATCGGTGCGTTGTAACCTTGCACATTGGCAGCAGGCACGCTCGACAATGACCAGGACTGCACATCACGCAAATCGATATTACTTTGCGCACCTTCAAAGTCATCGACATAGGTGGTTGCTTCACCATTGAGCTCGGTGCCTTTTGGAGTCCGTGACAACAAATAAGCAATCTCTCCACGGAAGGATAGATTTGACATAACCTCCGTGTCAATGTTTGGGAGCTTGTTGACCATCCGAGTCAGCAATGGCACTTCTGTCGAAAAGGTAGAGCTCATTCCCAGCATGGTATTGTTGACTGGCTCTAGCCCATAGTTTGCTTTTTGCGTAAGTGGACGCTCGCTGAGGTTCATCACGGTCGCTCCCATCAAAAAGTTATCACTGAATTTATGTTCGACATGAACCCCGCTAAAGCGTTTGTTCTGCTGCCCAAAAAAGGAATTGCTTTCGGTCGAAACTTCAATGGGAACATTGGAATTTTGCAAACTTTCGTTGAGTATGGTTACACGCCCAAGTTGGTAATTCACGGAGTAATCGATGCCCTCTTGTAGGAGACGTCCGCCAGCGGTCACACGAACCGATCCTCGGGGTACGTTAAAAGCCCCAAGAGAAATTCCAGCTCCTCCTCCACTGGACTTGTAGCGCCCTTTGAGTTGGAATTTGTTTTGCGCTGCAAAGTCAATCGCCTCAGATTTGGTCAGCTTATACATCTCGGAAAAGACATATTTGTTTTGGTTGGCGTTATAGGTGCCTGCCACATCATAATCCTCACTTGAATCAGACTGTAAGGTGTCAAACAAAAATTCGCCAAACGGTTCTACTTTAGGAAAAATAATCCGTCCGTTTTCTCGGTCAACCGTAATTCCTTCGACAAAGTCAAAAAACCCATCTCCGCCGTCCTGTAAGTCGTTGTAGATATTGAGTCGGTCAACCCCAAAAACGTTGAGCAACACTCGTTGGTCAAGCCCCTCTGGCCAAATGTCTTCTGCAATTGGTGTGATATAGTTAATCGGTGAGGGGTCTGAAAAGAGGAGGTTAAACACAAAGCCATCTCGATCAAGTTGGTAAGCCCCAATATTGTAGATGTTTTTCATCATCAAATTCCATACGGGTTGTTCTACATTGGTCAAATTGCTTCGAAGGAGTTTAACCACCAAGCTATTGTTGAGAACCTGCTGACTTTGGCCACTCCCGCTGGTTGAACTCGATGGCACGCCATCACCAGCAAACTCACCGACTTGATAGGTTTGACCCCCGACTGTGTACTGAAAGGCAACCGCCAAAATTTCATCATTGTTGAGTCGTTGTCTCAAGGAGATATACCCCAATTTGGGATGGAGGGTATAGTCTGTTGGTTCGAGTTTTCGGGCGCTTTCGAGAACTGCATAATCGATGCCCTCTTGAACCACATCCGAAAGGGCTCCAAAACCATTGCGCGTCGTGGCAATATCTCGAATATCGTTTGTCAGAATCCCACTTCCCAATTGTTCTGGACTGAGTTGGTTGGCTTTGTTGTCGGGGTATCCACTCACACTCGACGCAGTAAAGAAATTGGGGGATAAGTCCAGACGGGTTTGATCTGCGTTGGTTTCTCCCAAATCTTGCAAGGCAACAAGGTTGCGGACATTATTGGTCTGTGCATTGCGGTTGGTCACCCACACCTCAACTCGTGTGATTTGCACTGCTGTATTGATATATGGGTAAGTTGCAATCGAAAGGTCGTATTGATCGCGGAAATAATGTGCTAAAAAGAAGTGACGATCTTCCTCGTAATCGAGGGCAAACAGGGAGAACTCTTCTAAGGTTCCGTCAGCAGAGGTCATCATGCGTTGGGTTTGGGAGCGCTGTTCTGAAATCACCGCAGACACATTGGTATTTCCAAATTTGAGGTCTGCCTTGACACCAAATAGACTTTGTGCTCCTGAAATCAGAGAGCTGTTCAGTGGCATACTTACATTTCCAATTTCTAACTTTTGCAGGATTCCGTCTTCGTTGCCACTAAAGCCATCTTGCAAACTCTTGACTTTATCGATTCCTCCCTTTAGCCGATCCACTTCATTCTGAATACGCCCCACCGCACCTGAAGCAGTAGACACCGTATTTCCCACACGACCCCCTACCGACTGACCCACTTTATCGGCTGTGGGAGGGAAAAAATCAAGTTTGATCAAATTCTGAAAATCAAAGGTAGATTGGGTGTCGTAATTGGCATTGATTCGAAATCGTTCTCCAATGTTTCCGACCAGTCCTACGCTAATACGCTGATCGAAATCAAATCCAAAGCTACTTTGGTTTCGTGGGGAAAGAGCGGGGTTTCCCGACTTTTGATAGCGCACCCCCAAATCGATTCCAACCGATCCTTTTGGGATAATTTGAATGACATCACTCCCAAACAATCGTCGAAATAAATCGGATCGTACATAGAGATCAGGCAGCAGATTTTTTTGTTGTTCCGGGTCTTCTACGTCTCCCGAAAGCAGCGCTTGTTTGTCGTTCATATAGTCCAATGCTTCTTGGCGCATTATCCGATCGAGATATTCTTCAGGGGTCAATGTCAGTGGCGCATTGATATCGATTTCTCCGACTTTAACCGTATAGATATATAAATTCAGGGTGGGGTCATAGGTGTATTCTTCCACAAAAGAGCTTGGCAGATTTTTCAGTGCGAGATTTTGGATAGCAGGAGATAGCTGAAGACTATCATTTTGGGCAAATCCTTGCCAAGACAACATCAATACAGCAACAACGAGTATCTTCTGGATTGAAACCAACCGCATACAAGCTATAATTTATTCAGTGCATTGCGAATCAGGCGCTCGACACTCATTTCAGCATCCATTGAAAGAAGTTCGTCAATCACCTTCACGCAGGATTTTGTTTGGTACCCTAAGACTACCAAAGCAGATAACGCCTCTTCTCTATTGGTATTGCTTGAAACAGCGGGAATTCCCGCATCGGCAACGATTCCCTGAATTTTGTCACGCAATTCAATGACCACACGTTGGGCGGTCTTTGCGCCAATTCCCTTGACCGACTGAATCACATCTACTTGCTCGCCCTGTATCGCCTGGCCGATTTCACTCGGGCTCAATGACGACAACATGGTTCGTGCCGTGTTGGCACCGATTCCTGAAATTCCAATGAGCAATCGAAACAATTGACGCTCCAAATCCGTAGTAAATCCATAGAGCGTATGGGCGTCTTCACGAACTTGCAAATGCGTATAAAGTTGGATATTTTCCTCATCCGTCAGTTGACCAAACGTAAACAAAGAAATGTTGACCAAATAGCCAACCCCTTGGCAGTCAATGACGACTGAAGTTGGTGATTTTTCAACAAGACGACCACGGAGTTGTGTTATCATAGTTTCCTCTCAAAAGTAACGATTATTTTGGCATTACAATAGTCTTTATTAGACAGACTTATCGCAAAAAATCTAGGTTGCGTTTCAAACCAGAAAATTGGGTTCTTTGGACCGCGCTTTCCGCAAATAATCGGTCAAAAACTGCTTCTGTGATTTCATGCCAATCGTTTTTGGTGAGGTTCATGAGTTCCGGGGAGGGTTCAAATTGCGGCTCTTGATGAGGCGTTGAAAAGCGATTCCAAGGGCAAACATCCTGACACACATCACAGCCAAAGGCCCAGTTGTCAAATTGTCCTTTGACCTCTTGCGGGATTGCTTCTTTGAGTTCAATGGTAAAGTGAGAAATACACTTGCTTCCATCTACTTGATAGGGTGCTATGATTGCATCTGTAGGACAGGCATCTATACAAGCCGTGCAAGAGCCACAGTGGTCTGTTACAGGAGTGTCCGCTTCCAAAGGCAAATCGATAATCAATTCTGCGATAAAGTAAAACGATCCTGCTTGTTTGGAAATCAAATTGGTATGCTTCCCAATCCATCCCAAACCAGCTTTGGCAGCCCATGCCTTGTCTAGAACTGGGGCGGAATCGACAAAGGCTCTTCCAGAAACCTCTCCGATTTCTTCTTCAATAATATGCATCAGTTCTTTGAGTTTTTCCTTAACAACAAAGTGATAGTCCTTGCCATAAGCATACTTTGATATCTTAGGCGCTTCTTTGTCAGATTGTTTGGCGCTAGGATAGTAGTTGTAAAGAAGCGAAACCACACTTTTTGCCCCAGGTACGAGTTTGGTTGGATCGAGTCGCTTGTCAAAGTTTCTCTCCATATAGGTCATGCTTCCATGATGCCCTTTGCGTAGCCATTGCTCCAATCGTGGGGCTTCATCTTCTAAAAATCCAGCATTCGAAATTCCACACGATAAAAAGCCAAGTCGTTTTGCATGGTCTTTAATCCGTTGACTATGTTGGGCTGCCAGATTCAAAACAAATCTCCTTGGCGACTCGATTTGGTGCGACCCAAATGACGATAGGCAAGGTCTGTTACTTCTCGTCCACGGGGTGTGCGAACAATGAATCCTTCTTGAATAAGAAAGGGTTCGTAAACTTCCTCAAGGGTCTCTGCACTTTCTGAAACCGCAGTCGCTAGGGTGCTGATTCCGACTGGACCACCCTTAAATTTGTCCATCATGGTACTGAGAATCTTATTGTCCATTTCGTCTAGGCCATGGGCATCGACATGAAGGGCTTCTAGGCCATATTTGGCAATCTTCATATCGATACTGCCATCTCCTTTGATTTGTGCAAAATCACGAATTCGTCGCAACAAGGCATTGGCGATTCTGGGTGTGCCGCGACTTCGTCCTGCAATTTCAATGGCCGCTTCATTGGTAATCGAAATCTTCAGGATATCTGCACTTCTCTCCACTATGGTCGATAATACTTCTGTAGTGTAATAGTTCAATCGACAATTGATCCCAAAACGAGCACGCATTGGGGCAGTGAGCAAGCCCGATCGAGTGGTCGCTCCGATCAGGGTAAACGGATTGAGGTTGATTTCGACTGTACGGGCGTTTGGACCCGACTCAATCATGATATCGATTTTGTAGTCTTCCATGGCCGAGTAGAGATACTCTTCTACAATGGGGCTCAAACGGTGGATTTCATCAATAAACAATACGTCCCGTGGCTCGAGGTTGGTGAGCAGTCCTGCCAAATCACCGGGTTTGTCGAGAACGGGTCCTGAGGTTACCTTTACCCCTACTTGCAATTCGTTTCCTAAAATATGGGCAAGGGTGGTTTTTCCCAAACCCGGAGGGCCATGTAAAAGGGTGTGATCGAGGGCGTCTTCTCGTTGGTTGGCGGCTTCTACAAAAATCGATAGGTTGTCTAATACCTGTGGCTGACCCATAAAATCGGAAAACCGCAACGGACGCAACGCACGATCGATGTCCTGCTCTTCAGGAGTAAAGTGGTCTCCGTGTGGATCTAGATGTTCGTTCATTTTTTCAAAGATAACCAAAAATCAACGGGAATCTTGTAAGAAAACCACGCCCCGAACAAAAGAAAAAAACACGCCAAACCCGAAAGCCCGACGTGCCTTTTGCTTACCAATTATGAATGATATACGTTATTCTTTCACAAAACGGTGTACCAGATTTTGGTTACCGAGTTTTGCGGTGAGCAGATATACGCCTTTGGACAAGTCACTGACGTTGATGCGGTGTGCTGTGCCACTTTGGTGATCTGTCAGCAAACGCTTACCACCCAGATCATAAACGGTATATGTTACCGCTCTGGCTTGGGGGCTGTCGATATGTAAAAGCTGTTGCGCGGGGTTGGGATAGACCGAAAAGCCCTGTTTAGAAAGAGCTGCTAGGCTGAGATTTCGGGTATCAACAAAGCCATTAAACCCATTGGAACCCATAAAAGGATTTCCTGCCAAGTCAGTCAGGCCGCTGTTGTCATGTCCCGTGTCGCCATACTGCATACGGATTTGGTAGCTTTCATGACCGGCTTCCAACTCGATTTCAAAAACCAAAATCGTTCTGTCTTCTTCCCCGTTGGTCTCTCCATAACGAATGGACACCAACTCCCCACTCTCTGCCGTGACGATATTGGTACTTGTGCCCACACGCAAGGCCTTGGTCGGTAAAAACGCCGCTACAGTGGGCAAAACCATATCCTCACTAAACTCGGTGGACCACTCGGCATTGTTGGCCTCGTTGATCACAATGTTTCCTCCGATAAGAAAACTTGAGATTGTGGGGGCTTGTCCCTCTGTGATTTGAAAGTCCTCACTGCCATAGACCTGTAAAGAACCACCGTCTTGTGGCTCGCCGTGGGTGTAGATCGATAGTGCTTCTGACGCTGTCGAAAGGGCTGCCGCAAGGGCTGCCGCATCGGCATTGTCACCAACGGTAAACGACTGGCGCGACCCATCCTCGGTTTGTACAATCGCGAGCACGGTGCCCCGAGCTGCACTTACCTCTTCTGACGAAAAAGTGATTGGTGTACCCGTATGCCCATAGCTGGTTTTTCGGACGTCGCTAAAACTAATCTGAGCTTTTAAAAACAGCTTTGAAAAATCATAGGCGTATGCTTTTCTTACACATTCAACATCTTCCGTATAAGGAATGCTATTGACAAGGGGCGTAAAGGTAACCGTGGTGGTTCCTGTTTGGCTAATCGCTATGGCAGTATCACTACCTTCCAAAACCC
The DNA here is from genome assembly GCA_029248885.1 of Flavobacteriaceae bacterium. GTDB lineage: Bacteria > Bacteroidota > Bacteroidia > Flavobacteriales > Flavobacteriaceae > UBA724. Next base: position 57,460 of record JAQWIL010000004.1, read on the forward strand.
CTGTCGTAGCTCCGCTAAACTCGATGCGATAATAGCCTGCTGATGATTGAGAGCCGCCGCCAACCAACAATAGGGTCTGACTACTTTCTATGCACTCGCCTTCAAAATAAACACCCGCAGACTCATCATAGTCAACATCAATGCTGTCGTCGTTGTCACGGTCACCAATAGTATAGGTGATTTCTGGCAATCGTCCCGGATCGTCTAGGGTTTTGGGTAGGGTGAGCTGTGCCTGGGCAAAGCCAAAGCCAATGAGAAATAAAACAATCGAAAAAAAACGAGTGGATAAACCACAAGGTATAGGTAAATTCATAATAAGTAAGATTTGTTGAAGCAAAGTAAAACAATTATTGGAACAATCACAAATGACCTACCCCCCCCCTTTTTTTTTGGAAAAATGGGTTTTTGTTTGCTTTGGTAAAGTGAATTGTTAATCGTGAACAGGCGTTATTGGTTAACCATTCGCATTTCTCAATCGGAAGCTGGTGTAAGAGGGATAAATTCTCACAAAAAAAGGATGGATAATTGACGATTTATTTTGTATTTTTCAGCCAAAAATAAACCCATTACAATGGATCATATGAAAAGCACAAACGGGGTTTCCAAATGCCCATTTCACGGCTCAACAACCCAACCAAATTTAGGTACCCAAAACAAGGATTGGTGGCCAAACAGTCTCAACGTTGACATTCTTCGTCAGCACGACACCAAAAGCAATCCGCTGCAGGACTTGGATTACAAGGATCGTGTAAAGTCATTGGATCTTGCGGCGGTAAAAAACGATATCAAAGTGGTCTTGACAGATAGCAAAGACTGGTGGCCAGCGGACTATGGTCATTATGGGCCGTTTTTTATTCGTATGACTTGGCACGTAGCTGGGACCTATCGCACAGGCGATGGTCGTGGGGGTGCTGCTACGGGGGCACAGCGATTTGCACCGCTTAACTCTTGGCCAGACAATGGGAACTTGGACAAAGCCAGACGCCTGCTTTGGCCAGTGAAAGAAAAGTATGGGAACTCGCTGAGCTGGGCAGATTTGTTTGTGATTGCGGGCAATGTCTCGATTGAAGACATGGGCGGTCCCAACCATGGATCGGCACTAGGTCGGGAAGACATTTGGCATCCAGAAAAAGACATCTACTGGGGAGCAGAAGACGAGTGGTTGGGGGACAACCGTTATGGCGATACCCGCCAAGACCTCGAAAACCCTTTGGCAGCCGTACAAATGGGGCTGATTTATGTGAATCCACAAGGGCCCAACGCCAGCCCTGATCCCGCATTGTCTGCACAAGATGTGAGAGAGACCTTTAAGCGTATGGCGATGAATGACGAAGAAACCGTTGCGCTTACTGCAGGGGGTCACACTTTTGGAAAAGCACACGGTGCAGCAGATGCCGACGAATATGTAGGCGCAGAACCAGAAGGCGCACCCATCGAAAGCCAAGGATTTGGATGGGAAAACAGTTACAAATCCGGCAAAGGCGTCCATGCCATTACCAGTGGGATTGAAGGCCCTTGGACGACCAACCCCATTCAATGGGATATGGGCTATTTGACTTTGCTGTTTAAATACGAGTGGGAATGCCAAAAAGGTCCTGGGGGAGCTTGGCAATGGCACCCTGTCAATTGTGACGAAGCCGATATGGTTCCACAAGTTGACGGTAGTGGAGAAAAGGTATTGCCGATGATGACGACGGCTGATATTTCGATGAAAGTGGATCCGATATACAAAGAAATCTGTCAAAAATTCCTCGCCGATCCGGAGGCCTTTGGTGAGACCTTTGCCAAAGCGTGGTTTAAGCTACTCCACCGTGATATGGGTCCAAAGTCCAACTATGTGGCAGGTGACTATAAAGATGTTGAGTATATCTGGCAAGACCCCGTTCCTGCTGGCAAAACCCTTTCGGCAAGCGAAGAAAACGAAGTGAGAGCCGCCATTGCAGCCGCAGGGATCGACAACGCAGTCTTGATCGAAACCGCATGGGCTTCTGCCTCTACCTTTAGAGGTTCGGATAACCGAGGTGGCGCCAATGGTGCACGCATTCGTTTGGCACCGCAAAAAGATTGGGCAGTTAACCAACCCGAGCAACTCGCCGAGGTACTCGCTGCTTATGAAAGCATTTCTGCTCAAACTGGAGCGAGTGTTGCTGATATCATCGTTATTGGTGGTGCAGTAGGAATTGAACAACTTTCTGGTGCCAAGGTTGAAGTTGCCACAGGGCGTGGTGATGCAACGCAGGAGAACACGGATGTGTCTTCTTTTGACTTGCTCAAACCAAGTGCTTGTGGATTTCGCAACTATATCGAAAAAGAATTTAGCGTTTCTCCCGAAGAGTTGTTGCTTGACAAAGCCCAACTTCTCGGTCTTTCACCGGTAGAACTCACTGTGCTTGTCGGTGGCATGCGCGCCATGGGGGTTTCCCAATCTGGGGCTGGCCTTTGGGGCGATGGCAAACTGAGCAACCAATGGTTTAAGCAGCTTCTGTCTATGGATCGCAAGTGGGAACCCAATGGCTTTAATGCCTATAAAGGGGTTGATCGAAACTCTGGAGAAAGCGTAGGTTCCGCATCGAGAATCGATTTGTTGTTTGGGTCAAACTCTGAGTTGAGAGCGATTGCTGAGGTCTATGCGCAAAACGATAACAACGATAAGTTTGTTGCCGATTTTATTGCCGCATGGAACAAGGTGATGAACGCCGACCGTTTTGATATTTCGTGAGCAATCCACCCATTCAGACTGAGTTTTCGGAATTTATTTTATATTTTTTCATTCATTTAACTTAGGTCTATAGTAAATAAAACTATGTTTAAAAGATACGTTGTGCGTAAATATGCAATTGTACTTCTGTCACTTTTTGTGCTGTCGTGCCAAAAAGATGAAAAAGAAGTTGGCTTATTAGGTCCGAATCTTCTCTCGGTGAGTTTTCAAAAAGCCAATAACCCTTCTTTGGAATCAGACATCAAACTCGATTTTAATAATGAAGACACCTTTAGTGGTTTTGTTCCCTATGGAACTTCGATTAGGTCCTTAATTGCAACCTATGAGTTTGCGGGTTCTTCATTGCAAATCGATGGGGAAGAACAAACCAACTCTGTTAGCAGTAACGATTTTGGCAAAGAGCGTATGGTCTCCATTTTAGATGAGGGTGGCAATGGAAAAGACTACTTGATAAGACTCCATTATCACACTGGTCTTCCGATTGTTTATCTCAGCGCTTTTGATCCAGAAACCGCTGCAAGAGAATACTATATTTCAGCAGAAATTTCGATCTACGGAGGTCTTGATTTTCAAGATATTGAGAACCGCCCGATTCAGATTCGCGGTCGTGGAAACTCGACTTGGACAGCAGAAGAAGATCTCGCTAAAAAACCTTATCAAATTAAGTTTTCAGAAGGGCAAGAGGTCCTTGGGATGGCAGATGATAGGCGTTGGGTGTTGCTTGCTGAATATTTTGACCGGAGTATGATTCGCAACAAATTGAGCTATGAAATGGGTCAAATGAGCAACTTTGATTATTCCCCTCAAGGAGAGTATGTCGAGGTATTTATTAACGATCAACCTCAAGGAACATATGTGCTCGCCCAAAAAGTAGAAGAATCAAAAAATCGTCTAGATATTGGAGACAATGGTTATTTGATTGAAATGGATCAACGTTATCGTGTTGCTGAAGATGGTGTATATTTTGAACCCCCCATTTTTAGGCAACGTGCCGAAAAATTTTCTTGGCTTGATACCATTTATAACATCAAAGAGCCGGCAGATATTCAATATGGTTCCGAGGCGTATTCAAATATTGAAAATTTTGTGAATGCGTTTGAGGAAGTGTTGTTTGGAGACAACTTCAAAGACTCTGAAGAAGGGTATCGTTCATATATCGATTTGGATTCCTTTATCGATTGGTATTTAATCAATGAGATCGGCAAGTCTGTTGATGCTTATGGTTATGCAAGTGTGTTTTTTAGTTATGTCCCAGGGGAGAAGATAAAAATGGGTCCGATTTGGGATTTTGACTTATCGTATGGGAATGCTGACTATAGTGCACCTGCTTTCTATGTTGAAGGCAATCATATCAATCAGCACCCTTGGTTTGAACGCTTACTTGAAGATAATTTTTTTCGGCAAAAGGTTATTGAGCGCTACACTCATTATTATGACAAACGCGATGAATTTCTGGCCTTGATTGACAAGTTTTCGGATCAAATCAATCGCTCTCAAGTACTCAATTATGAGCTTTATCAGAATCTGGGTGAAGAAATGTGGAATAATGGTTCGGCTGTATTTCAGACCCATGCGGAAGAAGTTGAATACCTCAAGAACTGGCTCTTTGAACGCATCAATTGGATGAACGGAAACTTATAATTCTATTATTGATCCTCTTTTTTCGCAATTCGATACTCAAATCGTAAGCTCAAAATATGATAAGATGCCGGCACTATGACGCCAACCTCTTTTTCATATAGGTATTTAAAAGACAATGAGCTCGTCTTTGAAAATTTCTTTTTAGAACCAAGTGATAGACGAAATTTATCATAGGCCTCGGCGCTATAGAATTCGTCTAGCATAAAAAATTCGAAACTGAGCCGGGGATCCAGTTCCCAGTTTGGAATATTATAGTTGGAGGAAAACTTGTACCGCCAACGGTTATTGTCCTTTGAGTCGTTCGTTACATCACGTTGGGTTTTGACCTGGTGTTGTACCCGAAAGCGAAAATCAAAACGGTTGAATGTGGTTTTTGCTTGCGCAAAGCCAAAAAATCGATTGTACTTTTCGTGCCCTTGTTTTTTACCGACATCATCCAGTCGGTCGGAATTTCGATAGCCCACGCCAAGATCTAAAAAAGGTTGAAGCTCGTATTGGGCTTGTGCTTCAAAAAAAGACATATTGTAAGAATCGCCAACAGATTTGAGGCGCAACTGTGCCTCGAGACCCAGACTGAGTTTTTCTGTGAGTGCGTACTGGATTTGTAGGGCGTTCCAGCTTTCAAAAGTTTGGTTATCGGTTGGAGACTGATCGTTTTGCGCCAACAAAAGCAGATGGCAAAACAGGGCTGTTAGAATAAAATAGTGGCGAGTACTCATGGAAAGTGACAGGAAATATTTAGACAAAAATTGTAAGGTCTGCTGTGTTTTCAGGCTGGTTGATTTTTTTGATTTTGAAATGGGTGATGGGCATGCTAATAAGTTGTTCAAGATGTGCTGTCTTTTCAGCAAGTGGTAAGTCAGAAAATTGATCGAATTTTTGCAAGGTTACGGAGACGGTTTCTTTCTTTTCAGGTTTAACTCTAGGTGAGAGTTTCTCAAAATAATTCACAGCAAATACAATTGCAGAATTGGCAAAAAGAAGCTCAATATAGCTGACTTTTTTATTGGCTAAGGCATTGATTACAGCTACGCCAATCACCACAAATAAATAAGTCATTTCTTTGATGGGAATGGTGCCTGTACGGAAACGAATGATGGTGAAAAGGGCAAATAAACCCAGAGCAAATCCCAACTCCAACTTGACGCTACTCAACAAAAAACACATTAAAAAGGTGACAATGGCAATGGTGTTGTAGCCAAAATAAAATTGAAAGTTTTGGTTGTTTTTTAGATACACTCGATTTGAAATCCAATAGACTACCAAGGTGTTTAGCAACAACCTAAGGAGTAATTCAAAGAAGTCGCCAGAATTGATAAGTTTGATACTGAAAAACTTTAATTCTTCTATACTTTCAATCATCGTTTCTAATTTCTAAGCATAGTTAAAAAAATTCTGACAAATAAAAAAACGGCTGTACAATTGTACAGCCGTTGTTGTCTTCATGCCGCCTTATCTGTGGAGTTGTTTTCTAACTCAATTAATAAGGCATAAGCATGGCCTTGATTTGGTTCAAGTGCTACCATAAACTCATCGCTCATAATTAAAAAATTTTAGCGTTAAACTTATGAAACGTTTGATCCGGGTGCGTTCTCTCCACCCGCGACTCTATTGTAAATCCCAGTCCACACGGGATGTAGTTACTCAAATATACAAAAAATTGTTTATTCTTGCTTAAACAGCGGGTTTCATCTCTGTCGGAACCTTGGGGTTCATCACAAAAAACCATAATGGAGGAACCAAACTCAACAAAATGGAAGCTGGGTAGCCAACAGCTAAATGAGGGCTTTCTTTATGGCTTTCTAAAAGCTGATACTTTTTTGCAGACTTAAAATGATGATCGCTATGCCTTGTCAATTCATACAATACAATACGCCCAATGTTGTGATTTGAGTTCCATGAATGGTGGGTTTGCACACGTTCATAGCGTCCAGAAGGGGTCTTGGCTCGAAGCAGACCATAATGTTCGATATAATTGATGCATTCCAAAAATAAGAATGAAATCACTCCAGCAGCGATGCCAAACAGCATGGCGTTTTGTGAAAACATGACCAAAACGGAAAAGAGATATAAGGGCTGGATGAAGTGATACCAAAGCATATCGTTATAAAAAGAGAAAAACGAACGGTTTTTGGCCGAGAGCAGCTCCATTTGCTTTTTCCATGCGTCGACATACTGTTTGGATACCGAACGAATCCAGAAAGCGTACACACTTTGGTTGTATTTGGCTGTTGCACCATCTTCAGGAGTTGCCACTTTCATATGATGTCCAAAATTGTGCTCGATATAAAAATGCATATACAAGCAAGGGATGTAAAGGATTTTACTCATGGTGCGCTCCAAAAATGACTGTCGATGCCCCAGTTCATGAGCGACATTGATCCCGTTGGTTGCCAACATAATCCCTGCTGAAAGCGATAAGCCAATCCACTCTGAAGTTGTGTAACTCTGCGTTGTGACTTGAAATAAACAATAGGACATCAAGCCAAAAACAATGGGAAGGTTGAGATATAACATCCAATCAAAAAGGGTATTGATGGCCTTGTTTTTCCGCGCTTCGTCATCCAAGTTGGTCGTATTTTTCCCCAATACAACATCTAAAAATGGCAAAATAACAAAGGCATAAATCACCGCTGCATAAGTGCCAATTCCTGTTGACGCAAAAGAAACAAAAGCAGCCAAAGGAACCGTGTAAGCAAATAAATATTTTAAGTCTTTCACAACCGCAAAATAAGATATTTATCTAAAAATATCTATTTATCTTTGTGATAATCAACGATTTACCTGAATTTCTAGCTTAAAAAGTCAAAAAAAGGGTCAAACCAAATCGGCTTGACCCTAGATTAATCTAGCTATTCATCGCACTAATTCTTTACAATAAACTTGTGTTCTTTTGTGCTTGTATTTCCAAGCATATCTTCCGACTCCACCTTGACATCATACGCCTTCGACTCTGTAAAGGTATTTTTCTCCGAGATGTCTAACGTACGTGGACTGGAGTATTCTGTCATCGGACCGCCATCAATAGAGTACTTGATGGTTTTGGTGCCTGTTTTCTCATCGGTTGCTCCGATGAACATCCGCACATAGTTTGGATAAACGGGTAAGTCATCCTCTGTCCCAATATTCTCCAAACTAAAGTTGATAAAGATTTCTGGCGGGGTGTTGTCTACGTACACCCGGCTGGTTTTGCCCTCCTCTTTGTTGTTGACCATATCCGCTGAGCTAAATACAATTTCTTTATGACCCTCGGTTGGGATGGTAAATTCATTGCCCGCTTGCACTTCGCCATTCACAGTTGTGGTAGTTGACTGCACGCCACTGTGCTTGTCGCGTGGGATAATCGTAATCGGCGTGGTTTGATTGATAAACAAAGTGTCTCTTGTGAAAAACTGTGGCTTGCCGTAGTCTATGGATGTATTGGGTGCTTTGTTGTCCATATAGAAGGTTCTGGTTTCTTTTTCTTCAACATTGCGGACATTGTCTTCACTATTGTAAGTTATCGAATGCAAACCAAGCTCGTTGGGCAAAGCAAAGGCAGTCGTATAGGTCTGCACATCTTGTTTGTTGATCGAAAAACTCGTTTTGGCAACACCAGCTTTGTTGTCGGTTGCTGGAAGTTCAAATGTCGTTCTGGAAGAGACATAATAATATGTTGCCTCATGCTGATCTCCAATCACGACTAGCTGTGTCTCCGGGTTGATTTTGTCGAGATAAAACATCAGCTCTTTCATGCTCTCCTCATTCTCCACATTGTCGTCCGAGTAGAATCGCAAAGTGTGAGGACCATCCGAAAGACCCGATAGGTCGATTGGACTGCCATATACGCGCTGTGACATCTCATCAATGGTGTAGTAGGTTCCCTTTACCCCAGAAAGGTTGTCTGTTGACTCCAAACCAATGTTGAAGGTTGGGCCTAAAATGTTATCGCCATATACATCGGATAGAACATAGTTCGACACAGGCGGTGTGAGATCCAAAACAAATGATGACGTCTTGGTCTGTTCTGTGTTGCCCACATTGTCTACCGAAAAATAGTAGATCGTGTTCTCCCCTTCAGTTGTGACATCCAGTGGAGACTCGTAAGACATATAATCCGAATAATGGCTTTTGAAGGTGGATTGTACGCCTGAAATCTGATCTGTACTCGAAAGGCTATAGCTGAGCCCTTTGCCGTAGTAATCTACGCCTTGACTGCTGTAGCTTGGTGCACCACGAAATGAAATCCTTGAGACTGGTGCAAGGCCGTCGGCATGCACAGGAAAAAGAACCTCTCGCTTGGGGGATGCAATCTTTTTGGTCTCTGGGTCAACCGCCCACTTGGAACGGATATAATTTACGCCCTCGGAATCCAAATACATCGGAGAACCATCCGATGGGTTGGCAGGGGTGTCTAAAACAATGGGGGTAGAACCGTCTGGACTGGACGAAATCGAAAGGTAAATCGGCAGTGCTTTATTGGCATAAACCTTGCCTTCGTTTTGATAAAAAACCGATTCGAAAACAGGCTTGGTCGGCTCTTGAGCATATGTAAAAAATACGAGTAAAAAGAATGAAGAAAGTTGTGTTTGTCTCATGGTTTAATTTGTAATTATTAATTAAATTTATTTTTTAGGCTTGAAGTTTCGTCGTCAAAATTTCAAATAGAAGTACTGCCAACAGAGTACATTCATCAATAAGAAAGCACCACTAGAGTCAAACTCACAATGAGGAACATCCAGAAAAACAAAAATTTAATTTTCATTTTATAGTTATTGTAAGAGTAAATATTCCAAAATTTATTTAAATTAGACTAATTTTATTTTAATTTAAAATTATCCTTTTTGAAATATATAATATCTTTTCTCTTCTTTGGTATCATTACTTTTGGCACTGGGGAAGATTATGACTACGAGCTAATCTATGTTGATTCCGAAAAAATATATTATTCAATCATTGAAGCAGAGGGTGTTTTGTATTTTGGTACAAATCAAGGAATTTATAGTGCCGATGAGGGGGCTAAGTTTGTTGAGCATGACCTGACTGTTAAGGGTCCGATTTCGGCTGATCTAAAGCGTGAGACGCTTCGCATTTCATTTATTAGCTCCCCAAAAAACATTCCAGTTGGAGAGTTTGGTGACTCGATCACTGCTATTCAAGCGTTTCAAAATCATGTGTATGTGATATCGAGAGGAAAGCTCTTGATTTTTAAAAATAAGCTGTATTCATTCTCTCCCTATGAGAGTGTTCGCAGTATCACAACAAGCTACATCGGAACTTATAGTGGAATTTTTCAAAAGGGTGAAGTACTCACCTATCCGCCATATACGAATGGACAAATCAAAGAATACGATGATATTACTTTTATCTGTTATGATGGTCTATTTGCCATTCGAGGCAATCGGCAAGACATCTTTTACGATGCTCCCGCGGGAAATCGCGTTTATGGCGCAATTGAAAATATCTTCAAATTGCAAAACGAAAATTATGTGGTCGTTTCAGATCTGGGTTTATACCTTTATAATTTAGAGGAGAATATGTTCCAAATGATTTATGACGGGCGTGATGGTCCGATCATTCCATTACGAACTACTTTTCGGGATGGTTTTGAGTTTAAGCCAGGTTTTTTGTTTGGACAAAATAACACCCTGTACAGAATCAATCTATCAACTTATCAAGTCTCGACCATTCAAACATTTGACGCCAAAATCGTGGACTTGGTTTCGGAAAGAGACATTTTTTATGTTCTAACAAGTGATCAGCAAATTACAAGTCTCTACTCAGACAACCATCGGACTTTTGTTGTGAATAAAATTCCTTTAGCAGCCACATTCCATACCCTCGAGCAAAAGAGAAATTACCTGTTTATCAGTGGAGATAGTGGTCTTTCAATTTATGATCTTTCAGAAAATCAATTGTACAATGACGTGGTCACAGATGAGTTTAACCGAGGTGCTGTATTCAAAACAGACAACGCCATTTCGGTTGGGAGTATCCATGGGGTTTATCGGTTTGAAAACATCGACTTATTGGTCGACTCTATTTCTACAGATTTTGTGGTCAATGAGTTCGATTACCGCAGCGATACTATTCTTATCCTTATCGTCATTCTTTTGGGGTTTGTTGTTTTAATCTATGTGTTTAAAAGCAGACGCAGAAATTACAACAATCGAGAAATGGTGATTGCAATCCAAAATTATATCGATAAAAATCTCAATACAGTTGATGTCGTGTCGATATCTGATAAATTCAATATTGACAACAATTTACTTTACCACTTTGATCCTGATTTTAAGCCTGGTGAATACATCAAGCAGAAACGAAAAGAAAAAGCTGTTGAACTCATTGCAAAGGGTTTGCCAATCGAAAAAATCGCCAAGGTAACTGGCTACTCTGTTTCCTATTTAAAACGCTATTTTTAAAACGTAAACAAGCACTCTATTTCATATTTTTAAATTGGTTGGATTTGTATATGAAAAAAGGTATTGGCAATAACTGAATGGCAATCCAAACCCATATCGCAAACTGTTTGTCTGTCATAAAAAACAAGACAAAATAGATCAGGGTTCCATAAACCCCTAGGTTGTAAAAAAGGATTTGAAGAATCCGAGATAACCCTTTAGGTCAAATTTTTCTTGCTCTGCTTTTGACATGGTATTATAGCCTGACAACCATGTCTTTGCATTGTTTTCATTAACAAAGCGAAGGGCAAAGATATAAACCAGTCCTGTGCCAATAACCGTGAGTGGAACTGCAATCATAAGAAAAGAGCGCATTCAAACTAGAAGAACACGCTCTGTGTTTTTGATTAGATTTCTCCTTTTTTCCATCCATATGCTAACGCAATGACAGGAATTGTACTCAGTAGCATTACTGGAATTGGAGGGTGTGCACCGCCCATTGTTAAATTGACCCAATCCGGAAGGACCCAACCCAAGTGAATGATAAACAATAGCATCGCTGCCGTTTTGGCTGCCTCCAAAACTGCGATCCTTATTGACGCAGCAACCGCAATGATCATGGCAGTAGCAATGAAAGTAAATACAAAATGGAATAGGTCAGATATTTCTTTTGCCAGTTCATTTTCTGCCATACCTGAAAATTGACTATATACCATTTCTTCCTTCATTGCAGGCATAAACATCATCAAAAAAAGTGGTGCGATTGCGAGTATGTCAATGACAAGGGTTATTGTGAAAAGTGTTTTTAATTTCTTCATTCGTTTTTAGTTTTATCAAAAATACAAAATTTAAAAAATGGGTGTAATATTAATTGTAGATTCGCTCAAACATGGAACCGTTAAAACAAAAATATAGCTTTTCCAGTTTTGAAGAGGCGATTGCATTTATCGAGCGTGTTGCACCGATATTTAGTCGGGAAAACCACCATCCTAAAATCACCAACTTTTACAATACGGTTGAGTTTGTGTATTTCACAACCTCTGCAAACAATCGGGTAACGGAGCTCGATCACAAGATTGCAAATGAAGTGGAGACCATCTACCAGTCTCTGGATTATGATTCCTAGTCACCAGCAATAGGACTGCCAAATATACCTACACCCAATTCGGCCCAAATCAATATAAACAGTACAATGACAAATAGAATATAAACCCATTTTTTCGGATTTGGAAGACATCGTCGAATGAGTCGAATGGTGACACTGAGAGCAAGAAGGAGTGCGCCCATAATAAAAAAATCAAGCAAAGACCAATTGACCTGATCTGTCCAAATCATCGCCAAAGCGGGAATCCCAAGTAGTAGAAGAGGCGATAGTAAGCGAAAGCGTGACGGATTCATGATTGATATTCGATTGACAAAGCGTTATAAATATCGCACAACTTTATATGATAAAAAAACCCCTCTGATGAGGGGTTTATTAATTGTAACAATAAGAGATTTTACAGACTCTTAAATGGCAAATAGGGTCCTTTTATCCACTTGACAAAGGTCGTTACCAAAGCGTATAAAAAGTGATATACCGCCAGGGAAATAAAAAGCTGAATCAGCACCACGAGAACAGAAACATAAGAGAGGGCAACAGAGGAAAGTCCATCCCAAGTCCAACCATCAACAGCTGAGGCCATCGTACCGCCCATAAATTCCAGACTGTAAAGCTGATTGAATAAATCACTCAAGTCTCCCAAGGAGATCATGGCAAGGAACATTCCTAAAATTTCGAGAGGGAAGGATACAATATTCCCAAGTTCATTGGCCACTCCGTAGCTAAATCCAAATACATCTGCATTTAATACAAATGAAATGGTCATCACAACTGCGGTAAAAAAGGCCCCTAAAGCAGTGATAAATCCTACCGCTCTGATATTGACCACAACGATATCTTTAAAAACAAAATCAATGATTCCGCTTTTGGAAGATACTAAACTGTCTCCTGCATTTCGAATGATTTGAGCTAGAGGAAAGGATGCATAGACATACAGTAAGATCGCAAGTACACTCCCCACTTTTGAGATGCTACTCGCCCCTCCGTTCAAATGGTCTAACCCCGTTTGGAGAACTGCATACAGCATGCTAACTAAAAAGACCAAGGCAAAAACCTTGTATACAAGACCTACCCATCCTTTAACTGATTTTTCAGACCCATCCATCACTTCATTAAAGTTGTTTCTGGGTAGGTTTTGATTAATTGTAGCTGGTAATTCCAGCAATAAATTCAAATATTTATCCATAATGATTTTGTTTTGTTTTTAGTAAATCTATAATTTTTTTACTAAAATACTTGTGATTTATCAAAAAAAAGATTGTTTTTTAAGATTTTAATAATTCAATAAATTTTTTAATGATTCCGCTAGTGGCATTCGTTTATCAAATCAAAAAAAACCTCATGATCAGAGGTTTGGCAGACGTTGGGCAGGAAAAGGATAAAATGGTAAACGAGCAACTCCGCTATTTAATAGTAAATCCTAATTCTTTACAACCTTATAACTCACTTCTTCGTTCTCTACTTTATCAAGGGCTTTAACGATGTATGTAGCAGAGGATAAGTACGACATATCAATCGTATTTCCTGTAAGCGCCATTACCTTTTTGCCTTGAAGGGTGTAAACTTCGATGTCGTATTCTTTACCGCCTTGTAGAGTAACTATTGAAGTTGTAGGGTTAGGGTAAAATGTGATGTCTAATTGGTTTTTGTCAGTTACACTTGCAGTTGGGCAAGTACCCCAAACAGGTTTGTTGCTTTGTAACAAAGCTGAACCCGAATTAGTAAATAGTAATGGCTCTGAAGTAATATTTGTAACGCACCAATATGAGATGTCTTGATTGAATTGGGAACGATCAAACATAGAAGTCATATTAGTGACATTAGATGTATCCCAACCACCTATATCTTGATTAAATGAAGTGGCATTCGAAAACATATAAGACATATCAGTAACATTCGAAGTGTTCCAATTGCCTATATCTTGATTAAATGAAGTAGCATTACTAAACATTTGAGACATATCAGTTACCTTTGATGTATTCCAATTACCTATATTCATATTGAAACTCTCTGCACCATAAAACATCCCTTGCATATTCGTAACATTAGATGTGTCCCAATTGCTTATCTGCTCATTGAATGTATCATTGTTTTTGAACAATTCACTCATATCTGTAATTGCACTAACATTCCAAGTATTAAAATCTCCATATTGGGAGATCGCATTGTTAGTATCCTCATAATGAAGGTCAACAGCAGTTTGTAATTCAACTTTTGTGTTAAACATATACTGCCCAACCCCCAAAACAGGCACAATTAATAATAAGAGTAATATCAAATTTTTCATTTTTAATTATGATTGAATAATTGGTTTAAATTATATAAAACAATATCATAAAGTAATGTAATACAGAACCTGTTAATACAAATAGATGCCAAATTGAGTGGAAATATTTTATATTACTGAAAGCATAGAATATAACCCCGAAGGAATAAGAAATCCCGCCAAGTATAAGTAATAATTTAGCATTAGAATCAATCAATCTAAATAGAGAGTTTATATCAAAAATTATTAGCCAACCCATAGCTAAGTATAACAATAGAGACATAAATTCATACTTGCCTGTAAAAAATAATTTCTTTATTGTTCCTGTGATAGATAAAGTTAGCACAGCTATAAATATGCTAAGACCTGAGTAATCATACAGTGTGATTAGGCAAACAGGTGCATATGAACCTAAAATTAGGTAATATATACTAATATGGTCAAGTACTTGAAATTTTTTTTTGAGCTTAGCGTTTAGAATAAAATGATATAAAGTTGAAGTTGAGTATACGAGCAATAAACCAAAAGAGAATAATATAACTGATAGCGTACTAAGAACTGTTATGTCATTATCAAAATAAAATAGAAAGGGGATTCCTATTATAGACATTATAACTCCTGTGAAATGCGTTAAGACATTCCACAACTCTTCATTTTTATAATTTCTTAGACTAATAACCTTCAAGCTACAAATCTACAATAATTACAAGTAAGAGGTTTAGAAGTAACTGAACTAAAAGAAGAGGATATGCCTATGGTTTAGTTACAGACAAGATTAATTAATATATAAGCGTCAACTCCTAATTTTTGAGATTTATTAGCATCCTTACAAGCTCCATTGTAATCTCCTAGCTTGGCTTTGGAAACTCCTCTATAACTATAAGCTTCACCATAATTTGGGTTTATTTCTATGGCTCTCGTAAAATCTGATATAGCACCATAATAATCTTCTGTGTCCATTTTTGAATTACCCAAATTGTAATAATATTCAGTGTTTTGACTAAAAACACAATAATGGAGTAAGTATTGGTAAAAAATATCTCATAACTCAAATATCATTAAACCTACTTAAAAGGATTAAAAGTAGCTTAAATTGGGGAAAGATTAAGAGAGCTATACGGAGATATTATTCCACCAAATGAAAGCCTTGAAAAGGTATTTAAGATTGAAAAAGTGAGTGATGAATACACTATTAAGTCTAAAGCGTAATATAACTTACTCGTAATCAGCTAATTATACATTTTGGCGTATATTTAAAACCTTATGTAAACCACTGAATATCTGGGCGGAAAGATTAAATGACTTTAATTACAATCCAAAGAAACTTCTACTGGTTGTTGTTCTCCATTTTCATCTACATAATAGCCTAATGCCCAATCAAAACCATCAGGAACATTATCACCATTAATAGCGTCTAATTGCTGCTGATTGACTTTTATACATTTTATATTATGCTCATTTCCAAGAATAGAAAACTTTATTAAGTTAATACAGTTTGACACATCGATATTATCCTTAAATAAGTTAGAGTTTAAATTTAGCTCTTCAAGGTTAATGTTTTTAGTTAAATCGATATTTTCAAGTTGATTCCATCCTAAATTTAAATATTTTAACTCAACTAAGTTTGATATATCAATATCCTGAAGGTTGTTAAAATTCAAATTTATCTCTGTAATTTTAGAATTATTGGAGAGGTCTATGGATGAAAGTTCATTATTATCAATATATAGCAATTCTAAACTTTTTAAAGAAGTTAAATCTATTGAAGTTAGACTATTTCTAGCCAATGAAAGCCGCCACAAATTCGGGTGGTTGAGTAACTCAATTTCTTTCACATTACTATTAGGGAGAGCTAATTTTTCCAATTTTGTATTGTTCGTAAAATCAACCTCTAACTCGTTTTCGTTGTTGTCTGTTGCAAGCTCGAGTAACTCTTTATTATTACTGGTGTCAAGTTTATTAAATGCATTGAAGTCTAAATATATATATTTTAATTTTTCATTTTTAGAGATATTAATGCTATCTATCTTATTGCCAACAAGTGTTAAAGTTTCAAGATTGGGAAAAGCCTCAATTCCAGCAAGAGAAGTCAACCTATTACTCCATCTATCATCCCCATAAACAAGATTTCCATTATCATCAAAATCACCATTATCTGTAGCATAAATTGCTACTATTGGTTGGTTAGCCGCTTGTGAATTTGTAACATAGCCGTCAACTGTATCATCCCAACCCTCAGAGACTAACCAATTTTCTAAGTTCTCGTCTGGAATATATGTTAGACCTTCAGTATAGTTTTCTTCCTCATACCCATCCTCTAATTATACACAAATGCCTTGGATGTCGATTGTACCTGTAAATTCCCCATTATCATCTGTTTCGACATCATAAATATTACCAATTAGATTGGTTTCTTGAGACGAATCAGGGCTATAGAGTTTCAGTAAACTACTGTCTTGCACTAACTGATATTCTCCAAATATGACGTAGTTACAAACCCCTTCTTCGTTATTTGTATAAAGATTAAATGTATTGTCTTGGTTGAATATCAAAGAGTGAATATTACACACATCTGTGTATTCGAGAGATTTAACAACCCGTATATGTGTATTATTATCAGTGTCCATATCTCCTTGAAGTTGTGTGTTTGCTTCAATGTAATAAGTCCCCTTCTCCGATAAGTCAAGTGTGGTGTTAAAAGTATATTCCATTACTTCAACTGGCGGTAGTGAATCATTTATAATAATCTTCTCTACAATGGGGTCACTAAATTCACCATCTTCAAACTTAACTTGCAAAGAAATCTCAAGTGAATCCAAAACTGACAAATAGCCATAGTTTCCAACAATTACAGACACTGTCTCATTTGATGTTAGCTCACCTGTCTTAGGAGATTCTATATACAATTCACCAACATCTAAAGAGTCTTCATAGTCAATAAGTGCTTGATTAATTTGTACATTTTCGATAATAGAATTTAGTCTTTGCAAACCTTGTGAAGATTGATTGCCATCAAAAGTCCATTGTGATTTTACATCTATCTCTCCTAAAGAAAAAACACCGCCATTCCAACCAACACCTCCATTATCGCTGTTTCCACCAGAGTTATCATCGCCATTTGGGTCAACGGTTTCACTTGTGTTGTTATCAACAACAGGGTCATTTTTTGAACAAGAAATAATGAAAATCGTCAGTAAAATTAGAGCCAAAAGTTTTTTCATCGTATTGTTTTTAGTTTCTAATATAGTGAATAGCGGATGAAATTACAATGGCAGTTGGAAAGTACTACTCAAGCACAGCCGTTGTAATTTTTAGGCTGAACTCAATATCACGGTAGAGTTAAAAAAGTGCCGAATTAGTGCCGAGAACAGAGTGAAACTTGGTATATTTAAGTTGATTATTAACCGCATTAATCAAGTAAAAAGACTTAAGTTCATACTAATTTTATGAAAAAAAGTTTTTGATTAAGAAGGAAAATCGATTTACATTTGCAAACGTAATATATGGTGGTTGTAGCTCAGTTGGTTAGAGCGCTAGATTGTGGTTCTAGAGGTCGCCGGTTCGAGACCGGTCTTCCACCCTTCAAAAACCCTTCGAGAAATCGAGGGGTTTTCTTCTTTAAACCAACTTCGCTATTAAGTCTGAACTCATAAAGTATTGATACTTAAATATACGAAATTTTACCCTGTTCTCGGCAGTTTTTCGGCAGTTTTTCAACTCTGCCGAGATAATGAGTTCAGCCTAAAAATTACAACGGCTGTGT
>JAQWIL010000016.1 GCA_029248885.1 Flavobacteriaceae bacterium
CCGTATCGTCACAAGATGATTCGATTCCGAGGATTACAGGCATGATTCTTGTTTAGCAAGCAAAGTTAATATATTGATTTGACCCAAAAACACTGGCGTAACGTAAAAAAAATAACGGTAATGAGTTTAAGTCTTACCGTGCTAATCATTGCCCTGTTTCTTTCTCCTGTAGGCCAGTCTGCTGTTAATTCTTGGTTAAAAAATAAATTCATAAACGATTTTGAGGTGGAACTCTCTATGGGAACTCTTTTTGTCAACCCTGTTGGCACTACCTCATTCACTGATTTACTGATTCGTGACCATCGAAATGATACTTTGGTTTTTGTCGATCATTTGGCGTTTGAATCTTATCACTTAGGCGGGTTGATATCGAGTAAACTTCATTTGGGTGAGGTAACATTTGATTCTTTGGTTTTAAATGTTGTGAAGTATAAGAATGAAAAACAATCCAATCTTGACATTTTTATTGAAAAAGTTAAGCCTGATGATGTTAGAATAAAGCAACTCAGCGCAACTATCATCAAACTCAACCACTGTAAGGCGCAATTCACGGATCTGAATAAAGCAGACTCAGTAAAACAGGTTTTTTCGAATTTGAATGCGAAACTAGTTGATTTGAATTCCAATTTCAATGATTTTTCAACTCAGATTGAGGAAATGAGTTTTTTTGCGGATCATCAGAATATTCAAGTTCTGAATTTAGAAGCGTTTTGTTCCCTTGGTTCTGAGCGTACTGAATTTCAAAACTTGAAGTTAATCACCCCAAATTCTCAATTCATTACTGATATTTCCATGTGGTACCCAAAAGAAGGATTTCGCAATTTTTATGATGACGTTTCCATAGATGCTGTCGTTCAGGACTCTTTCTTGGGATTACAGGAGTTTCAATTTTTAGTTCCAAATGTTTCTAGTTCTGAAACCATTTATCTAGACCAACTTAATTTTTCTGGTACACCAAGCGAATACGCTATAGATTCTATTCGCATAAATTTCGCGAAAAGTAACTTTTTGGGTTCATTCACTTTCAATACCCCCAGCTCCTCAAAGCTCTCAATTCAAGAACTCTTCATCGACCCGAATGATGTCCAAACCCTTTTTCCAAGTTTAGACAAATCCAGTGTTGATGTATTAAAAAGATTTGAGAATGCAAATATCAGTGGAACGCTTGCTAGTCAATCAGATAACCATAAACTAAACCTTTCTGTTGGATCATCCCTAGGCTCGTTGCAAATCAATTTTGATTTTTACCAGAAAGGAAGGCAAATGAACCCTTTCTATGACGGTCAAATCCGAGCGAGTCAATTTAACATCGGCAGTCTGCTGAATCAACCCGATCTTGGGACTACTGACGCATCATTGTTTGTACAAGGGAAAGGACTTCAGTTTGATCAGCTCGACACAAAATTAAACGGTCAATTTTCATCCTTTTCATATCGTGAAAACAACCTCGACTCTATTTATGTTGACATGAAACTGAGTCAGAATCGAGTTGTCGGGTCAGTTGACATAAATGATATTAATGCAAAGTTGAAAGTACAAGGGCAATTTGACGCGAATGATTCTATCCGTAAGCTTTTGGCTGTTGCAAGCGTAAAGGAGTTAAAACTCCGAAATATTTTTTCATCTTCTACGACAAACAGAACGCTTTCTGGAAATTTTGAAATTGTAAGTCAAGGGACTCTAATCGATGATTTTATTGGAGATATCATGGCCGATTCAGTACAGATTCAATCCAACGGCGAAGTCTTTGCATTTAAAGACTTTTCCATTCAATCAAGAGTGAACAAAGATTTACGATTTTTCAATATTAGATCAGAAGACGTTGTCAACGGATTAATCTATGGAAGATTCGAGCTTTCGGATTTGAACAACATGATTATGAATTCATTTGGAAGTTACTTTTCCTCATATAAACCAATGCTAATCGACTCCTCCAAATTCGTCAACTTTAACATTAATTTCAAGAAAAAATTACTCAGGGCATTAAGTGATAACATTGCTGTAGACGACAATTCTTTTTTTCGTGGAAAGATAAGTGCTAACGTGAACGAGACAGCCTTGCAGTTAGACATCCCTTACATTCAGTATGAAGACAAAGTTTTCTCTCAATTGCAGTTGACATTGGACAACGATAATCCTTTATATAAATCTTATGTATTCGCTGAAGAATTTCAGGTAATGGGTTTAAGCCTAAGTCAATTTCGAATGATAAATACCATGCTAGATGATAAACTTTATTTCCGCACGGAATATCAAAATAACTCTTCTAACAATGAAGTCAATTTTTATGCCACAATCAATGATAATCAAGAATTGGAATTTGGGATACAACCATCAAAGATCTCATTTCAGGGCAAGCAGTGGAATGTGAATCATATCGATGAAAGAACGAGTTCTTTACGTTTGTCCCCAAAAGGGGCACAACTTGATACAACTGTGTTTTCGAATGACGAATCAACTCTCCAGATCTCGTTTGACCAACAAAAAACACAGCGTTTTCAGGCATTTTTTGAAAATATTGATCTTTCGGATGTTATTCCGCCAAAGCCAAAACGAATCGTTAGCGGGATTACCAATGGGACCCTTGACATTACGCTAGATAATGACAAATTTGGTGGAAAGGCAAATCTGCAGATTGACTCTTTATCATTAAACGACTCTTTTTTAGGTGATGCGTCTATTGCCCTACAGTCAGTTCAAGATGCTTATGAATTGTCATTTCGTACAGTTAATAACGATCTACAAACAAGCTCTATTGAAGGCCTGATCTTTCCCCAAAATGACAACAATCTAGATTTAAACGCCATTTTTCAGAAATTTCCCGCCGCAACTCTTGACCGTATTATTGGAAATGCGCTTACTGATGTTGCTGGAGAGATCGATGGCTCAATTTCGATAGGGGGGAAGTGGAACCAACCCATGCTTGAGGGAGAGCTATTTTTTGAGGGATTTAGACTTTTTGTACCTTATTTAAATGTTGGATATCGCCTCACAGATAAAACAAAGATGACTCTCCACCCATCGTCGTTTGAGTTTGAGTCCACTCGCCTAATCGATGAAAAAAACTTGACTTCAGCGAACTTTTCGGGAACAATTACCCATCAAAACTTTAGGTTTTTTACATTAGATATGGATCTGTCGAGTCAAGGTCTTCTAATCTTAGATACAGACAATACATTTGACAATAACTTTTACGGCAAAGGTGTACTGAATGGATCTGCTCGTATTCATGGACCAGCCCAATCCTTGACTTTCGATGTTATGGGTCAGTCCGCAGAAGGTACAAATATTATTATTCCAGTTGACAATACGCCCAGCATCGAGGATGTCTCTTATATACGATTTGTCGAAAAAAATAGGGCGAATAATAATAGAGATTTCCTTCCTTTATCCACCGATATCAAAGGAGTTGCTCTCAATTTTGATTTGACAATTACGCCAGAAGCAGAACTTGAGCTTGTGATCGATAGCGATACGGGAAGTACGCTGAGTGGCTCTGGGTTAGGGAGTATTCTGATGGAAGTCAATACGGATGGAATTTTTAGTGTATGGGGAGATTTTATTGCTTTAAACGGAGTCTACAGTTTTAAGAACTTAGGGATTCTGGAAAAAGAATTCACCCTTGAGCCAGGGGGGACAATTGTGTGGAATGGCAACCCACTAGACGCCGAACTAAATTTACAAGCCACATATGAAGTGCCAGGAGGAGCAAATCCAGCCATATTACTTGAAAATCCAGGTTTAAATCGAAAAATCCCAACAGATGTAAAAATATTTTTGTCTGGGAGTATCATGCAGCCCGAAACGCCGAGCTTTTCAATTGATTTTCCCAACACATCTGCAAATGTTCGAAATGATCTATCCTATAAACTTGACGATGAGGAACGTAGGCAAATCCAAGCCATATCCCTTCTGTCTCAAGGGGTGTTTATCAGCGACTTATCCCTGTCAGCCATATCAACACAAACCCTGACTAATAACCTGTTTCAGAAAGCATCTGGTGTATTTGAATCGATTTTTTCTGGGGATGAGGACAAGCTGAAGCTAGGTCTAGATTATTTGCAAGGAGATCGAAATGCAGAAGCGACTGCCCAAACGCGAGATCGGCTGGGTCTCACTCTTGTGACCCAAGTTTCAGAACGACTGCTGATCAACGGTAAACTCGGTGTTCCCTTTGGAGGTGTTGAAGAAACCATAATCGTAGGGGATGTGACCATCGAGTTTTTGTTGAGTAAGGATGGGTCATTACGAGCACGTATATTTAATAGAGAAAATGAGTTTCAGTATTTTGGTGATGAACTCGGATATACCCAAGGAATTGGGTTGTCTTACCGTGTTGGCTTTGATGATTTTAAATCTTTAATTAAAAAGATTGTAAAAAAGAATACAATTTGATGTCAGAAAGCTAATCTGAGCTCCATTTTACTCTCTATTTTTTTGAAATTCACAAATTCAAACTTTCCCCATGTTTTCAGGAATATAGTTTGTAATTTCGCCATTCCACTATGGCTGTAAAACCAAAACATATTGCTGTTCTCACGTCAGGGGGAGACGCTCCTGGTATGAACGCTGCCATACGCTCTGTCGTTCGGAGTTGTTCTCATTTTAATATCAAATGTTCAGGAGTGTATCGTGGTTATCAAGGGCTTATTGAAGGGGATATTCGAACCTTGGACGCTCGTAGTGTTAACAATATCATCAACAAAGGGGGTACAAAATTAAAATCTGCTCGTTCCCTTGACTTTCACGAAAAAGAGGGTAGGGCTAAAGCATCTGAAAACCTAAAGAATCTTGACATCGATGCCTTGATTGTCATTGGTGGAGATGGAAGCTTTACAGGTGGAATGATCTTTGAGCGCGAGCACAAAATCCCTGTCATTGGAATACCCGGAACAATAGACAACGATATTTTTGGTACCTCACATACGATTGGTTATGACACAGCACTGAACACAGTTGTTGAAGCCATTGATAAAATTCGAGATACAGCGATTTCTCATAATCGTCTGTTTTTTGTTGAAGTCATGGGTAGGGATGCGGGTCATATCGCACTGAATGTTGGTATTGGAGCAGGTGCTGAAGAAATCCTAATCCCTGAAGAGAATCTTGGTCTTAATCGACTCTTGGAATCTTTGCGTAGAAGCAAAAAATCAGGAAAGTCATCTAGTATTGTGGTAGTAGCTGAAGGGGATAAAATTGGTAAAAATGTCTTTGAACTTGCGCAACACATCGAACAAAATTTACCTGATTACGAAGTCAGAGTATCTGTTTTGGGACATATTCAACGGGGTGGTACTCCTTCTTGTTTCGATCGTGTACTGGCTAGCCGAATGGGACTTAAAGCAGTAGAATCACTAATCGACGGAGTAAGCGCTCATATGGTTGGAATTCAAAATGGCGAAATGATCTTAACTCCACTAAACAAAGCGATCAAAGGAAAGTCTGAAATTAAACGAGAGCTCATTAGAGTTTCTGATATCATGACACTTTAAAAATTATATCAACACAAAAAAATAACTATGTCAACACTCAAATTAGGAATCAACGGATTTGGAAGAATTGGAAGAATGGTTCTTCGTGCATCACTGCAAAATGATAACGTTGAGGTTGTCGCCATCAATGACTTACTTGACGTCGACCACCTTGCTTACCTTTTAAAATACGATTCTGTACACGGTACATGCTCTGCCTCAATTGAGATTGAAGATGGTCACCTTGTGATCGACGGTAAAACAGTCCGCATTACCGCAGAACGCGATCCACAAAACCTAAAATGGGATCAGGTTGGCGCTGAAATCGTTGCAGAATGTACAGGAATTTTTACGACTCTAGAAAAAGCCCAACTTCATATTAACGGGGGTGCAAAAAAAGTAGTCATTTCTGCGCCATCTGCTGACGCGCCAATGTTTGTAATGGGTGTGAATCATACAGATGCAAAAGCTTCAGATACAATTGTCTCTAATGCATCTTGTACAACAAATTGCCTTGCTCCACTAGCAAAGGTTTTACATGATAACTTTGGAATCGCAGAGGCCTTGATGACGACGGTTCATGCCGTTACAGCTACCCAAATGACGGTTGATGGTCCTTCGCGAAAAGATTATAGAGGAGGTCGTTCGTCTCTTCTCAATATTATTCCAGCATCGACAGGGGCTGCAAAAGCAGTTACAAAGGTTATTCCATCTCTAGTTGGCAAAATCACTGGAATGGCATTTCGTGTGCCAACCGCAGATGTCTCTGTTGTTGACTTAACGGTCAAACTCGAAAAAAACACAAGTTATGATGAGGTGATGTCCGCTCTCGAAGACGCTTCTAACGGCACAATGGCGGGAATCTTAGGATTTACAAAAGAACTCGTGGTTTCTCAAGATTTTATTGGGGATGCAAGAACTTCAATTGTTGATGCCAATGCTGGGATTCAGCTCAACGAAACTTTCTTCAAAATTGTTTCATGGTACGACAATGAAGCCGGTTATTCGAACAAGCTCATTGACTTAGCACTTCACGTTCGTTCACTATAATCAGATTTGATGAGGCTTATTGTTGATAGTGGGTCTACAAAGACCGATTGGATTGCTATTGATGACTCTGGCAATATTTTGTTTGAGACCCAAACCCTTGGCTTAAACCCACAGGTTCTTTCAGAAGCTATAGTTGAAGAACGTATTATCAATAACTACGATTTGTATCGTATTCGAAACGAAGTCGATTCAACATTCTTTTATGGGGCAGGCTGCGGTACTGAGCCGCCGCGTAAATTGATGGAGGGGGTTTTAAAGAGTATTTTTCAAAACTCAATGATCAGTGTCAAAGAAGATACCTATGCAGCGGTTTATGCAATTACAGATCCTGGAGAGCCAAGTATTGTTTGTATTTTAGGTACTGGCTCCAATTGTAGTTTTTATGACGGTGAAATCGTTCATCAAAAGATCACCTCTCTTGGATATATCCTAATGGATGATGCAAGTGGTAACTATTTTGGCAGACAGTTGCTTCGGGACTATTATTTCAATAAAATTCCAAAAACACTTTCTGATTCTTTTGCTGAAGAATTTAATTTAGGTGCAGAGGAGATTAAAACCAATCTGTATAAAAAGTCAAACCCAAACACCTATTTGGCAACCTTTGCCAAATTTGTGATTGTCAATAAAAATGAGCCCTACATACAAGGGCTTATCAATAAAGGACTTGGTTTATTTATTGAAAATCAAATTTCTCAATTCGAAAACGCCAAAGAATTGCCGATTCATTTTATTGGATCAATATCTTACTTTTTGAAGGAAGAGCTTGAAGCCAAGCTGACTTCCTACGGATTTACATTGGGTAAGATTCTAAAAAAGCCTATCGAAGGGCTAGTTTCCTATCACCAGTCCACTGACTAGCGAATCGCAATCACTGAAATTTCAACTCGAACATTTTTGGGTAGAGCTGCAACTTGAACCGTTTCTCTTGAAGGAGCAACTTTGTGATCGAAGTAACTTCCATAAACCTCATTGACAGCAGCAAAATCTCCCATATCATACAAGAAGATGGTCGTCTTTACCACATGAGAAAAGTCCATCCCTGCTGCTTTGAGTACTTCTGATAGGTTTTTCATAACTTGGGCGGTTTCCGTCTCAATGTCTCGATTGACCAGTTCCATCGTTTTGGGGTCAAGCGCAATTTGGCCACTAGCATAAAGGGTGTTATCGACCAAAATGGCCTGATTATAAGGCCCTATCGGAGCAGGAGCTTTAGGGGTTTGAATGATTGTTTTCATATCTATAAATTAAAGTCTTTTATCTGGTTCTCGACGTTTGTCGTATTTTAAATCACTTAGGAATCCACTGCGCACACCAATGAAAAAGAACCATGACTGTCTGGTTCCAAATGGTGTCCAAGCCAAGTTCATAACCCAGCTGTCTAAGTCTCTTTCAATTCGAAAATTAGTATAGGTTATCCCTTTATTTTTAAAATCATAGCCAGTCGATACACCCACGTCCCATTTGGGCGTTAAACCCACCGATCCAGAGACCATCAGAGAGTTGTTTGAAATGTCTCGATTTTGCTTTGCGTTTGAATAGGACAAACTATGACGAACATTGAGTTTCCAAGGGATTTTTGTACGATAAAATGCGTTGTCTTCTTCTTCCTCTTCTTCTTGGTCTTGTGTGCTACTTTGGTCTGCTGTGAATCGTCGATCACTAAAATCCTGACTCCCGCCAAATAAATCGTTATCGCCTGGTGAATTTCTCTGTGATGACGAACTATCATTTGACTTGGAGGAGCTTGAAAAGTTGTACCCCCAGTTCATATTTGCACTTGTCATTCGAAATAATCCCCCGCCATTATTGACATGTAAAGTGTTGATTCTTCTGCCGCTTTCATCAAGTGCATAGGGATCAAAAGTAGCTCCTAAATTAATATTTAGTTTATTGTCAAGTAATGGAACTACAGTTGACATTCGAACTGGACTCCATCGCAATGAGTCTGCTTCAAAATTATAGCTCGTAGAAAAGTTGAGGTTGTTTAGAATTTTGATCTTTTTGGGCTCTGTTGCCAAGGAGTCCATATCCCTGACCTTGGCTTCAACAGTGTTTCGCAATGCAAAGCTCATCGATTTGGATTTATTCCTCCCTGGTTGTCCATACATGCTTCCCTCAAATCGGGTATAGTCTCTTGTGTTGCCATCTGCATCTATGATATATTCGTCGTAGTATTTTTCAAAACTGGGAGATTCACTGTAGCTCACATTTGCATTCACAACATGACGAATGGACTGAATTTTTGCATCTTCTTTAAAATTAAAAATCCCATATAAAGTTGTGCTCATACTCGCACTGTAATTGTATTTACTAAATCGATCAAATCCCCGAATTGTATCTTGTTCGGCAACGGCTTCAAGTGCGGAATCGTAATCATTTTTCTGAATGGTTTCAAACACCCATGTATCTTCGTAATTTCCACCAACTGAAAAGTTAAAATGCTTAGCGACTTTAAATGAAGTACTCAATGGAATTTGATGTTTAAACCCGGATTTTGCACCGTCAAACATTCGAGGGGTTAAGAAGTCCTCGTCCATCATTTGCAAGCGATTCTCACCTCTTACACTATATTGAAAGTTGATATTTTGTATCAATCCCTTTTTTACTCCATTGCGTTTCGCAAAAGGGTAAATCCGCTCCATATTTGCCTGAAAAGTTGGGAGCGTCATATTTACCGTTTGTGTTCTTGTGTTTTGGCTATGTGAGGCAGAAAGTGACAGATTAACCGAGGGATATTTCGGAAAAGTCCTTGAATAAGAAACAGAGGAAGACAGGGTGTTGTTCAAAAAATTCCCAGTATTGATTTGATTCAACGACTCCCGAAAATAGGTGCTGCTTCCCAGGTTGACAGAAGCCGAAAATCGGCTGTTTGGATTGGATTTGGCGTCTTTGCTATGAGACCAGCGGAAGTTGTAAATATTGCTCTTGCTGTAGTCTGGAAATCCCCTCTCACCGCTGATTAGATTTTCAAAACGAATCGCAAGGTTTCCTCTAAACTTATATTTCACATTGTAATTTGACTCGATGCGAAAACCGTAACTACCATTTGTATAATAATCACCCAAAAGTGCAATGTCAAAATAATCACTAGCAGCAATATAGTACCCGCCATTCTGCATAAAGTAACCACGTCTAAAGTTTTCTCCAATGGTTGGAAAAATAATTCCGCTTTCCCGGTTTTGAGTCATAGGAAAATACGCAAACGGCAGATAAACAGGGGTGGGAACATCAGCGATATAAAGCTGATTTCCACTGGCAATGATTTTCTTTTTTGGCACAAATTTTCCCTTTCGTATTCGTACAAAATAATCCGGATTTTCTACATCTTCAGAGGTTGTGATTCGCGCATCTTTGATGTAGTAAACAGAATCGTTTTCTTTCTTTGTTGTCTCCGCTAAAACATTCATGCCCTGCTGCTCACTTCTAGAATTCCATATGATCGCTTTTTTGTTGTCAAAATTAAATTTCAGAGAATCTGGGAAAACCTCATCACCACCCTGTTTGAAGGAAGGAAATTGAATATATTGACCAGTCGTATCAACAATGGGTCGTGCAAAAACAATGTTTGTATTGTAATCCAAATCGATTTGACCTGCTTTCAGTTCGATATTCTGATAATACAGTTCAGCCTGATCGTAAAGCGTCATGGTTTTCTTGGCTCGGTTGATCGTAATTGTCCCGACAGCATTTCGTTTGATTTGGTCAAGTAGTCTGGCTTTGTTTATGGGAATACTATCATTAATTGGGAGGGAATCTGTTTCCGCAGAATCGAAAACTTGATCTTGTCCAATTCCCCAAAAAAAAGACAATAAGACGACCAGCAAAGTGGAAAAGAGCTGAAATGAATGAATATGTATTACTTTTGTCAAAAGCTCCTTTTTGTAGAATTCAAAAATACGACTATTTTTTTGGGAACTGTTTGTCATATTGTTCTTGTCTTTAGCTTCTTTACTCTCTCTTTGACGGCTTTGTATTCGCAAGAATCCCAAAGTATCGATACATTCACAGTCGTACTCGATGCTGGTCATGGTGGAAAAGACTCTGGAAACCGTGGAAATCAGTATTTTGAAAAACACATTGCTTTAAATGTCACACTCAAAATCGGTGCCATTCTCAAAAAAAATCCAGATCTCAATATCATCTACACAAGGAAAAGTGATGTTTTTATTCCGTTAAATAAACGAGCAGAAATTGCCAATTCAGCAAAAGCAGATTTGTTTGTCTCTATTCATTGTGACGCCCACACATCTAACGCTTATGGCGCAGGTACTTTTGTCTTGGGTCTTCACGAGAATGATCGAAATTTTAGAATCGCACAAAAGGAAAATTCCGTTATTTTTCTTGAAGAAGACTACGAAAAGAATTATGATGGATTTGATCCCAATAATCCAGAGTCTGTGATTAGTTTGGTGTTGATGCAAGAAACTTATTTGGACCAAAGCATTCAAGCTGCCAACACCATTCAACAGAGTTTTGTGAGAAATCTGGAACGAAAAAATCGAACGGTAAAGCAAGCAGGATTTTTGGTTTTGAGAAATACCTATATGCCTAGTGTTTTGGTTGAGCTTGGCTTTTTGACAAATAAAATTGAAGGTGCATATCTCAATTCAAAAAAGGGACAAAACGAAATGAGTGAAGCCATTGCAAAGGCAATCGTTTCCTATAAGAACCTTCTTCAGTCGGATTTGCAGGAAGAAGTCATCTTTGAAGATTCAAGCACAAACACGGAAGAAAACAGTCTCGAATCAAAGTACACGTTTCGCGTGCAAATTTCTGCCAGTAAAACGATGTTAGAACCAAAATCATTTAATTTTAAGGGATTGTCTCCCATCAAACGCATCAAGTCGGGGAGTTTATACAAATATTTTTTAGGGAATGCTGCAACCTACGAAAACGCAAGAGAATTGCAACAACGCGCAATTGAAAAAGGATACAGTGGTAGTTTTGTTGTTGCATTTCAGGGTGAGGAGATTGTTTCTCTTAACAATGCGTTAAAAAGAAATTAACCCCTTATTTTGTACCCCAAATTATATACGTATTTTTATCCCTTAATGATCGTAGCGTGAATTTGTCAAAAGAAATCAAAACCGCAATCTTCGCATTTTCAGGATTTGGCTTATTTTTTATTGGTTTTAATTACTTAAAATCGAATGATGTCTTTGTTCGGGACAACATCTTTTATGCAGTCTATGACAATGCCCAGGGTCTTATGGTGGGAACCCCAGTGACCATTCAAGGATTTCAAGTCGGAACGATCGATCAAGTTTCTTTACTCCCTGGAAATAAAGATATTGCCATTCGTTTTCGGGTCGAAAAAGAATATGAATTTTCGAAAAATAGTATCGCGAAAATTTACGAAGCAGGACTCCTTGGCGGAAAGTCCTTGGCTGTTGACCCTCAGTTTGATGGTGCGGATCTTGCGCAATCAGGAGACACTTTGCAAAGTGCAATTGCTCCTGGACTGTCGGAGCTGGTCAACGATAAATTGACTCCGCTGCAAGAAAAAATAGAGAGTGTGATCACGAATGCCGACTCTGTTTTGATTGCCTTTAAGACGGTTTTAGATTCCAATACGCAGCTACAATTGAAATCTTCTATTGAAAATCTCAATGCTTCGATTACCAATTTTCGTTCGATTGGCGAAATCATAAACAATTCGCTGTCTGAAAATGGCGCATTGCACCAAACCTTTGACAACCTTGCTGATCTATCGGCCGATTTGTCTGTTGTGTCTTCATCACTGAAAGAAGCAAACCTCGATGATACTTTTGAAAATTTAGGGTCTGCAGTGAGCAACTTATCTCAAATACTCGATCGATTGGAAGAAGGGAAGGGCTCATTGGGTAAACTTTTGACTAAAGAAGATCTTCATGAATCACTCGAACAAACCAATACACAAATCCAACTACTTCTTGAAGATATGCGGCTGAACCCCAAACGTTATGTTCACTTTTCACTATTTGGGAAAAAGCAAGTTAAGTACAAACCCTCCGATTCACAAAACGAATAGACTCTTGTGTATTTAAGCAGTATCATTTTTGCGATTGTATTTTTTGTAGCGATTGGTGTGTTTACGAGAAACATCCGTCGGATTATTCGAAATATCAATCTCGGTCGCAAAACAGATCGTTCTGATCAAAAGTCAAAACGCTGGAAACATATGGCTCGAGTGGCTCTAGGTCAATCTAAGATGGTAGTACGACCAATAGCGGGACTTTTGCATATCATTGTTTACGTCGGTTTTGTTGTGATTAATATTGAATTACTTGAAATTGTCTTGGATGGTTTTTTGGGGACTCACCGCGTTTTATCTCCTTATCTAGGTGGCACTTATGATGTATTGATTGCTACTTTTGAAATTTTTGCCTTGTTGGTGATCTTGGCAGTTTCCGTTTTTTGGATGAGAAGAAATGTTATGAATATTCGCCGATTTTGGAAACCTGAAATGAAAGGATGGCCCAAAAAAGATGCGGATTATATTCTTTATATCGAGCTTGTTTTGATGTTTTTGTTTTTAACAATGAATGCCTCAGACTATTGGTTACAGCAACACCCAGAAGGGCAGTCCTACTACACGCAAGCAGGGAGCTTTCCGGTCAGTAGCTGGATTACCCCATTTTTTAATGACATGTCCTATGCCACAGTTGTTTCCATTGAACGAACAGCATGGTGGCTTCATATCCTTGGGATTTTGGCATTTTTGAATTATTTGTACTACTCCAAGCATTTGCATATCCTACTTGCTTTTCCCAATACGTTTTATGCCAACCTCAATCCATTGGGTCGGTTTTCACACTCCGAAGCAGTGGCCAACGAGGTAAAGTTAATGATGGATCCAAGTGCGGATCCATATGCATCCCCAGCAGTTGAAAGTGAACCATTGCGTTTTGGCGTATCCGATGTCAATGACTTAAATTGGGTGCAATTGATGAATGCTTACAGTTGCACAGAGTGTGGTCGGTGTACCGATGTGTGTCCCGCTAATCAAACAGGAAAAAAGTTATCGCCCAGAAAAATCATGATGGATACACGGGACCGTTTAGAACAAGTTGGCAAACAGCTAAATCGGGAACTGGTATTGGATAATAATACCTTGCTCGACAATTATATATCACGTGAAGAATTATGGGCTTGTACCACATGCAATGCTTGTGTTGAGGCATGCCCGATCTCAATTGATCCATTATCTATCATTATGGACATGAGACAGTA
>JAQWIL010000027.1 GCA_029248885.1 Flavobacteriaceae bacterium
GAAAGGCATGGCAGTTGGTCGAACAACCTCAGGAATCGTTGTTTTTGTAAAAGATGCTGTTCCAGGTGATGTTGCCATGGTTTATCTCTACAAAAAAAGGAAAAGCTATTTTGAAGGAAGATTGGAGAAACTGATCTCCCCTAGTCCTGATCGAATCTTAGCCAAATGCAGTCATTTTGGAGTCTGTGGGGGTTGCCAGTGGCAACATTTATCGTATGCAAGTCAGCTTGAACACAAACAAGAAGAAGTCCATCAAAATTTTGTAAAAATCGGGTCATTCGATTTTCCTAAATTAGAAAAGATTACCCCGAGTAAATCGCAATACAATTACCGAAACAAAATGGAGTATAGCTTCTCCAACAGTCGTTGGCTGACCAAAGCAGAGATTGAATCAGGGGAAGTCAAAAATCGCAATGCCTTGGGTTTTCATAAACCGAAGATGTGGGACAAGGTTGTTCATATTGAGGAATGTCACCTACAGCAAGAGCCGGGAAATAAAATTCGGAATTTTATTCATCAATACGCTATGGATAAAGGAATCGATTATTTTGATCTGAAAGAGAAAAAAGGCCAATTGCGCAGTATGATGATTCGCACGACTACAACTGGACAAATCATGCTCGTCATCCAGTTTTTTGAAGACCAACCTGCACAAAGGGAAGCCTTATTTGAAGTACTCATTGACAGTTTTCCTCAAATTACCTCTCTTCAATACATTGTGAATCAAAAGGCAAACGACAGTATATATGATCAAAAAGTGATTTTGCATTCCGGAAGTCCCTATATCGAAGAAGAAATGGAAGGACTTCGTTTTCAGATTACACCCAAATCTTTTTATCAAACCAATTCGTTACAAGCTTATGAACTCTACAAAGTTGCGCGTGAGTTTGCTGGACTTACAGGGGATGAAATCGTTTATGACTTGTATACAGGTTTGGGAACCATCGCTCAGTTTATCGCTAAAGGAGCAAAACATGTGGTTGGCATCGAGGCCATCCCCGAAGCGATTGCTGCTGCAAAAGAGAATGCAAAGAGAAACAAATTGTCCAACTTGAGCTTTATTTCTGGTGATATGAAAAAAGTGTTTACCGATGATTTTATCGCTACCCATGGAACACCAGATGTTGTGATTACAGACCCTCCTCGCGAAGGAATGCATAAAGATGTCGTTCAGCAATTAATCACAATTCAACCACAGCGAATTGTTTATGTGAGTTGCAATTCCTCTACGCAGGCACGAGATTTAAATTTGTTAAAAGACCATTATGCAGTTCAAAAAGTGCAGCCAGTCGATATGTTTCCACACACACAACACGTAGAAAATGTTGTACTTTTGAAGAGAATCCATGCGTAAAAACTGGTTTTTCTTTTTGCTTGTTTTCCTCAACTACGGTTGTGAGCCAGATGATGTGTGTAGTGAAGCAAACCCATCGACTCCTCAGCTTGTTTTTCGATTGTACAATTCAAGTCAACCAAGTGAATTTAAAGCTGTAGATACCTTACGAATCATGAGTTTGGGCGATCAAGCTCCTCTTGAATTCATCAATACCGATTCGATTGTAGTTCCTCTTCAGGTCAATGCCAGTAAAATAAATGCAGACTTAACCATCTCTGATGGAGTTACAGATCGTATTGAAATTGATTACCTAACGAAAGATGTTTATTTGAGTCGAGCATGTGGATTTCAAAGCACATTTCAAATAGAGAGTATCGCAGTTGACCAACCCTCCAGTTGGATCAACTCAATTGAGATTGTAACAAATGAAGTCATCATAGACACCCTAGCCCATGTTAAAATCTATCACTAATTGTTTGTTTTTTTTTGTGGTTTGCATTGGCTATGCACAGGATAGCATTCCTAAATACACCGAGAGGTACAGTATTCGTTTTGGAGTCGACTTGAGCAAGCCCATTCGCTCTGGTATAGAAGATCGCTATAAAGGGTTAGAATTCACGGCTGACTATCGATTGTCACACAGGCTTTTTCTCGCAGCTGAAGTCGGAATGGAAGAAAAAAGGGTTGTCAGCGAATCACTAGATTTTCAGACATCGGGAGAATATCTCAAACTGGGATTTGACATCAATTTGTTTACCAATTGGCAAGGTATGGAAAATCAGCTTTTGACAGGATTTCGGCTGGGTACAAGCTCCCACAAGCACCAGCTCTATGGCTATGCGGTGCGACAACT
Source organism: Flavobacteriaceae bacterium (assembly GCA_029248885.1). Taxonomy (GTDB): domain Bacteria; phylum Bacteroidota; class Bacteroidia; order Flavobacteriales; family Flavobacteriaceae; genus UBA724. Next base: position 2,190 of record JAQWIL010000027.1, read on the forward strand.
CAATCACTTCTGGAAAGAAGAGTTATATAAACCCCTGGATAAACCTATCGAATTCAACAATCTAGATGCGTTTTGGTTTGAAATTTTACTTGGTGTAAAAGCCGAGCTACTGACCAATCTATATATGGGAATCAGTGTGCGAATGAACTACTTGATCAACGATAAGGAAGTCGATAATTTTGACAACTTATATGTTCCTGGCTTTCATCGCGTTTCAGACGTAAGCCCTTGGGGAGCTGGACTAAACTACACCATTATGTACCAATTTCCTCTGTATCGTAAATAAGAGAATACTCATGCAATTAGACAAAAGAGGTTGAACGGTTGCACACTTAAAAAAAATATCTAATTTTGCAGACCTAGGTTCAACCGCTGGCGATGGTCGTGAATGTTGCTCTTAGTTATTTTTTAGCTAAAAATCATGGAACATCTAGTTCAATATGTTCAAGACGAATTCGTCGAGAAGAAATCCTTTCCTGCGTTTCAAGCAGGTGACACCATCACCGTTTTTTATGAAATTCGCGAAGGCGAAAAAGTAAGAACCCAGTTCTTTAAAGGAGTTGTTATTCAAATCAAAGGAACAGGGAGCTCAAAAACTTTCACAATTCGCAAAATATCTGGAACGGTTGGTGTTGAGCGTATTTTCCCTTATAATTTACCAACTATTCAAAAAATTGAGGTAAATAATCGTGGAAAAGTTCGCCGATCACGCATTTTCTACTTCCGTGAATTGCGTGGAAAGAAAGCGCGAATCAAGGAAAGAAAAAATTAACAATTCTCATTTCACAAACACCTCCTTTTCAGGAGGTTTTTTTTTGAATTCCCATTTTTTGAGAAGCATTAATTTGGATCGTTTAAAGAAAACGAATTCTATCATAAAGGCCTATGTCCTTTGCCTATCGCGTTGTATATTTGCGCCACCAAAAATAAAATCATGTCCAAAATTAAAGTTGCAAACCCTGTTGTAGAGATCGATGGAGACGAAATGACAAGAATCATTTGGAAGTTTATCAAAGACCAATTGATACTTCCCTACCTCGATGTTGAGCTTTTATACTACGACTTGGGGCTTGAAAGCCGAGATGAAACAGACGATCAAATTACGATTGACGCTGCCAATGCAATCAACAAGTATAAAGTTGGTATAAAATGTGCCACCATTACCCCTGATGAAAATCGTGTAGAAGAATTCGGCTTAAAGAAAATGTGGCGTTCCCCAAACGGAACGATTCGCAATATCGTAGGTGGAACTGTATTCCGTGAGCCAATCATTATGAGTAATGTTCCACGCTATGTGCAAGGATGGACAAAACCCATTTGTATTGGACGCCATGCTTTTGGAGATCAATACAAAGCAACCGATACTGTCATAAAGGGAAAAGGAAAACTCACCATGACTTTTACACCAGAAGACGGAAGCGAAGCCAAAACTTGGGAAGTCTATAATTTTCAAGAAGGTGGAGTCGCCATGAGTATGTACAACATCGACTCTTCCATCTATGGATTTGCACGTTCGTGTATGAACCGAGCGCTCAGCAAAGGATGGCCTTTGTATTTGAGCACAAAAAACACCATTATGAAAGCTTATGATGGTCGGTTTAAAGACATTTTTGAAGAGGTTTATCAAAACGAATTCAAATCAAAATTTGAAGAAGCTGGTATCCACTACGAACACCGTTTGATCGATGATATGGTCGCTGCCGCCATGAAATGGAATGGTGGATTTGTTTGGGCATGTAAAAATTATGACGGAGACGTACAATCAGACACTGTAGCGCAAGGATTTGGCTCCTTGGGGCTGATGACCTCTACCTTGGTTACCCCAGATGGAGAAATCATGGAAGCAGAAGCAGCACATGGTACGGTAACAAGACATTATCGTCTCCACCAAAAAGGAGAAGAGACCTCTACCAATCCGATCGCATCCATATTTGCGTGGACGCGTGGACTAGCTCATCGTGCTAAACTCGACAACAATCAGGATCTTGCGAGTTTTTGTAAAACCCTAGAACGAGTGTGTATTCAAACGGTTGAAAGTGGTAAAATGACCAAAGACTTGGCCTTGCTTATCCATGAAAAAAACCTCAAAAGAGAGCACTACTTGAGCACACAAGAATTTTTAGATGCAATCAAAACTGAGCTCGACAAAACACTGGGCTAGAAAATTGATTTTTTAACGATATAAAAAGCAACTCAAAAAAGTTGCTTTTTTTTTGTTACATTTGTTCAGAACGGACCCAAATCTTGTTTCAAATGAGCAACCTTCAATTTCCAAACATATTATTTACGCTGTGTATCTGTTTTTCAGATCATGTTATTTTTATTCAACCTAACCTCAATCTATTCAAATGAAATCATTACCCCTATTCTTATTTATGATTGCTTTGGCTTCATACTCATTACAAGCACAAGATGTTATCGTGTACTCTCATAATGAGAAGCCATACAAATTATCTACAAAAACTTCCAATGAAAAAGAAGAAACCCCTCGTGTTAAGCCTTTGAAAGATAAACACGATCATATTCCACTACATGCTACCCCTGTAGGTAATTTCCTGAATGTCAGCCATAAACTTCCCAAAAACTCCTCATATCAAATTTATGATGACAAAGGGGTACAGTTCCTTGTGGGTCGATTGACAGTCAACGGAATTATCCCAGTAAAAAATCTTTCAAAGGGAACCTACAAACTACATATCAACGATAAACCGATCCTTTGGTTTATTAAAAAATAGGACCCTAAACTACTAATCGAATATGGCTTTACAGGAGCAACTCAAACGTGAAGGTGACTATCTGTTTAAGTACAGAGGATACCTCCCAATCATTTTCCTCGTCTTTGCTTTGGCAGTTCGAGGTCTTTACATGCATTATGGTTCGAACAACTCTGCTGTTATTTCTAGCATATCAGCGTTTATGCAATCAATCGCCTTGTATATTGGCTTATTTGGAGTTCTGGTTCGATTGTACACCGTTGGTTTTACACCCAAAAACACTTCAGGCAGAAACACCAGTGAAGGTCAAATTGCTGATGAACTCAACACAACAGGACTGTACTCTTTGACCCGAAATCCCTTGTATGTCGGTAATTTTTTTATGTGGATGGGGCTGGTTTTCTACATTGGCGTCATTTGGTTTTCTTTACTCTTTATTTGTATGTTTTGGATATATTATGAAAGAATCATATTTGCCGAGGAAACCTTTTTAAGAGAAAAATTTAAAGAATCCTATCTCCAATGGGCAAACAAAACGGCGGTTTTTATCCCTAAAAAATTTAGATATGCACATCCCCAAAAATCGTTTAGATGGAAAAAAATTGTAACCAAAGAAAAATCGACAATACTCATGTTTTTTTTGGTTTTTTTTATACTGCAACAATTCTCTGCTTTTTTTGAATTCAACACCACGCAAATTGAACTTAGCCAAATTACCTATGGTTTTCTGGCTAGCATTGCACTCTATGCCTTGATAAAAAGTCTTCAAGTTCTTGGAAAGTTATCTACTGAATAATTACAAATGAATGGCTACATTTAAAAACGAAACAATTTGATTATGGACATTACAATGATTATCGGACAAATCTTTTTACCAATATCCTTGGCGATCATTATGCTTGGCATGGGTCTAAGCTTGGTTACAGCCGATTTTACAAGACTTTTAGCCTATCCAAAAGCTGTAGTGGTTGGTTTGTGCAATCAACTGTTGTTTCTCCCACTTATCGGTTTTGCGATTGTTGTGTTGTTTGATCTCAACCCTACAATGGCCATTGGTGTGATGATCCTTTCGGTATGTCCAGGTGGGCCCACAAGCAATTTGATTACTCAAGTTTCGCGTGGAAATATTGGACTTTCAGTCACACTGACTGCCCTAGCAAGTCTCATTACTGTATTTACCATTCCAGTTCTGTTGTCAAAAGCCATAGCATATTTTACTGGAGACACAGATGTTGTTATCCAACTTCCCATATTGGAAACCATGTTGCAAATTTTGATGATTACCGTTATCCCGATCTCAATCGGGATGCTGATCCGTAAACGACGAGAAGCATTTGCACTTCGTATGGAAAAACCCATGCGTACTGCCTCCACTGTATTGTTTGTGATTATTTTTTTGATCATCATCATTGCCAATAAAGACAATTTAACCCAAGCCATGAAAGAAGTTGGACTGCCAACATTGCTTCTCAACTTGTCAACAATGGGATTGGGATATCTCAGCGCGAAATTATTTGGTATTACTGGTAAAAGTCAAATATCAATCACCATTGAAAGTGGGATTCAAAATGGAACATTGGCATTTGTCATTGCCACTACCATGTTAAACAATCTTGAGATGGGACTCCCCACTGGCGCCTATTCAATTTGGATGTTTATCACAGGTGGATTTCTGATGTGGCGCTTGGGAAAGAAAAGAGATTGAGCATCTGAGAACATTCCATTAAATTGTATATTTGCCAAAATTGCTATGTAAATGCGCCGTATTGGTTGTGTAACACTATTCCTTTTTTGGTTTTATCTATTACCCGCACAAGACCGTGTAACCTTGAGCGGAGATGTCTCCGATTCATTTTCTAAAGAAACACTTCTTGGCGTTACCATATTAATCCCTGAACTCAACACAGGAACGGTCACCAACAACTATGGGTTTTATTCGATCAGTGTACCTCCCGGAGACTACACGGTTTCGGTGCAATATCTTGGGTACCAAACGCTTCAAGTCCCTTTATCTCTAATCGAAAACACCAAACAAAATATTCTTCTCACTCCCGCAGCCGAGGAACTCGACGAAGTTGTTTTGATTGATAATACAGAAAGGGTGAACATCAAAAAACCCGAAATGAGTGTGAATCGACTCCTTTCAAAAACCGTATTGCAAACACCCGCTGTTTTTGGAGAGCCAGATGTACTCAAAACCATACAATTGCTCCCTGGTGTAACCAGTGCTGGTGAAGGCGCATCTGGTTTTAATGTACGTGGTGGTTCTGCCGATCAAAATCTGATCCTATTGGACGAAGCAACCATTTACAATTCCTCTCACCTATTTGGTTTTTTTTCGGTGTTTAATCCCGATGCAATTAAAGATTTACGACTCTATAAAGGCGGTATTCCTGCCAAGTATGGCGGTCGACTATCCTCTGTTTTAAATATCTATCAAAAAGAAGGAAACAAGGAAGAGCTTAAAGTGAATGGAGGGATTGGACTCGTAACCAGTCGTTTACTTGCCGAAGGACCTCTTGGAGATGGGAGTTTTGTGATTGGTGGAAGAGGAACTTATGCGCATCTTTTTCTCAAACTCACCGATAATCCAAACAGTGCCTACTTCTATGATTTGAATACAAAAATGAGCTTTCCGATCAACGATCAGAACAAGCTTTATCTGTCTGGATACTTTGGCCGTGATGTGTTTAATGTTGATGAGAGTTTTGTCAATACTTATGGAAATGCAGTATTTAATCTCAGGTGGAACCATTTATTTTCACCGCGCTTGTTTTCAAACCTGTCCTTGATTTACAGTGATTACTATTACGGTTTATTACTTGATTTCGCAGGTTTTGATTGGAATTCTGGCATACAGAACCTCAACCTAAAATATGATTTCTCTTTTTTTGCAAATGACAAAACCAATCTTGACTTTGGACTACAATCAACCTATTACGACTTTAATCCTGGATATATAGAACCTGCCCGATTGGACTCGGGAATCAATGTGGAACAATTGCAAAAGAAGTATGCGATGGAACATGCCGTTTATGCGGATATATCACATGAGATTTCTCCCTCTTTTTCTTTTCAATTTGGACTGCGTTTCAATCATTTTACAAGATTGTCACAAGACGGCTTGTTTACCTATGAAAATGGGCAATCAACACGGTTCAATAGCTCATTGGGGATTTATGAAAAAGGGAATCCAGCAGGAGAATACGCCGCTGGCGAATCTTCTGCAACTTACAGTCATATCGAACCGAGACTTACCTTGTCATATGCCATGGGAAATCGTGCTTTGAAAGCGTCTTACAACCGACTCAACCAATACCTCCACTTGATTTCAAATACCAGCTCGCCAACACCCCTTGACATCTGGGCACCCAGTGGACCACATCTCAAACCGCAACAACTCGATCAATGGGCAATTGGCTACGTCACCGAAACTAAAAGTCAGCAAAGTATTGAGGTTGAGGCGTTTTATAAAGATGTCAAAAACCGACTCGATTATATCGACGGGGCCGATTTGGTTGCCAACGATGCTGTCGAGCAAGTAACGCTCCCTGGAATTGTTCGCGCCTATGGTGCGGAGTTCTTATTTAAAAAGTCAGTAGGGAAATTGCAATACTGGTTGGCTTACACATGGTCGAAGTCTGAACAAAAAACAGTAGGATTGGGACTTGACGACCCTGGAATTAATGATGGTAACTGGTATCCGAATGCCTATGACAAGAGACACGACTTAAGCATCAACACGAGCTATCAACTCAACAACAAATGGAGTTTTAATGCCAACTTTTTATACCAAACTGGACAACCAACAACCTATCCTGTGGGGCAGTATGAATTTGGTGGCTTGCGCGTACCAAATTATGGAACGCGCAACAGTAGTCGATTTGATGACTACCACCGCATGGACCTGTCAGCAACCCTGAAAAGACCTCCCAAAAAAGATCGACAAGGAAGTTGGATTTTTGGCATATACAATGTGTATAATCGTAAAAATGCTGCGAGTATCAACTTTAGACAAAATCGGGAAACACAGCAAAATGAAGCCGTACGATTTTCCATTTTTGGAATTGTACCCTCTGTAATGTATCGAATTGACTGGTAATGAAAAAAATAATCTTTTTACTGACTATCCTATGCATTTCGTGTGAAGATGTCGTCACCATCGATCTCCCAAAAGCAGCTGAACAAATCGTAATTGATGCGGAGCTCGGTCGTTCACAAGGAGGTGGTATGGCTACATTGCGCGTTCTTGTTACCAAAACAACTGACTTTTACAGCACCGATATTCTTTCTGTTGATGATGCCTCTGTGTCCCTACAATACGACAATGAGGTCTTGGCTGCCAATCCTGTTGAAGATGGTTTATATACACTGGATATTCCCGAAATCACGACTGACAAACAATATCAATTGATTGTTGATGTCGATGGGGTGAGCTACACTGCCAAAGAAGAGTTGGTTCTGTCTGGTACTTTTGATAGCGCAATACAAGGAGATGGTCAACTGTTTAGTGGAAATGAAACAGAAGTCTTGGTTACCCTCACGGATCTGCCAGGTCTTGGAAATTTCTATTTATTTGATTTTTCCGATAACAACCTCTTTGTCACGCGAGATCGATTTTATGATGGACAACCATTTACGTTTTCCTTTTTCTATGACGAGCTCTTTCCCAAAAATGAGGAAGTCACCATCCGAATGGTAGGCATAGATGAGGCATTCTTTACCTATATGCAAATCTTATTGAGTCACAGCGGACAAGGCGGCGGTGGCCCTTTTGCCACTGCAACTTCAACGTTATTGGGAAATTTCACAAGCGCAACAGAAACTGATGTTGCTTTGGGTTATTTTAGAGTTGTGGAATACAGTTCTCTTCCATTTACAGCCGAATAGTTACTTTTGTGTATGCGCTTCACAAAAATCACAGAAGCCGATTCAAACCACGACAAGCTCGAACAAATGAGCGTGGAACAGCTCAGTCTCATCATAAATCAGGAGGACCAAAAGGTCGCAGGTGCCGTAAATACGATTTTGCCTGATATCAACTCATTTATTGATGCAACCTTACCCAAAATGCAACAAGGTGGTCGGTTGATCTATATCGGAGCAGGAACGAGTGGGCGTTTGGGCATACTCGACGCATCAGAGTGCCCACCAACTTTTGGTGTTTCACAAGAGCGCGTGCTAGGGTTAATTGCTGGTGGAGATGGTGCCATTCGAACCGCTGTCGAAGGGGCCGAAGACGATCCAAATCAGGGGTGGAAAGATCTGGAAAAGCATCACATTTCGACTTTGGATACGGTTGTCGGAATCGCCGCATCAGGAACAACTCCCTATGTGCTCGGCACCTTACAAACGTGCAAATCCAAAGGAATTACCACCGCAAGTATCAGCTGTAACCCAGGAAGTCCGATTGCAGAAGAAGCAGACTACCCCATGGTTCCAGTCGTTGGTCCCGAAGTGATAACAGGAAGCTCGCGGATGAAAGCTGGTACTGCTCAAAAAATGATTCTCAATACCATCTCAAGTGTTTTGATGATCAAGCTGGGTCATGTCAAAGGCAATCGCATGGTGGATATGCAGTTATCCAATCAAAAGTTACACCAAAGAGCTATCCGTATGGTATGCGAATCAAGCTCGGTGAGTGAAGATAAAGCGATTGAATTGTTACGCATTCACGGTAGTGTTCGAAAGGTATTAAATCATTTGAAAAATGAATAAAGAACTTCTTTTCAAGGGACTCTCACGTCTTTTTATCGCAATCCTCTTTGCCTTTACTGGTCCTGTGATTTACACCTCAGCCGTACGAAACGAGGACCATCCTTTTTTTATTCCTGTTTTAGGCATTGGATTGATTGCTTGTATCCTTGCTATACTGTATGGATTTCGGGGGATAATGCTCCTTGTAAAGGGTTTCTTTAATGAAAACTAAGTTTACCCCCTTGAAAGAGCCCCTAATCGTATTATCTTTGTGGCTTTGATAAACAACTAATGATTCAAGTTCGACTCCCAGACGGAGCAATTAAAGAAGTGAGCCAAGGGACAACACCCATGGATATCGCAACTTCCATCAGCGAGGGGCTGGCACGAAATGTATTGTCAGCAAGCTACAACGGTGAAGTTATTGAAGTGACTACCCCACTCCAAGTCAATGGCAGCTTAATCCTACATACATGGAATGATCCTGAAGGAAAAAAGGCATTTTGGCATTCTTCTGCTCACGTACTTGCACAGGTTCTTGAAGAGCATTACCCTGGAATAAAGCTCACCATCGGACCTGCTATCGAGCAAGGGTTCTACTACGATATTGATCCGAGTAGTCATACCGTAACAGAAAAAGATTTTGACGCCATCGAAAAACGTATAATTGAGGTATCACGCGAGCAATATGCCTTCTCGATGCGTTCTGTTTCCAAAAAAGAAGCGTTGGCGTATTATCAAAACGAAAAAAATCCATTTAAGACTGAGTTGATTGAGAACCTCAATGACGGTGATATTACTTTCTGTGATCATGCTGATTTCACAGATCTTTGTCGAGGGGGGCATCTGCCTCATACTGGCTTCATTAAAGCCGTGAAACTCACAAACATCGCTGGTGCCTATTGGCGTGGGGACGAAACCAAACCACAACTCACAAGGATTTATGGAATTTCATTTCCCAAACAAAAGCTGCTCAAAGAACATCTACAACTCGTCGAAGAAGCAAAAAAAAGAGATCATAGAAAGCTCGGAAGTGAAATGGATCTATTTACCTTTTCCAAAAGAGTCGGTCAAGGTCTCCCGCTGTGGTTACCAAAAGGTGCTGCTCTTCGCGAAAGACTTGAACGTTTTCTCAAAGAAGCGCAGCGAAAAGCCGGTTATGAACAGGTTGTCTCTCCGCATATCGGTCACAAAGAGCTGTACATTACATCTGGTCATTACGAAAAATATGGTGCTGACAGTTTTCAGCCGATCAAAACCCCATCAGAAGATGAAGAGTTTTTGCTAAAACCCATGAATTGCCCGCATCATTGTGAAATTTTTAGTGCACGGAGATGGAGTTACCGTGATTTACCAAAACGCTATGCTGAGTTTGGAACGGTATATCGCTACGAACAAAGCGGTGAACTTCATGGACTGACTCGTGTAAGGGGATTCACACAAGATGATGCGCATATTTTTTGCACTCCAGATCAACTTGACAGTGAGTTTAAAGCCGTCATCGACTTGGTTTTATATGTATTTAGCTCTTTAGGGTTTGCGGACTTTACCGCACAAATTTCCGTTAGAGACCCTGAAAAACCAGAAAAATATATTGGAAAAGTTGAAGATTGGGAAAAAGCAGAGCAAGCCATCATCAATGCAACGCAAGAGAAAGGGCTAGACTATGTCATCGAAACTGGAGAAGCCGCTTTTTATGGTCCCAAGCTCGATTTTATGGTAAAGGATGCTTTGGGAAGAAGTTGGCAACTGGGTACAATTCAAGTGGATTACAGCTTACCCGAACGATTTGACCTCACCTATAAAGGCCGCGATAATGCTCTTCACAGACCTGTGATGATTCATCGTGCTCCTTTTGGAAGTTTGGAGCGATTTATTGCGATACTCATCGAACATACTGCAGGAAAATTCCCGCTTTGGCTCACGCCAGATCAAGTTAATATCTTATGTGTAAGCGAGAAATATGAAAAATACGCAAAAAAAGTTTCTCAATTATTGGAAAATAACGAAATTCGCACCCTCGTTGATAACCGAAACGAAACCATCGGAAAAAAAATTCGGGAATCTGAGCTTCAAAAATATCCATATATGATTATTGTTGGAGAAAAAGAAGTTTCGGAATCTGTGGTTTCGGTTCGAGAGCACGGCGGGAAAGATCACGGAGCTATGTCTCTAAATAACTTCATTCGACTGGTAGAAAATACTATCGAAAACGAAGTCCAAGAATTTAAATCATAAATCGCGCGTTATAGCCATACGAAGAAGAAGAGGCAGAGGTCCTCAACGAGTAATCAAACAAGACCCACACAAGATCAATGACAAGATCATGGCGAGTGAGGTACGTCTTGTAGGAGATAACGTAGAAATGGGCGTGTATCCGCTTGCAAAAGCGATGGGGTTTGCACGGGATCTTGAGCTGGATCTTGTAGAAATCTCACCAAATGCATCTCCCCCAGTTTGTAAGATCATTGATTACAAGAAATTTCTATACGAACAGAAAAAGCGCGATAAAAGTTTAAAAGCCAAAGCGAGTAAAGTTGTGCTCAAAGAAATTCGTTTTGGACCGCAAACAGATGAGCACGATTATGCGTTTAAGAAAAAACACGCTATTAAGTTTTTAGAAGAGGGAGCAAAACTAAAAGCATTTGTGTTTTTCAAAGGACGATCGATAATCTTCAAGGAGCAAGGGCATATATTGTTACTGCGATTGGCGCAAGACCTTGAAGAATATGGAAAAGTTGAACAGCTCCCAAAACTAGAAGGAAAAAGGATGATCATGTTGATGAATCCGAAGAAATAATAAAGACGGAAAATATGCCGAAGCAAAAAACAAAATCGAGTGCAAAAAAGCGTTTTAAGTTAACTGGAACTGGAAAAATCAAGCGCAAGCACGCATTTAAAAGTCACATTTTGACTAAGAAGTCAAAAAAGACCAAACTAAAATTAACGCATTCAACCTTGGTGCATGACGCTGACGTTGCAAATGTAAAACAACAACTTCGATTGAAGTAAAAACTGGTGTATAACCCTGGGGCGGGTTTAAAAGAGCAAAACCATTTGCCACCTCCCTCAAAACAATAAATAAAAATGCCGAGATCAGTAAATGCAGTGGCCTCTAGGGCCCGAAGAAAAAAGATGATGAAGCACGCCAAAGGATACTTTGGGCGTCGTAAAAATGTATGGACAATTGCCAAAAATGCTGTTGAAAAAGCATGGGGATATGCATACAGAGATCGAAAAACCAAGAAGAGAAATTTCCGTTCATTGTGGATTGTACGTATCAATGCCGCAGCCCGTTTACATGGGATGTCTTATTCTCAGTTTATGGGAAAAGTCAAGACCAATAATATCTCGCTGAATCGAAAAGTTTTAGCAGACCTTGCAATGAATCACCCGGACGCTTTTAAAGCTGTGGTTGATAAAGTGAAGTAATTTTCCTCAAGAAAAACGTTTGATTTAAAACACGCCTCGGCGTGTTTTTTTTTTTAGAATGGGACTCCATCATCGCCCTCAAAAGCATCATCGGGGCTAATTCGGGGGGTTTCAAATGTACCGTCTTGATCTCGATTGATCTTAGACTGAAATTCAACGGGGGCATCGAAAGCGTCGAGGTTTTCGAATTTTCCAAGAGAAGCAACAAATTTTAAACGAATGTTGTCTAAGCCACCGTTTCGGTGTTTAGCCACGATAAACTCTGCCTGTCCAGCCGAAGGGGTACGCTCTTCATCATCCCACTCATCAATTTTATAGTACTCTGGACGATAAATAAACGAAACAATGTCAGCATCCTGTTCAATCGCACCCGACTCACGAAGGTCGGAAAGCAATGGTCGCTTGCTCCCGCCTCTGGTTTCTACCGCACGTGACAACTGCGATAGTGCAATGACTGGGATATCGAGCTCTTTGGCTAGTGCTTTGAGATTTCGTGAAATCATCGATATTTCTTGTTCGCGATTTCCAGATTTATTAGAAGATCCCGTTGTCATCAGTTGTAAGTAATCCACAACAATAAGTTTGATTCCATGTTGAGAAGACAAACGTCTTGCCTTTGCACGTAAGTCAAAAATGGATAAAGATGGGGTATCATCAATAAATAAAGGTGCATTTTCAAGAGCAGTTACCTTCACGTTGAGCTGTTTCCACTCGTGATCGGCAAGGTTGCCAGTTCGAAGTTTTTCGGACGATAGGCCAGTCTCTGAGGAAATCAAACGCGTAATCAATTGAACAGACGACATCTCCAAAGAGAAAAAGGCAACGGGTATCGAGTGATCGACACATATGTTTCGAGCCATGGACAGGGTCAATGCTGTTTTTCCCATACCAGGACGAGCAGCGACAATAATCAAGTCACTCGATTGCCAACCAGAAGTCAATTTATCTAAATCAGAAAATCCAGAAGGAACCCCACTTAAGCCCTCTTTATTTGAGATTTCTTCAATTTTCTTTTTGGCTTGGATTACCAAACTTTGCGCAGTATCTGTTGACTTTTTGATATTCCCTTGCGTGACATCGTATAGCTTCGACTCCGCATCATCGAGCATGTCAAAGACATCCTTGGTGTCGTCATAGGCATTCTCAATAATTTCATTTGAGATTTTGATAAGACTACGCTGAATAAATTTTTGAAGAATAATGCGAGAATGATGCTCAATGTGTGCAGATGAAGATACTTTTTGAGTGAGTTGGATCAAATAAAAATCACCTCCGATTTGTTCGAGCTTATCATTTTTTCGCAGTTGGGTGGAAACCGTTAACAAATCAATTGGGTTGGAATCTGAAAACAAATGAACAATAGCCTCAAAGATGTGCTGGTGGGCTTGCTTGTAGAAAGCTGGTGAGCTTAGGATGTCGATTACGGTATCGACTCCTTTTTTGTCAATCATCATCGCGCCGAGAACAGCTTCTTCTAAATCAATTGCTTGGGGGGGGATTTTGCCTTTTTGCAAGGAAACGATCTGACCGGCTTGACGGGATTGTTGCGCTATAGGTTTCTGTTTTTCCACGATATAAATGTAGATAAATATTCCGCATCAAAGTAAGAAATCACATCAAAAAAGACGAACGATATGATGTTAACAAGTTTGGATAAATGTTAATATCCAAAACATTTATTCTTGATAAACGCCCATTTGAAAGAATTTCTCCTGTCGTTCAAGAATCAACTGGTCAAGCGGGGTGTCTTTTAGCTCGCTGTATGCTTTTAGAATGCTCTTTCGAACTGTTGAAAAAGTTTGCGTTCGATCACGATGAGCGCCACCCAAAGGTTCTTTGACGATTGTATCGATGATCTTCAGACGCTTCATGTCTTTTGCTGTGAGCTTCAGAGCATCAGCGGCTTGCTCTTTGTGTTCCCAGCTACGCCAAAGAATGGACGAGCATGACTCGGGAGAGATCACAGAGTACCAGGTGTTTTCGAGCATAAATACGTGGTCACCCACTCCGATACCTAAAGCACCTCCCGATGCGCCTTCTCCGATGATCATCACAATCACTTGCGTTTTTAATCGTGACATTTCCAAGATGTTTCGGGCAATGGCCTCACCTTGACCACGTTCTTCCGCTTCAAGGCCTGGGTAAGCACCAGGGGTGTCAATCAAACATAAAACGGGAATCCCAAACTTTTCAGCAGATTTCATTAAACGAAGGGCTTTTCGATATCCTTCTGGGTTTGCCATTCCAAAATTGCGATACTGGCGTGTCTTTGTATTGTATCCCTTTTGCTGACCAATAAATAAAAAACTCTGGTCACCGATTTTGCCAAATCCACCAACCATGGCTTTATCATCTTTGACAGTGCGGTCGCCATGTAATTCTAAAAAGGTCTCTCCAGAGAGTGCCTGAATATAATCCATGGTATATGGACGTTGCGGGTGTCTCGAAAGCTGAACACGTTGCCACGGGGTCAGATTTCCGTAAATTTCTTTTTTGGTGGATAGTAGCTTGTCTTCGATTTGTTGGCAAGTCGTGGTTACATCGACATCACTTTCGTTGCCAATCACAGCGCATTTTTGGAGTTGCTCTTCAAGCTCTTGAATGGGTTGTTCAAAATCCAAATATTCCATAGCGGATTGTATTTTGCTCTAACAAATATAGTATTTTGATTTAGTTGTTGTTGATACTTTTTTCTTTTTTTAACCGCAAGTATCCATTGACCAAAACAGACGATAAAATCAATAATGTACCAATATAAAAGGGTAAACTCATTTTTTCATCAGATCCAAAAATGAGTATCCCGAGTAAAATACCATAAACAGGCTCCATATTGATTGCCAACATCAGTGAAAACGGACGTATATGACGCATTACCGCTATGGAGACCACAAAGGCATAAGCTGTGCAAACGATTGCCAAAATCAAAATCCAAAGCATATCGGCTTGGGTGATTGAAAACAAATCAACAGACCATTTGCCTTGAAAAAAAAGAATAAAACTCATACAAATTGCACCAGTGCCCAACTGGTAAACTGACATGACTCTGGCATCTGATTTGTGTACAACCTTTCCGTTTATCAACGTAAATCCAACAGACAATAGAACGGCGATAAAGGCAAAAAACATACCATCAATAAATTGATATTCCGTCTGCATAATCATTCCCAAAGCCAAAACAACAACCAACCCTAACATCATTTCACTCCAGTCAAAAGATCGCTTATATACAATTGGCTCGATCAATGCGGTAACCAATGCTCCCACAGACATAACAGACAGCGTCACGGAGACGTTGGAAACCTTAACTGCATGGAAGAAAAACACCCAGTGAAGTGCGATCAAAACACCGCAAATCATCATAATAAGAAGCTGTTTGACGGATAGGCGAAAAGGAATCTTTAATATCCAAACAAACAAAGTCAGTACAACCGTGGCCAACACCATACGGTACCACACCAATGACACGGCATCAATGGAGATGAGTTTTCCCAAAATGGCTGTGAATCCGAAAATGAAAACAATGCCATGAAAGTGGAGAGTGCTTTTGAGTTTATCGTTTAGCATATCGTAAAATCACTATGGAAAAGATCCCAAAAATAAAATTGGGGATCCATGCAGCTAGTGCTGCTGTGTAATTGGACTTTTCAACCATAACCTCAAATATTTTGTCAAAAAAGATATAGAGAAAAGCAAGGACAACACCAAGTGCCAAATTCAGCCCAATCCCCCCTCGTCTTTTAAAAGAGGAAACGGCAACCCCAATTATTGTCAAAATAAATGCGGCAACCATAATCGACCATCGTTTGTGTCGCACGAGAAGGTGGCGATTGATCAGCGGGCTTCCGCTTTCTTTCTCTTTAGCAATAAAACGGTTGAGCTCAAATAAAGTCAGGGTTTGAGCTGCATAGTTTAAGGGTGACAAGTCCTCAAACGTAAAGGGAATTAGGGTGTCCAAGCGAGATGCGGATTCGATTCTTTCTTTGCCAGTGGTGTCAAACGATCGTTTAAAATAATCCGTTAGTCGATAGAGTGTATCTTCTTCAACCCATCGAATATTTCTCGCCGTAATCTTGGACGTCATTCGGCTACCTTCAAAACGTTCGTAGCTAAAATTATATCCCAATTGGCGAGTTGGATTGAACTGACTCAAATAAATAAAATCCCCCTCCCCGATTTGCTTAAAAAGCTGCTGGGTTTGTCGATCTTTTTTTGAGGATTTAAAATAGGTAAACTCAAATTCTTTGATGTTTTTACTCGCTGTTGGGACGATAAATTGACCTGCTACAAAAGCACCGATAGAAATAAGAAGAGCGGCAACTAGAAACGGGCGGAGATATCTGTTAAAAGAAATCCCTGAACCCAACATGGCAATCACCTCAGAATTGGAAGATAGTTTGGAGGTAAACCAGATGACAGATAGAAATAAAAATATGGGAAATAAAATAAAACCAAAGTGCCAAATAAAATTGTAATAATACCAGAGAATATCAGATGTCGGGACTTCATACTGATTGAAATTATCGATTTTCTGTGATAAATCAACCAATACACTAATGGGTATGAATAGAACCAACATTGTCAAAAAGGTAACAATGTATTTGATGATAATATATCGATCTAAAATCCGGGTATTCAACATCACAGCCTGTTGTTCATTTGACGAACCATTTTATTTTTCCAGTCAGCAAAATCGTCACTGAGAATGTGTTTTCTTGCTTCCCGAACCAACCACAAATAAAACCCTAAATTATGAATACTTGCAATTTGTTTCCCCAAAAACTCGTTTGCCGCAAACAAATGACGCAAATATGCCTTTGAATAATAGGTGTCTATTGAGGTTGGGCCTTGCGCATCGATGGGAGAATGATCATTTTCCCATTTTTTATTTTTGATATTGATCGTACCATGAGATGTAAATAGCATGCCGTTTCTTCCATTTCGAGTTGGCATAACACAATCAAACATATCCACGCCCAGTGCGATGTTTTCTAAAATGTTGATTGGCGTCCCCACTCCCATCAAGTATCGGGGCTTGTCTTTGGGAAGTATGGAGCAGACTTCATCTGCCATCGCATACATTTCCTCTGCTGGTTCCCCAACGGAAAGGCCCCCAATGGCATTTCCAGGGGCGTTGGCATCGGCAATATATTTGGCTGATTCGATTCGCAAATCTTTGTAGGTACTCCCCTGCACAATTGGAAACAAAGATTGCTCATGACCGTATTTTGGATCGGTATTGTTCATATGATGAATACACCTGTCAAGCCAACGATGAGTCAATGCCATCGAGTCTTTTGCATAGTTATAATCACAAGGATAAGGGGGACATTCATCAAAGGCCATAATAATATCTGCCCCAATCGAACGTTGGATGTCAATTGCTTTTTCAGGTGTAAAGAAGTGAGAAGAGCCATCGATATGTGATTTAAATCGGACCCCATCTTCTTCAATTTTTCTGTTGGCAGCAAGAGAATAAACCTGATACCCACCACTGTCTGTAAGCAGATTTCGATCCCAATTCATAAATTGATGAATCCCACCTGCACGCTCCAGGATATCTGTGGAGGGTCTTAAATACAAATGATAGGTATTTGCCAAAATGATATCGGGGTTGACTTCTTCTTTCAAGTCTTTCTGCAGAACCCCTTTGACAGTGGCTTGGGTGCCAACAGGCATAAAAATTGGGGTTTGGATCACACCATGGTCAGTCGTAATGGTGCCCGCACGTGCATTTGACCCTGAGTCGGTATGATGACAAACGAATTTCACAGCTGGTAAAGATAAACATCGTAACTGAGCTAATCTTTGTTCTTAACAAAATGTTGATTGTTAACTCAAAATATTGACCAAATCCCTTTTGTAAGCCCTCCTCTTGACTTATTTTTGCGAGCATTATTGATCAATCTAATGGACACAATTCAACAACTTGAAAATACTGTACAGCAAGTACGAAGGGACATCCTGAGAATGGTGCATAAAGTAAACTCTGGACACCCTGGGGGTTCGCTTGGCTGTGCTGAATTCTTTGTGGTTCTGTACAAGGAAATCATGGAATACAATACCGCTTTTTCAATGGATGGCATTGCTGAAGACCTATTCTTTCTTTCTAATGGTCACATCTCACCGGTATACTACAGTGTTCTTGCGCGAAGTGGGTTTTTTCCTGTCGAAGAACTCAATACATTTCGATTGTTGGACTCTCGGTTACAGGGTCACCCAACCACACACGAAAAGCTGCCCGGAGTCCGAATTGCCTCTGGGTCTTTAGGACAAGGAATGTCAGTGGCACTTGGTGCGGCAGCAGCAAAAGCGCTTAATAATGATGGTCGCTTAATCTACAGCTTACACGGCGATGGCGAATTGCAGGAAGGACAGAACTGGGAAGCCATCATGTATGCTGGGGCAAAACGAGTCGACAACCTCATTGCAACAATCGATGTCAACGGTAAGCAAATCGATGGAAGCACAGATGATGTGCTACATATGGGCGATTTACAAGAAAAATTTAAGGCCTTTGGTTGGAAAGTAATTTCGATTGAAAACGGAAACGATATCACTTCGGTTATCGAAGGTATGAACCGAGCAAAAAGCGAAACAAATAAGGGAAAACCCATCTGTGTACTCCTGCATACCGAAATGGGGAATGGCGTTGATTTTATGATGTACACCCATGCATGGCATGGCAAAGCACCAAATGATGATCAACTTGCTCAAGCCCTTGAACAAAACCCTGAAACACTAGGAGACTACTGATTTGATCCATATGAAGACATATACATTTACTGAAAAAATTGATACACGTTCT
>JAQWIL010000035.1 GCA_029248885.1 Flavobacteriaceae bacterium
TTGGTAGAGCATCTCCCTTTTAAGGAGAGGGTCCTGGGTTCGAGACCCAGCCAAATCACAAAGACTTGGTAGCTCAGTTGGTAGAGCATCTCCCTTTTAAGGAGAGGGTCCTGGGTTCGAGACCCAGCCAAGTCACAACAAGTCCCTCAGCGCACGTGGCGGAACTGGTAGACGCGCTAGGTTGAGGGCCTAGTGGGAGTTAAATCCCGTGGAGGTTCGATTCCTCTCGTGCGCACTTTTTCCATTTATATTTTTTTTTCTATTTTTGTTTAATGTTTGTTAATTAAACGTTAAACAAAATGGATCGGGTTAAAACAAGTTTTAGCATCAAAAACCTAGAGCACCTCTCTGGAATTAAAGCCCATACAATTCGGATTTGGGAAAAGAGATATAACCTTTTTGAGCCCGAAAGAACAGAAACGAACATCCGTCTCTACAATCTCGACAGCTTACAAAAGCTCCTTAATGTTTCGATGTTGTACAAAAACGGCTTTAAGATTTCAAAAATCGCCAAAATGGAGACGAATGAAATCAAGGAAAAGGTTCACGTCATCACTTTACAAAAAAGCCCTTACGACTGGTCACTTGGACTCTTTAAGCTTTCGATGATCAATTTTGATCAGCGCTTGTTTACGAATACTTTTGATGAACTCATGGAAAAAATGAGTTTTGGTGAAATTTATCAATCTATTTTTACGCCACTTATGATTGAACTTGGGGTTTTGTGGCAAACAAACTCCATTAGCCCATCCCACGAGCACTTTATTACCAGTTTGATTAAACAAAAAATACACTCCCTCTGTGAGAAATTGCAAGAGAATCAACCGCTAAACACAGAGAAAACTTATGTACTTTATCTCCCAGACAACGAGATCCACGAACTCGGGTTGCTTTATCTCAACTATGAGATTCTTGATCGCGGATACAAAACCATCTTCTTAGGACAATCCGTACCGACAATGAGTTTATCTAATTTTCAAGATAAATCAAACAAAATGATATTCGTCTCATGCTTTACAATCGAACCCAATCACGATCGTGTTAAGGAATACTTAAGTCAGTTTGAAAGCGAAATTTTATCTAACGAAAATAGCGAATTGTGGATTACCGGCTACCAAGCGCAACATATACCAAGACAAAAAAATCACAGAATTCGAATTTTTGATTCATCTGCTGAATTGATCAAAGAATTATAATTTTTTTTTTTTAAGTTGAATAAACAATAAAAATATTATAATTTGCAATTGGTAATTAGAGAAAACTATCTTGTGAAATCTATTTTTGATTCTGTATCGAAACGATGTAGCAAAGAAATCACGGAGTCTTATAGTACTTCATTTTCTTTGGCTACACGCATGTTATCTTCTGAAATACGCCAAGACATATACAACATTTATGGTTTTGTCAGATTGGCGGACGAAATTGTTGATAGTTTTCACGATTATGATAAAGTGGCACTTCTAGACCGTTTTGAAGATGATTTAGCATATGCACTGACGGAAAAAATCAGTACAAACCCTGTTCTGAATGCTTTTCAAGAGACCGTTCACCGTTATGAAATTGACAAAGAGTTTATTGATGCTTTTATGCAAAGCATGCGCTGGGATTTATCAAAAAAGGTTTATCAAACAGCTGAGGAATATAAAAACTATATCTATGGTTCTGCTGACGTTGTTGGTTTAATGTGCCTCCGTGTTTTTGTCAAAGGAGACCGTAAGCTTTTCAACGAGTTGAAATCATCGGCCATGGCACTGGGTTCTGCCTTTCAAAAAGTAAATTTTCTCCGTGATCTCAAAAATGACTACGAACAACTTGAACGGTCTTATTTCCCGAACATAAACCTCAGAGAACTTGACGAGGCTTCCAAACAGAAAATTATCACCGAAATTGAAGCCGATTTCCAAAAAGGCCTTTCTGGAATTTTCAAATTACCAGATGCAGCAAAGTTTGGCGTTTACACCGCCTACAAATATTACCTCCGTCTTTTAAAGAAATTAAAACGAGTACCTTCTGTTGAAATTAAAAACAAAAGAATACGCGTTGCCAATATCCAAAAAGTGGATGTGTTGGCTCGCTCCTATGTTCGGTACCGTTTCAATATTCTATAGTCTATGCTCCTCACCATTCAAATTTTTATTTTTCTCGCAACTTTTGTTTTTATGGAAGCAATCGCATGGTTTTCACATAAGTATATCATGCATGGATTTTTATGGTCACTGCACAAAGACCATCACCACAAAGACCACGATTCTCATTTTGAAAGAAACGATACCTTTTTCCTATTTTATGCAGCTGTCAGCGCTAGTTTTGTAATTTTATGGGGCGAGTTTGGGTTTTGGCCTGGAATGGCAATTGCCTTGGGGATTTTCGCTTATGGCCTCACCTATTTTTTTGTTCATGACATCTTTATCCATCAGCGCGTAAAATGGTTCCGCAATGCCAATACGAGCTATGCAAAAGCAATTCGTAGGGCGCACAAAATCCATCATAAAAACCTAAGTAAAGAAAATGGAGAATGCTTTGGCATGCTCTGGGTACCGATGAGGTATTTTAAGAAATAAGCACTAAAAATGCGCCATTTGAATGGCTGCAACAGCCGCTTCTTCCCCTTTATTTCCCAGTGACCCTCCGCTTCTCGCACGAGATTGCGCAATTGTATCGTCCGTTAACACACAGAAAATAACTGGCACTGTACCCATGGCATTGAGTTGCTGAATTCCGTTGGTTACCCCTTGACAGACATATTCAAAATGACTTGTTTCACCTCGAATTACATTGCCGATGGCGATGACAGCATCGTAGTTCTTTTCCATCGCAACACGACTAGCATACACCAATTCGAAACTGCCAGGAACATCAATACGATCAATTTGTTTTGCGTGTTGTTGTTGCAAAATTTGATGGGCTCCTTCAAAAAGTCGATCGGTAATTTCACTGTTCCATCGGGAGACGATCAGTGCAAAACGCAAACCTTCAGCACTTGGGAGTGTCTCGTAAACGATATGCTTGCTGTTCTGACTACTCGTTGCCATATTATATGCTGGCTTGACCAAGCAAAGCGTCGATGTGCTTGGCGTCTACCCCACTTGAAAAATCATCTTTAATGATGGTAAAGTATGCTTTGGCTGTTTTTTTATCTCCAAGTGATAAAGCAACAAGGCCTGCTTTACGCAAATAACGTGGGTAGGTAATTTGATTGTTGCTAAATGATAAGGCCTTCTCATAGTAGTTTAAGGCATCTGAAAGTTGATCCAACTCGGCAAAAGCATCACCAATCCCTCCCAAAGCAAGGGGTGCAAGCAAGGGGTCAGAGGAATTAAAATCCTCTAGGAAGTCAATCGCTAACTCAAATTCACCCAAATGAAGATAGATCATACCCGAACTATAGGTCGCCAAATTGGCTGCGGGTGTTCCGCCATAATTATCAATAATATCGAGAAAACCATATTTACCGTTGGCTCCACTTAGTGCATTCTGAAAAAGAGAATCGCGAAACTCATCATCCGCCAATCCCTTTTCAAAAAAATCTTGGGCTTGAAAGATCTCCGTGTTGGCTTCCGCAATTTTAGGATTGAGAATTAAACTTTGATATCCCAAATAACCAAGAACAACAAGTATGATTCCAAAAATCAATCCGAAAATCTGTCGCTGATAAGCAGCAATCCATTGTTCTAATCTTGATGCCCCTGTATCGAGATTTGAAAAAACCTCTTCCGTTCTGCTTTCTGTGGCTTGAGAACCCTTGGGGTATTGTGTTTTCTTAGCACCTCTTTTTTTATATGTGGCCATAGCTTGTAAATCGTGTTTGCAAAAATATGATAATTATTGAAATGAACATTCTATAAAAACGAGCAAAAATCAATAATTTAGTCATGTACAAACTAAAACACAATCCCTAACCTGTGAAGGAACTATTTTTGGACCAACTTTCCATCGTTAACTACAGAAACCTGACAGGGATCGATTTTAGTTTAGATCGCAACATCAACTGTTTTGTGGGCAATAATGGAGTCGGCAAAACAAATGCTTTGGATGCAATATACTTCCTCGCTATGGGTAAAAGTTACTCCAATAGCATCACGAGTCAAAATATTTCTCATCAATCTGATTTTAGCATGATCGAAGGCGTTTTCGATAAAAGTGGAAAAAGCTTGCGGATTCAATGTCATTTCGAACGTGAAGGCAAAAAAACCATTAAACGAAATCGGAAGGCCTATAAAAAAATCGCAGATCACATTGGGCTAATCCCCGTGGTAATTATTTCCCCAACCGATAGAGATTTAATTTCTGAAGGGAGCAGTGTGAGAAGAAAGTTTTTGGATCGTACCATTTCTCAATCCAATAAATCCTACTTGCAAAACCTACTTGATTACCAGCGTACCCTAAACCAAAGAAATGCACTGCTCAAACACTTTGCGTCATCAAACCAGTTTGACAAAGACACCCTCTCTGTTTTCAACGAAAAACTTGTGCAGTTCGGGCAACCCATTCACCAAGCTCGTAAAGAGTTTGTAGAGGGCTTTCAACCGCTCTTTCACGATCGCTATCAGTTTATAAGCGGAGACAAAGAAGTCGTTTCGATCAGCTATGAGTCCAAACTCGATGAAAAATCCTTTATTGATCTTTTGGAGGAATCCTTGCAAAAAGACCGTATTTTACAATACACCAGCATTGGACCTCATAAAGATGATTTGCGATTTCAAATTAGCGATTTCCCAATCAAAAAATTTGGAAGCCAAGGACAACAAAAAACATTTTTAATCGCTCTGAAACTCGCCCAGTTTGATGTGATCAGAAATCAGATGAATATGCTGCCCATATTACTATTGGATGATATTTTTGACAAACTTGACGATAGCCGTGTGATGCAAATCATCAATCTGGTCAATGACGATTCTTTTGGGCAGCTCTTTGTTACGGATACCAATAAAGAGCGAACCGAAAATATTATTAAACAAACCGCGCAAAGCTATTCGATGT
Organism: Flavobacteriaceae bacterium; assembly: GCA_029248885.1. GTDB lineage: Bacteria > Bacteroidota > Bacteroidia > Flavobacteriales > Flavobacteriaceae > UBA724. The sequence goes on from JAQWIL010000035.1 coordinate 4,981, forward strand.
TCAGCTTGTAAAACCCCCTCAAAGATGAGTGATGATGCAAAAAAGATAAAATCCATTTTAAGAGAGTTTGTTTCCAAAAATGAGCTTTCTGATGGAATCGACTCTGCTCGTGTAAAAGAGAGTTGGCACAAGTTGATGGGTGAAAACATCAATGTCTACACCAAAAACGTCACCCTACAACAAGACGTCTTGGTTGTAAAGCTCAGCTCTTCCGTTCTCAGGCAGGAACTCAGTTATGGAAAAGACAAAATCATCAAGATGATTAATGAATCCCTCGGAAAAGACAAAGTGAGGGATATTCGGTTTATTTAGTAAATCTCTCGTGCGGAAAAGTGGAATGCGCATTCAATCTTCGCATTGTCATCACTGTCAGATCCGTGAATCGCGTTTCGACCCACAGACTCTGCAAACAATTTACGGATGGTTCCTTCCGCTGCTTCCTCGGGATTTGTTGACCCAATGAGTGCTCTAAAATCTGCCACTGCGTTGTCTTTTTCCAACACGGCAGCCACAATCGGTCCACTAGTCATAAAAGCAACCAATTCACCAAAAAAAGGTCTTTCTTTGTGCACGTCATAAAATGCCTCTGCTTCTCGTTGGCTAAGTTGGGTCATCTTTAGCCCTCGAATTACAAATCCAGCGTTAGTGATTTTTTCTAGTATTGCACCCACATGGCCTTTATGGACTGCGTCGGGTTTAATCATCGTAAATGTTCTGTTGGACATCTATTTATTATTTTTTGCAAACCTACTAAAATTTCATAGGTAGTCAACTATGGACTTTAGTTTGTAGTTTTGACATATGATTCGAATCGGATTGATCGGTACTGGAAATGTGGCAACTGCCCTAGCAAGAGAAATCCGTAACCATGAGACATTAACTCTGATTCAACTCATTGGTAGAGATCAAAACAAACTCCCAAAAGACCTACTCGATGTCCCATTTTCTAATCAATTCAACAGTCTTCTACCTTGTGACATGGTTCTGATCGCTGTTTCTGATCATGCGATAGCGGAAGTCAGCAATCAACTTCCCTTGACAGATGCCGTTATCGCACACACATCAGGAGCGTCTTCAATTGACTTACTCAACAAACACAAATATCGAGGGGTTATTTATCCCCTGCAAACGTTTTCAAAACAGCAGCAAGTGAGTTGGAACGAAATCCCAATACTATGGGAGGGAAACAACAAACAAGTAGATGAGAAATTGGAAACCCTATCTCAAATGATAAGCCCAAATGCTGTCCAGAGCGGTGAAAAACAACGCCTTAGTATGCATTTGGCTGCTGTTGTGGTGAATAATTTTACCAATCATTTGTATGCAGAAGCCAATCGCTTTTGTAAGTCCAAAAATGTGCGTTTTGATTTGTTGATTACTCTTATCGAAGAAACAACCAGAAAAATAAAACAACAAGATCCGAGGAAAAGTCAGACCGGTCCTGCCTCGAGAGGTGATATGCAAACCATCGAGCGCCACAAGACAATTCCCATGACAGAAGAATTGGGCGATATCTACTCGCTTTTTACATCTCAATTATTAAAACAAAACAATGAAAATATTTAAAGAGGAGCTCAAGCACATTCAGAACTTTATTTTTGACGTCGATGGGGTGTTTACCGATGGAAGTATCTTGATCCACGAAGATGGATCGATGTTGCGAACCATGAATACCAAAGATGGTTATGCCGTAAAGGCCGCATTACACGCTGGGTTTCGGGTTTGTATTATTTCGGGTGGAACTAATCCTGCCGTTCAAAAAAGACTCAATGATTTGGGGGTAAAAGATGTGTATCTGGGCATTCATGATAAGGCAAGCGTTCTAGAAACCTACTTTGCAGAAAACAATCTCAAAGCCAGTGAAAGTATGTTTATGGGAGATGATATTCCAGATATTCCCGCAATGAATCAAGTTCACCTTGCCACTTGCCCAAAGGATGCCGTACCTGAGGTTCGGGCGGCGGCTGATTATATTTCTCATGTCCCTGGCGGGAAGGGATGTGTTCGGGATGTCATTGAACAAACCTTAAAAATTCATGGCAAATGGGGCGGGTTTTTTGAAGCGAGAAACGATAAAAAATGACCATTCCCAAAACGGTAGATATCATACTGGGCTCGGGCTCACCTAGGCGACAAAACCTGCTTGAGCAATTGAAGGTCAAGCATCGTGTAGAACTGCGGACAATCGATGAAAAATTTGATCCTGCTTTACAAGCCGAACAAATCACTGACGATTTAGCACAACAAAAAGGCAAGGTATTTCAGCACGACCTAAACCCGGATCAACTCGTGATCACAGCAGACACGATTGTTTGGTTTGAGGGAATAGCACTTGGAAAGCCCAAAAGCCAAGAAGAAGCCAAACAAATGTTGCTATCGCTTTCTGGAAAAACACATCGGGTTATTAGTTCGGTTTGCTTTTCAACCGCCAACCAACAACATACCATCAACTGCTTTACAGATGTCAAGTTTACGGATTTAAACGAAGAACTAGTTGACCAATACGTGGCAACTGGTAGCCCCATGGATAAAGCGGGCTCTTATGGGATTCAGGATACATTTGGGTTGTATGCCGTTTCAGAAATCAATGGGTCGTACACAAATGTAATGGGATTGCCATGTATGCAAACCTTTGAAGCACTTCACGAGTTTGTCCAAAACTATTTTTAATCTCGCCTATTCAGCACCCCATTTGGCCAATTGTTTTTTATTGAGGTCGATGTATTGCTGGTTTCCAGAACTTCTCGCCAATTGAAGAGAGGTTTTCGCAGCACCGATAGCCATATCTAACTCCCCGAGTGCTTCATGAATCAATGACTTTTGACGAAAAAACCAAAACGCATCGGTTTTCAATTCAACTGCCTTTGTAATCCATGTCTTTGCTTTTTGCAAATCCATATCATTGTTAAAATAATAAACTGCTGCAGTGTATAAATCATTGGCCGAGGCAGAATCTGGGTTCATTTTTGAGATGTGAGACGTCATGATCTCGTTTGTTGGAAAAGTCATTGGAATCTGTATCGCAACTTGTTCCCAAGCCAATTGCAAATCCGCTGAATCGAGGGATATGTTTTCAAGAGAAATGGAAAATGACTCTGCATGGGCAATCGTTTGCACTTTTGCCCGAACAGCAAGACTTACTTGGTCTTCGTCCCAGTTTGAAGGCATCCCCCAATTATTGGTTTCATTGTAGAAATACACCATCCAAACGTCTTGTTTGGGAATGGTATACAGGGCATAGGTTCCCTTGGAAAGGGATTTACCAGAAACTGTTACATCATCAGAAAAGGTGATCAGCGTATTTTGATTTGCACCCGTACGCCATAAAACGTCATAGGGAACCAAGTCGCCAAAAATGTTCCGGTTTCGAACCGCTGGTCGAGAATATTCAATTGTTACCTCGGATAAACCGACCGTTTGAACCAGCTTTGCTTTCGGACTGAGTTGTGGTCGCGGTAACTGTGCATGAATTGTGAAAGAGATCAATAATAGAGATAGATAAAATATGGGTTTCATTTTATTTGATTTAGATTTTCTAAGCTACAATTTTTGCACAAATCAGGATGAAAATATAACAATTTATTTTGTTTAATCTTTTTTTTAATTCATTAAACAAAAGAGTATCTTTGACAAAATGAAAAAACGTGTACAGCTATAAATCAAAACAAAACTTACCAATTGACATGGAAAAGGCATGGGATTTTTTATCGGATCCCAAAAACCTGAAAACGATTACGCCAGATTATATGGGCTTTGATATCCTGTCTGGTGCTGATCGCAAGATGTTTCCAGGTCAAATCATACAATATAACCTCACCCCCATTCTCGGAATTCCATTTCGGTGGGTAACTGAGATCACTCATGTTGAAAAGGAGCATTATTTTGTTGATGAACAGCGCTTTGGACCATATACTTTTTGGCATCACAAGCATTTTATTGAAGAGATTCCAAATGGTGTTCAAATGAAAGATATCGTTGATTACAAACTTCCCTTGGGGTTTCTCGGACGGTTTGCCCACTGGTTGTTTGTCAAAAAGAAAGTCAAGTCAATTTTTGATTTTCGTGAAAAAAAACTCGAAAGCATTTTTGGAAAATATAAATAGCATATGAAAAAGAACATTTTACTTATCGGCGGATCGAGTGGGATTGGTCTGGCCACAGCCAAACTGCTCACTGAAAGTCATGAGGTTTATATCGCCTCTCGCTCATCGGATTCACTAACAGGACTCGGCATCCATCACCTTCCTTTTGATGTAACTACGGATGATTTGTCCACACTAGATTTGCCTGCTGAACTATCAGGACTTGTTTATTGTCCAGGGAGCATCAATTTGCGCCCGTTTAAGGGATTAAAACCAGAAGCATTCGAGGCAGATTTTCAAATCAATGTCATGGGCTTTGTCAAGTCTTTGCAAGCAGTTCTCCCAATGCTCACAACCAATAGCAGTGTGGTGTTGTACAGTACCGTTGCTGTAAAAGTAGGCATGCCCTTTCACGCAAGTGTAGCAGCATCTAAAGGAGCACTTGAAGGCCTAGGCAAATCACTTGCTGCTGAGCTTGCGCCCAAGACGCGAGTAAACGTGATTGCACCATCAATAACGAATACACCACTGGCAGATCGGTTTTTGAACAACGAAGCAAAAATGGAAAAGTCAGCTCAACGACACCCATTAAAGCGAGTGGGTAAAGCAGATGATATCGCAGCAATGACACGCTTTTTACTCAGCGACGATAGTAGCTGGATGACGGGTCAAATCCTCGGGCTAGATGGAGGAATGTCAACGTTAAACACACATTAGTTTGGACACGATTGGATTGTTTTGGTTTCGCAGGGATTTGCGTTTAGATGACAACGTCGGACTTTATCATGCGATAAAAAATGAGACAAAAGTACTTCCCATCTTTATTTTTGATAGTGATATTTTAAATCGCCTTCCAAAAGAGGATCCGCGTGTCTGTTTTTTACACCAACGGATTGAAGAACTCAATCAACAACTCGCTGAGTCGAACAAAAAAATTCATGTATTTCACGGCAAACCAATCGATGTGTTTCGAAAAGTCTTAAGCTTAACTTCAGTGAATGCGGTTTACACAAATCGCGACTATGAGCCCTATGCAACACATAGAGATGCAGAAGTCAAGGCACTCCTTTCTGAAAATGACGTTAGGTTTTCAACATATAAAGACCATGTTATCTTTGAGCGAGATGAAGTGGTCAAATCGGATGGTACACCCTACCGAGTGTACACCCCCTATTCCCGAGTATGGCTCAACAAATTTGACCGTCAAGAGCACCTCAAGAGCCATCGAATTGACGGTTTTGAAAAACTCACGACCCTCCCTAATCATAACAATCCTGCTTTAACAGATATCGGTTTTACAACATCAAAGATAACAGCGCCGCACTACAATACTTCAGACGAAATTATTGACCAGTATGAAGCAAGGCGAAACACCCCAGCTGTTGCAGGAACCTCCAAAGTCGGAGTTCATTTGCGGTTTGGTACGTTGAGTGTTCGAAAAGCGGTTGCCAAGGCCTTGGAGTCAACGAACCAAACCTTTTTAAAGGAATTGATCTGGAGAGAATTTTTTATGCAGATTCTTTGGCATTTTCCCCATACCGAAAACAAAAGCTTTAAACCCCAATACGACCGCATCGAGTGGCGAAACGACCCCGATGAGTTCAAGCGATGGTGCGATGGGGAAACGGGTTACCCTTTTGTGGATGCTGGCATGCGGGAATTAAATGAAACTGGCTTTATGCACAATCGGGTTCGAATGCTCGTCGGCAGTTTTTTGTGCAAACATTTGCTCATCGATTGGCGTTTGGGAGAAGCCTATTTTGCCGAAAAGCTACTCGATTATGAAATGGCAAGTAATGTTGGCAATTGGCAGTGGGTTGCCGGGTGTGGTGTGGATGCAGCACCATACTTTCGGATTTTTAATCCTACCGAGCAAATCAAAAAGTTTGACAAAGACCTTGCATACATCAAAAAGTGGGTGCCAGATTACCAGTCCTCTTCTTATCCCCAACCGATTGTCGATCATAAGATGGCACGCGAACGATGCTTGGAAACTTATAAATCAGCTTTAAACAAATGAAAGGGGTAAAAAAAGAAAACCTCCCTGAAAAAATTTGTTTGCTTTGTAAACGCCCGTTTAGCTGGCGTAAAAAATGGAAAAACAATTGGAACGAAGTAAAATATTGTAGTCAAAAATGCAGGAGAAACAAAATACCGCTTTAGTTTGGTTTAGAAATGATCTGCGCATTGTGGACAATCAATCTCTTTATGATGCGACCACAAAGCACGACAAAGTGATCGGTCTTGTATTGATTCCTGCAGAATGGCTTGCTGAAACCCAGCTTGGATTTAAGAAAATGGAAGCGTTTAGGGCACGTTTTTTGTTGGAATCCATTGCCAGTTTACAACGTGAACTCGAATCCTATCACATTCCCCTACTCGTTAAAATCGACGATAGAACATCCTTGACTCAAATTTGCAGTCAATACCAAATCACGGATATCTACCTGCAAAAAGAATGGACAAAAGAGGAGGTTGACCAAGAAAAAGGCATCCCTGAGTCGGTTGCGGTTCACAAATCCTACAACCAATTTTTATTTCATCCCGATGACTTGCCAATCTCAATCGAAGAGTTACCAGAAATTTTTACCGTCTTTCGTAAAATTTGCGAAAAGAAAGTCAAGATCCGCCCTTGTGTATTAGAACCGAGAGTATTAGCGGTAGAAAACGCAAAAATTGCCTCGCATACACCATTGACTTTAGAAGAACTCGGCTATGAGTCATTTGACATTCATCCCAATAGTGCATTTCCATTTCAGGGAGGTAGTCATGCCGCAGACGAGCGGTTGAACCATTATTTTTGGACAACAAAAAAGCTATCCTACTACAAAAAAACACGAAACGGACTGGTGGGAACAGATTACAGTTCGAAGTTTTCCCCTTGGTTAGCCAACGGGTCGATATCGGCCAGATCCATTTATTGGGCGGTCAAAGATTATGAGCAAAATTTGACCAAAAACCAATCCACCTATTGGTTGATTTTTGAATTGATTTGGAGAGATTACTTCAAATACGTTTCCTTGCGTCATGGAAATTCTATTTTTACTGTTGGGGGAATCAAAAACAGAGCTTACGATTGGGCGCAAAATCCGCATGTGTTTCAGCAGTGGGTAAACGGAACAACCGCTGAACCTTTTGTCAATGCCAATATGCTCGAACTCAAAAGAACAGGTTTTATGAGCAATCGAGGACGGCAAAATGTAGCCAGTTATTTGGCCAAGACACTTCAAATGGACTGGCGCTGGGGCGCTGCCTATTTTGAAGCCATGTTGATCGACTATGACGTTCATAGCAATTACGGTAATTGGATGTATAATGCTGGTGTTGGGAATGACCCTAGAGACCGCGTCTTTAACGTACGATTGCAAGCAGATCGATATGATGGAAATGGAAAATATCAGTCCATGTGGCTGCAAAAACAACTCTTTTGATGGAAGTACGCTTAATTCTTGGGGATCAGCTCAATGCCGAACACAGTTGGTTTGAGGAAGTCAATGACAATGTGTGTTATGTTATGTTTGAAATGCGTCAGGAGACAAACTATGTCAAGCATCACATTCAGAAGGTCGTTGCCTTCTTTGGAGCCATGCGAAACTTTGCACGTGCAAGAGAAAAGGAGGGACATCGGGTTTTGTATTACACCCTAGATGATTCGCAAAACGAGCAGGAGCTAGAGAAAAACCTCAATAAAGTCATTTCTCTTTTGAGTGCCCGTCGCTTTGCATACCAGCTGCCCGATGAGTTTCGTCTCGACCAACAACTTAAAGCGTTTTGTAAGGGCTTAAAGATTTCATCTGAAGCCGTTGACACCGATCATTTTCTCACGACAAGGGATGAAATGGGGCAATTCTTTAAGGGAAAGAAAAAATGGGTGATGGAGTTTTTCTACCGCTATATGCGGAAAAAATTTGATGTTCTCATGGTGCATGATCAGCCAGAAGGGGGATCTTGGAATTACGATAAGTTTAATCGAAACAAATGGAACGGCTCCCCAGCCATTCCTCCACCCTATCTGCCAAAAGTGGATGATGTTGAGCAACTCCAAAAAATGATCGAAGATCAAGGGATTGAAACCATTGGTAGCATCTCTAAAGACCAATTTTTATTTCCATTGACCAGAGAGGAAAGTGTAAAACAGCTCGACTATTTTTGCGAAAATCTACTTGTTGACTTTGGTAGCTTTCAAGATGCAATGCATCAAGAAGAAACCAATCTATTCCATGCGAGGATTTCCTTTGCCTTGAATGTTAAAATCCTTCATCCCTTGGAGGTTATCAATCGTGCCATTGAGGCCTACCGAGAACAACCCGAAATCATATCCCTGTCACAGGTTGAGGGCTTTGTGAGGCAAGTGTTGGGATGGCGAGAATATATCCGTGGACTGTATTGGAAAGAAATGCCAACCTACAAAGAATTAAACGCCTTAGAAAACGCCAATTCCCTTCCCGATTTCTATTGGACTGGAGAAACCAAAATGAATTGCTTGAGTACAACTGTAAAAAACAGCTTGCAGCATGCCTATGCTCACCACATTCAACGATTGATGATCACTGGAAATTTTGCGCTCCTTGCCCAAACCCATCCAGATGCTGTTGATGAATGGTATTTGGGGATTTATGCCGATGCCGTAGAATGGGTACAACTGCCAAACACACGCGGAATGAGTCAATATGCCGATGGGGGTATGGTGGCTACAAAACCTTATGTTTCTTCTGGGTCTTATGTCAACAAAATGAGTAACTATTGTTCGTCTTGTAGCTACAACCACAAAAAGAGATTGGGAGATGACGCTTGTCCGTTCAATAGCTTGTATTGGAACTTTTTGGATGACAAAAAAGATTTCTTCAAAAGCAACAACCGTATGGGAATGATGCTCAATTTGTTGCGGAAAATCAAACCGGAGGAATTGGCAGCCATAAAAACACGTGCTTACGAAATCATTGCCAATCCCGATGCCTACTAAAGCAGACCTTTCCATATTTTGGTTTAAAAGAGACCTCCGCGTCATGGACAACCCTGCACTCCAAGCCGCTGTGCTTGACCCTACCCCAACCCTTTTGGTGTATAATTTCGAACCCATGCTGCTCAAAAACGATCATTACGATAATCGGCATTGGCAGTTTATCGCTCAAAGTCTTACAGAGTTAAATCAATTCTTTTCGCAATACGACACCAAAATTCTCATTTGTAGTATAGAAACACAGACCCTTTTTACAGAAATCCAAAAGCATTACACTGTCAAATCCATATACAGCCATCAGGAAACCGGGCTTGCTTGTACCTATGAAAGGGATCAGTTGGTTGATCGGTATTGTCGATCTGAAGGGATTATATGGAATGAGTTTACAAATCAAGGTGTTTTTCGTGGACTTTCAAATCGAAAAAACTGGCGTAAGAAATGGGTTCAATTTATGTCTGAACCCATACAACCATGGGAAACAACAAAGCATTCATTTGTTTCCAATTCTGCGATTGATTCGATTGAGATTGATGCTTTTGAATGGTCGAGCCCATCGACTGGTCAAATCCGACAAAAAGGAGGAACAAAACAAGGACTCGCCTACTTGAATAGCTTTATCAGCAGTCGTCACAAGTCTTATCAAAACTCGATATCAAAACCGGAATTGTCTCGCAAAGCATGCAGTCGATTGTCGCCATACATCGCTTGGGGCAACCTTTCGGTTCGATATGTATGGCAAACCGCAGAGCAAGCCAAACGCAATGGTGCCTCACGATTTCAACTAAATGCATTCACCTCACGTTTGCGTTGGCAAGCCCATTTTATTCAAAAATTTGAAATGGAAGACAGGATGGAATTTGAAAGCATCAATAAAGGATATGTCGCTTTGGAAAAACCCCCCAACAAAACTTACATACATGCTTGGAAAACAGGACACACTGGTTTTCCATTGGTGGATGCCTCCATGCGTTGCTTGATCCAAACTGGTTATGTCAATTTTCGGATGCGTGCCATGCTAGTCTCCTTTTTTACCCATCACTTATGGCAGCCATGGCAGCTCGGTGTCAAGCATCTCGCAAAACGATTTTTGGATTTTGAACCAGGAATCCATTATCCACAATTTCAGATGCAAGCAGGAGTGACTGGAATTAATATGTTACGGATTTATAACCCCGTAAAAAATAGTGTTACCCATGACAGAGAGGGAGCCTTTATTCGCAAATGGGTGCCTGAAATCGAACAACTCCCATTGCACCTGCAACACGAGCCATGGAAGATCACGCCAATTGAGGAAGAACTCTATGGCTTTTCTTTAGGGAAAGATTACCTAGAACCCATTATTGACTTACAAAGCGCAGCAAAGCATGCCTCCACCAAGCTATGGGGGATGAAAAAAAAGGGGAGCGTTCGGGCAGAATCGAGGCGCATCCTCTCAAAACACACCTTGACAGAAAGAAACAATTTTGATTAAAATGAAGAAAAAGCAATTTCGCGTTGAAGAAATCGATCGTATCATCGAAATGGCATGGGAAGACCGCACGCCATTTGACGCCATTTCATTTCAGTTTGGCATCAAAGAGCAAGAAGTCATTACAATCATGCGAAACAACCTCAAACCCGGTAGTTTTCGCCTTTGGCGCGCTCGTGTACAGGGTAGAAAAACCAAACACAGCAAACAAATAGGGGATGATGTCAATCGATTTAAATGCAGTCGCCAACGAGGAATTAGCAACAATAAGATTTCGAAACGATAGAGATTCTATTGGGTTTTACACCCGCTTAATGTCGGCACCAATGGCTTGCAGTCTTTCGACGATGCGTTCATATCCACGATCGATTTGTTCGATATTGTGAATGGTACTCGTCCCTTTTGCCGACAGAGCAGCAATCAACAAAGAAATTCCCGCACGAATATCAGGGGAAGTCATCGTAGTTCCTTTGAGGGAGGACGTGAAATCATGACCGATTACAGTCGCTCGGTGCGGGTCACAAAGTATGATTTTCGCTCCCATATCAATGAGCTTATCCACAAAGAACAAACGACTTTCGAACATTTTTTGATGAATAAGCACACTTCCTCTTGCCTGCGTGGCAACTACAAGAATGATACTCAACAAGTCGGGGGTAAATCCTGGCCATGGCGCATCGGATATGGTCATAATCGAGCCGTCGATAAAACTTTGAACTTCGTAGCCATCGGAATGAGCAGGGATATAAATATCATCTTCTTGTCTTTCCAACTTTATGCCCAATTTTTCAAACACATTGGGAATTTGACCCAAATCGTCCCATGAGACGTTATTGATTGTGAGTTCACTTCTCGTCAGCGCTGCCAAACCAATCCAACTCCCAATTTCGACCATATCGGGCAGAATGCGGTGGCTTGTACCAGAAAGTCGCTCAACCCCTTCTATCGTCAATCGGTTTGATCCAATTCCAGAGATATTGGCACCCATTCGATTGAGCATACTACAGAGTTGCTGTAAATAGGGTTCGCAAGCAGCGTTGTAGATCGTTGTTGTGCCTTTGGCGAGCACGGCTGCCATCACCAAATTGGCTGTTCCTGTCACGGAGGCCTCATCGAGAAGTAGGTAAGCGCCTTGGAGTCTGTCGGTCTCTACGCTGTAAAAGTGATTTTCACGGTCATAGGTAAAATTGGCACCCAATTTCATAAGCCCTTCAAAGTGCGTGTCGACTCGTCTTCTACCGATCTTATCTCCACCGGGTCTTGGGATATATCCTTTGCCGAATCGGGTGAGTAGTGGACCAACCAACATAATCGATCCTCTGATTTTTCTACCGTCAGTTTTAAATGCATCGGATTTGAGATACTCCAAATTCACTTGATCGGCTTGAAACAGGTAGTGGTTGTTTCCCTTTTTTTCGATGCGAACGCCGAGCGATTGTAAAATATCGAGCAGTTTATTGATATCGACGATATCGGGAACGTTGGAGATTTCGACGGGTTCTGCTGTGAGAAGAACGGCACATAAAATTTGAAGTGCTTCGTTTTTTGCCCCTTGGGGCTCAATCGTGCCAGACAATGCCTTTCCACCCTTGACAACAAATGTTCCCATCTTACTTACGACGCTTTTGTCGGTATTTTTTGTTTTTATTGGATTGATGAGGTTTTTGACGGCCAAATCGTTTGTTGCTCAAACGGATTAGGTCATCAGATTTGGATAGCATTTCATCTGAATTTTTCAAATTGATTTTACCGTTTGAAATCTCAAATAAATGATCGAAAATTACCGCATCTTCCACTGTGTCTTTGTTCCAGTTTAAAAAACACTTTTTCATGTGGTTGGCAATCACAAATACCAACGCATCTTTTTGTTCTCCATCGGAAAAGGTAAGTGCAGCATCAATCATACGCTTGATGTTATTGCCATAAAACCGGTATTTGGGAAAATTTTGTGGGTAGCTCAACGGGTCTGGACGAGCCGTGAGTACTTCTTTTTCTGGAATGGGGTATGGCGAATCCACGTCGAGTGAAAAGTCCGATATGATAAACAATTGATCCCAGAGCTTGTGCTGGAAATCAGGAACGTCTCTAAGGTGTGGATTCAAATTTCCCATCACACCGATAATGGCATGAGCCATTTTATTTCGCTGTTCTTTTTTTGGTTCTTCCATCGCTTGATCCACCATCTTTTGAATGTGACGGCCATATTCTGGAATTCGTAAAGGCCCGCGTTGGGTATTGTACTGAAGTGTGTCTTCCAATGTTGATGTTTAAATGATATGGTAAAAATACGAAAATTACTACAACTGTATAACGCCCTCTATCTGTGCAACCGCTTTGTATTTGGATATGATTTGATCGGGTGACGCAAAAACCCCTTCGATTGAAATGCTGACATAGGTGTTTTTGGACGAATTTCGCTCCGTGATTTGAACAGGGTGATTCGCAAAAATGGACCGAAGAGTCGATTTTTTCTCCTCGTCGGAAGGAAATATAAACTTAAACAAATAGTTTGAAGGCCAATCTGTTGACTCTTCCAATTGTTCTCGTAGTCGATTGTAAAATATAGTGGTTTTGGTGGTCTCGGACATCTGGACAAAGATATCGATTTTAAACAAGAAGTAAAGCACAAAAATTGTAAATTGGTATTCTGTATGAAGCAACATAAACGATATGTGCTGACTGGCTCTCCAGGAAGTGGAAAAACCACCCTATTGCAAGCTTTACAAAGCGAGCTCATCACTTGTTTTGAGGAAGTATTTCGGGTATTGTTTTTACAAGCCAAGGACAGAGGTGTAGATTCTCCTTTTCAAGACGAACCCCTAGCCCTAAGTGAGGAAATCATCAAAGGGAGGGTTGCCGACTTCCACGCAGCTGCTGCATCTAAAATTCATCTCTACGACAGGGGGATTCACGATGCAATTGCCTATCTGGAAGGAATTCAGGTTGAAGTTCCAAAACACTTTGTCGAAATCGGTGAATCTCACATTTATGACAAGGTATTTATCCTTCCGCCATGGCAAGAAATTTTTGCCAATGACCAAGAACGGATCGAAAATTTTGACGAAACCGAAGCGATTCACAACGAACTTATCACGACCTACACTGCCTATGGCATGCCACCAATTGTTGTGCCCAAGCTTTCTGTAGAAAAACGTGTATCTTTTCTCAATGATCACCTATGAGCAGCGCACGGGAGCTCTTGCAAAAACATTGGGGTTGGTCCGAGTTTAGAACAGGGCAAGAAGAGGCTATTGACGCATCTCTTTCTGGAAAAAATACACTCATTGTGCTCCCAACGGGTGGTGGGAAGTCGTTGTGTTTTCAACTGACTGCACTGCTGCAAGATGGAATTTGTGTTGTGGTCAGCCCTTTGGTAGCGTTGATGATTGATCAAGTTTCTGCTTTGAAAAGCAAAAACATACGCGCCATATCGATCCACGGATCGATGCGTGAAAATGAACTGGTTGAGGCATTGGATCAATGTGCGTTTGGAAACATCAAACTTTTGTACCTATCCCCCGAACGTCTACGCAATCCGATTGTGTGCGAGCGCTTAAAAACCTTGCCCATATCTCTGCTGGCGATTGACGAAGCCCATTGCATTTCACAGTGGGGACATGATTTTCGGCCGGCCTATCGGCAAATTGCTCAATTCCACAGCATCATCAACAAACCCACTGTGATGGCGCTCACCGCCACTGCAACCCAAAAGGTAAAAGCAGATATTATCGCATCCCTCCAACTTGATGATACCGAGCTTATCCAAACCTCGTTCTTTCGGCCTAATCTGTCCTATCAGGTCATACATACCGAAAACAAACTCGGCACCATACAGTCGATGCTCAAGAATAGTTCGGGGAACACGATCTTGTATCTCCGTACCCGCAAGCACTGCGAAACCCTTGTAGAACAACTTCGAATGGAAGGCATCCGTGCGCAGTATTTTCACGGAGGGAGCTCCAACAAAACAGAGCTTATCGAGAAATGGCAAAGCGGCAGAGAACCCATTATGGTGGCAACTTCTGCCTTTGGAATGGGGATTGATCAGGCCAATGTCCGGCAAGTGATTCATGCGGCACTTCCCGAAAGTATAGAAAGCTACTATCAGGAAGCTGGACGGGCAGGACGTGACGGGCAGCCCGCCAAAGCCACAATCGTCACAAGCGCCCGAGACATGCAAGTTGTCAGCAGTCAATTTATGGATTCCTTCCCTCGTGCCGATCTCGTCCGTCAAGTCTATGCCAAATTGTGCGCCTATTTCCAAATTGCTTACGGCGAAATTCCGCCAGAACCGCTTGATATGTCCTTTGAAAGCTTTGTCAGCACCTATAATTTCCCTTCCAAAAAAACCTATGAAGTCTTTCGGCTTTTCGATCGAATTGGGTGTATCCGCTGGTCAAATCTTGTGGTGGAACGATTTCGAATGCAAGTGCTTTATAAGGGAAAGGAACTCCGCGATTTGATTCGCAAAAACTCTCCGCTTTCCACGATACTCAATATTTTGGTTCGACTTTATCCAAACATCACCCAAGCAGCCCAATTGGTGGATGGGAACCAATTGAGCAAACGAACTGGGATTGGGTTGGATCAACTGAAAGTGCATTTTGCGGCCTTGGAGAAAAACGGATATGCCGCCATTTCCTCATGGAACTGTGATGCCCGTTTGTTTTTCCTCGAACCGCGGGAAGACGAGCACATCCTGACTCGAGCGATAACACATCTCAATCATAGTCTGGAAACCAGAAAAGTGCAGCTCAAAGCGGTTCAGTACTATGTCGAAAACGACAAACAGTGTAAGCAAGCCCTACTGCTCGACTATTTTGGTGAGACAAACAACACCGCATGTGGGCATTGTAGTACCTGCCAGTCCACGCCAAACCCAGCACAATTGCAGTCTTCTATCATGGCAATTTTAAAAAAACAACCTGCCTCTGCCAAAAACTTATCAAAATTGCTTGTCACTGAAGAAAAAACTATCATTTCATCATTAATGGAGATGCTCAACGAGGAACGGATCTTACAAAAGGATCAGCTATTTTATATCAACTGATGAAGCCACTACGGATTATATATATGGGAACGCCAGCTTTTGCCATCTCGCCTTTGCAGCAGATTCTCGAAAGCGAGCATAAAGTGATGGCAGTGATTACGGCACCCGATCGAAAGTCGGGCAGAGGAAAGAAGTTGACCCCCTCCCCGATCAAAATCTTTAGCGAAGAACATGGGTTGTCCGTTTTACAACCCCCCAATTTGAAAGACCCGGCTTTAATCTCTCAACTCCGTGAGCTTGCCCCAGATGTGATGGTGGTTGTGGCATTTCGAATGCTTCCCAAAGAAGTTTGGTCAATCCCCCAAAAAGGCACTTTGAATCTGCATGCGTCCCTATTGCCCAAGTACCGTGGAGCAGCCCCAATTCATTGGGCGATTATTAATGGGGAGAAACAAACAGGTGTCACCACATTTTTTATCAACGAGCAAATTGATACTGGCGAAATCATCGCCCAAAAATCATTGCCCATCGGCTTGGACGAAAATACGGGTCAACTCAGCAATCGCCTGGAAAAGCTCGGTGCAACACTTACTGTAGAAACCCTCGATTTGATTGCAACGGATCGCGTCAACAGCAGCCCGCAACCCAACAACAATCAGGAGTCTTTGGCTCCCAAACTAACGCGAGAAAACACCCAACTGCAATGGAATCAGAAGGGTCAGCGTATTGAGCGCAAGGTTAGAGGACTACAACCTTTTCCCTGCGCTTGGACAATACTTTCCAACAACGACCAACTTTTGTACTGCAAAATCCATGACGTGGACTTTATAGAAGGAAAACAACCGCTTCAAGCTGGAAAGATATCCGTTGAGAATCAACAAATTATGGTCGCAGTACCCAATGGAACTGTCCACGTAAAACGGCTCCAACTCCCCAATAAGAAACCGATGAGCGACAAAGAATTACTCAATGGATATTCCATAGATGCCGAAGCATCTTTCGAAAATCCCTAAAAAGTTGTACATTGTTGAAATGAATAAGAAGCTGTCAAACGGAAAACTGCTTGTAGCAGACCCCTCTATCATTGGAGATTTTTCGTTTACCCGTGCTGTCATCTTGCTTGCAGACCATAACGATGAGGGCACTGTGGGCTTTATCCTCAACAAACCCATGTCGCACGACTTACGCACCTTTGTGCCTGAAATCTCTCAGCCTTTTTCGGTTTTTGAAGGCGGCCCTGTCGATCAAGACCGACTCTATTATGTTCACAGTCGAAAGGACTGCATTCCCAACTCAAAGCCCATTTCCAAAGAGCTGGCTTGGGGTGGTGACTTTGATGTTATCACGGCTATGATCAACTCTGGTGAGTTGTCCAGTGACGAGATCAAATTCTTTTTAGGCTATTCGGGTTGGAGCTGTGATCAACTCACAGATGAGATTAAACAAAAAACTTGGATTGTATTGGATGATGGAGACAAAAAAGCCAATATTTCCACATCAAACGATGCCTCATTTTGGAAATCCAAAATGATGCGGCTCGGGGGGCGTTATATCCTTTGGGCCAATTCGCCGAGCCATCCCCACCTAAACTAAGCCATCTGGTTGAGTAGAGCTACCGCTTTTGGATAGATTTGCGATTGATAGGTTTTTCTTCGGTAATTGGTTACCGCACGAATCCCTTGTATGCTATTGGACAGCCAGAGTTCATCAGCCTTTTGTAAATCAAAGGGGTTGATTGGAGTTTCTTTAATGGTGAGACCGAGGTCGTTTGCCATGCGAATGATTTGTTTTCGGATGATGCCATCCAAACAGCCAGAGGTCAATGGCGGGGTGTGAATCTCCTGTCCAAAAAGCAGAAATAAGTTCGATTGAAGTGCTTCTACAACCTCTTTGTTGTCATTGACCAAAATGCAATTGTCCAAATCGTTCTCTTTGGCAAAAATCGATCCGAGGACGTTTAGGATTTTGTTGTTTGTTTTGAGGTTGGGCAGCATACCTGCTTGCACATAATGATCTTTATATAAGTCAACAGTATACTTTGTGACGTCATCCAAAAAGCGGTTTTGAGAGAATGGCTCACAGCCAATGACAAAGGCAACTCGATTCTGGTCTGGGGTATATCGACCTCCACTATCTCGAAAAACGGTCAGGCGCAAACGCCACGCAGGAGAACGAACCTCTTGTGCTTGAATCAGTTGCATGCATTGGTCGACAAAATATTCAGGGGTGAAGGTCATGGGGATCTCCATGCGAAGCAAACGCATACTGGCCATCAATCGGAAGTAATGATCTTCCCAAAACAACAGTTTATCACCTACTGCTTTTACCGTGTCAAAAAGTGCATCTCCATAGGAAAATCCGCGGTTGAAAAAAGAAAGGCCAGCGTCGGAAGAAGGTACAAGATTTCCGTTTGAATTGATCATCAAGCAGAGCCCAGGACTTGTTTGAGATTGGAGATTTGGTTTTCCCAGAACA
Source organism: Flavobacteriaceae bacterium (assembly GCA_029248885.1). Lineage (GTDB taxonomy): Bacteria > Bacteroidota > Bacteroidia > Flavobacteriales > Flavobacteriaceae > UBA724. Next base: position 22,956 of record JAQWIL010000035.1, read on the forward strand.
TTTTGGACTCCTCAACCTCATCTTCATCGGCAAAGTCAGAAACGATAAGTGACACATCCTTGGTGATTTCGTCGACCTGGATACGAATTTCAAAATGGTATTTTTCGAAGTCATCCTCATCGTTTTGCCATTGATAGCGAACAAACTCATTGGTTTTGTTTTTAATCAGCAAAGCTTCCTCACTAGAGTCGTCCCAGAAAAACTCATATTTATCAGAACGAGAATTGACATTATCGGCAAACCATTCAGAAAGACCAGAAGGAGTAAATAGATATTGGTAGAGGAGAGAAGGGGAAGACTTGATTACAAATTCAATCTCAAATTGTTCTTTCACGGCTGTTGTTTTTTTCGAAGAAGCAATATAATATCTTTTTTGATTGCACAAAAATATATTCTGAAAAATATAGTTTGACAACCGCAGCAAAACCTTCTATATTTGCATACCAATATGGCGAGGTAGCTCAGCCGGTTAGAGCGTCGGATTCATAACCCGGAGGTCGGGAGTTCAAGTCTCCCCCTCGCTACTCTTTTTTCAATCATGATATTAGTTACAGGCGGTCTTGGATTTATCGGTGCGCATACCGCTGTTGCGCTACTAGACAACAATTTTGAAGTTCTGATCGTCGATGACTTGTCCAACACTTCAATTGAGGTACTAGATGGTATCGAAAAAGCGTGTGGTAAACGACCGCATTTTGAACAAATTGACCTGAAAGACAAAACCAAAATCATCCAACTTTTTGAAACCTACACCATCGAAGGGATTATCCATTTTGCTGCCTATAAAGCCGTAGGGGAAAGCGTAGAAAAACCGCTTGCCTATTACGATAACAACCTCTTGTCTTTGATCAATCTTTTGGCAGTGTCAGAACATCAAGAACGCAGAATTCCATTTATCTTCAGCTCTTCATGCACCGTATACGGGGAACCAGATCGCTTACCAATCACAGAGAGCGAACCCAGCAAAACTGCGCTTTCCCCTTATGGAAACACTAAACAGATTTGTGAAGAAATTTTAGCAGACCTGACTAAAGTAAATGCAAATATCCCTGTGATTGCATTGCGCTACTTCAACCCGATAGGTGCACATGCCTCGGTAGAAATTGGCGAATTGCCCCTTGGCATTCCGCAAAATCTTGTTCCCTTTATCACTCAATCGGCAGCAGGAATTCGAGGACCAATTACAATTTTTGGAGACGACTACCCTACTAAAGACGGCACTTGTATTCGCGATTATATACATGTGGAGGACTTGGCAGATGCGCATGTTGTCGCCCTCAAACACCTCAATACTCATTCGGACTCCCCTGCCTTTGACGTCTTGAACGTCGGAACTGGCACTGGAAACTCTGTATTGGACATCATACACACTTTTGAAAAGGTCACAAATGTTCCGCTCAACTACACGATAGGCGAGCGCCGAGCAGGCGATGTTGTGGAAACCTATGCCGATACCACCAAAATCAACAAGACACTGGGTTGGCAAGCTTCAAAAACTCTCGATGATGCCATGCTCTCGGCGTGGAATTGGGAAAAAAAACTCCGAGGGATTTCATAAGCGATTCGACATTTACGATCTAACGCTATTTGTTTTTTGTTCTCGATTTTGACAATTTCTTTTGTTTTTTGTATTGAATTAAATCACGAAATTAAAGAGATATTTTACTTTAAACTAAATACTACTATATATGATGACTATTCACGACAGAATCGAATATATTATTTTGCGAGAAAAGTTGTCTGTTGCCGCATTCGAACGTCAGATTGGTGTTGGTCGAAATTCCCTTTCCACTTCGTTGAGAAAACAGTCTGCGATCTCTCATGAGGTTATCATAAAAATTTTTGAGCACTTTCCCAGATATTCTCTAGATTGGATTCTTTTTGGAAATAAAGAGCCCGAAGATCTCGAAATTGAAAAATTATCTGCTGAATTAGTAAGCATTATCAAAAGGTGGCGAGACTTTAGAGACAAAAATATTTAGCGTGATTGGCGGATTAGTCCCAATTGTGTTGCGCCAAACGGTCGAGGGGGATTGTTGATTGTTCGCCTGTGCGAAGGTCTTTAAGGGTACAGCTTTTCTCTTTCCATTCTGTATCACCCATGATCAGTGCACGGGGGATTTGCAAATGATTGGCCAAGCCCAATTGCTTTTTCAGTTTCGCGGCAGAAGGGTACACAAAGACTCGTTTGCCTTGCTTACGCAATTCGCTGATATAGGGAAATAAGGCCGTGATCATCTCCATACTGAAATTAACGACCATTACATCGATCGAAGTGTGTAGCGCAGGTGGAAACAAATCGAGTTCGGAAAGAACCAGTTCGATACGATCCAAACCAAAAGAAATGCCAATTCCACTCATGTCTTTCATTCCAAACACCCCAGTCAGGTCGTCATAGCGACCTCCCGCCCCGATCGAGCCAACAGAAACTTGTTCTGGTGCCGAAATTTCAAATATGGTACCAGTATAATAATCCAACCCACGGGCGAGTGTCCAGTCGAAAACCACCTTTATGGAGTTGAGCTGAACCAAATTGGAAAACAAAAAGTCAAGGTCTTGTATTGGATTAATATCGTTATCTGAGTTCCCGATAAGTTGTCCGAGGGCATCGAGTTGGTCAACAGTGGATTTGCCTTGTAAAGCGACCAGAATCGTATCGATGATATCAATGTCAAAATCAGCGTCTAGCAGCAACCGTTTAACCTCGTCCCAACCCACCTTATCGAGCTTATCGAGGATGGTAAAAAAGCGTTTCGTTTCTGCCCCAGCACCAGCTCGTTGAGCGATGACCTCAAGGACTTTTCTATGGTTGATTCGAAGGGTACAACCCGACAATCGAAGATCCCAAAAAATCGCATCGACCATCTGGATAAACTCCAATTCGAGCAACAAGCTATCCGAGCCAATGGCGTCGGCATCGCACTGGGTAAATTCCTGAAAACGACCGTGTTGCGGACGATCGGCACGCCAAACGGACTGCATCTGATAGCGTTTGAATGGAAAGCTCAATTCGTTTTGGTGTTGCACCACAAAACGGGCAAAAGGTACCGTGAGGTCATACCGAAGTGCTTTGTCAGAAAGAGAATTTCCAAAGCGCGACAATTCGCCTTTTTTTAAAGCCTCGAGGTCTGCCTTTTTGACCTTTTCTCCAGAGTTAAGCACCTTAAACACCAGACGGTCTCCCTCATCACCATACTTGCCCAACAATAGCTCTCGACGCTCCATAGCGGGCGTTTCGATGGGCAAAAACCCATAACGCTCAAAGTGCCTTCTCATCACACCCATAATATGGTTGCGACGTATGACCTCATGCGGTAAAAAGTCCCGCATGCCCTTGGGTGTATTGGGCTTTGTTGACATGCGCATAAAGGTACTGCAAAATGAAATGTAAAAAAAGTGGAGAAACTGGCTAACGATTAACTGTTACCGATTCACCTTGTGCTTCAGCAACAAAAAAAGCCGACCCAATGGATCGGCTTATTTGATTTACTCTATAGAGTGTGTTTATTATTTGTCTTCCGCCTTGGTAACTTCGAATTCCAATTGTACTTTGACCTCACGGTGTAAACGAATTTCGGCTTGTTGCTTGCCCAAAACCTTTACCGTACCGCCTGTGATCTTGATAAATTTCTTTTCGATGTCATGCCCAGCAGTCTGTAGCGCAGCACTCAAATCAGCATTGCCAATGGAGCCAAACAATTTACCAGTTCCGCCGGCTTTAGCAGAGATTTTTATCTCTAGTGCCAAAATCTTTTTGGACAGTGCATTGGCGTCATCCACCAATTTTTGCTCTTTAAACGCGCGTTGCTTGAGGTTTTCAGCCAACACTTTCTTTGCAGAAGGCGTTGCCAAAATGGCATGTCCTTGCGGAATCAAAAAGTTGCGTCCATATCCGTTTTTGACCTGTACAATATCATCTTTAAAGCCAAGATTTTCTACGTCGTTTTTTAGTATCAATTCCATGGTGACTTATTTTAAAAGGTCAGCGACATAGGGCATCAATGCCAAATGACGTGAACGTTTGATCGCGACCGATAGTTTACGCTGGTATTTGAGGGAAGTCCCCGTGAGTCTACGTGGTAAAATTTTACCTTGCTCGTTGACAAACTTCAACAAGAAATCTGGGTCTTTGTAGTCGATATATTTGATACCAGATTTTTTGAAACGACAGTACTTCTTTTCCTTGTTTGTCTCAATGTCAAGCGGCGTTAGATAGCGAACTTCGCCTTGTTTTCCGCCTTTACTAGCTTGTTCTAATGATGCCATGAGTTATGCTTTAGCTGTTAATCGTTCTCTTCGTTTTTCGGCCCAAACTTCTGCATGCTTATCGAGCTTGACCGTTAGATAGCGCATTACGCGCTCATCGCGTCTAAATTCCAGTTCTAAAGCATGTACAACTTCGGGAGCTGCGGTAAAATCAAAAAGGTGGTAAAAGCCACTTTTTTTGTTTTGGATGGTGTAGGCAAATTTCTTTAAGCCCCAGTC
>JAQWIL010000037.1 GCA_029248885.1 Flavobacteriaceae bacterium
TTTGGACAAATCCCAACCTCTGGCTGGGGAATATTCTCGTCCATACCAGATGATTTGAAGATGCAAGTCATTCCAACGATCTTTTGGAAAAAGTCGTTTGGCATCCTTTTCGGTTTGCACCACATTTTTCCCATTGCTCAATCCCCAACGATACATCAATCGGTGGATATGGGTGTCAACAGGAAAAGCGGGCACGCCAAAGGCCTGTGACATCACAACGCTCGCAGTTTTGTGACCAACGGCTGGAAAGGACTCCAACGCCTCAAAATCGGCAGGTACAATACCATCGTATTTTTCAATCAAAATTTCGGACAAGCCATGTATCCCTTTGGCTTTTTGGGGCGACAAGCCCACGGGTTTGATGATCTCACGAATTTCGTCAACCGTTAGCTTGATCATATCTTGGGGATTGTCTGCTTTGGCAAATAGGTGAGGAGTGGTCAGATTGACCCGTACGTCGGTGCTTTGCGCTGACAACAATACGGCAATGAGCAAAGTATAAGGATCTTTGTGATCAAGTGGAATGGGAATTTCTGGATACAGTTTTTCCAAGGTATTGATTACAAAAGCAACTTTTTGGGCTTTGGTCATATTTCGTATTTTTACAAAACTAATCTAAAATTATTGCTATGATTCAAGTGGGTACAAAAGCTCCCGATTTTTCAGTTCAAGACCACGACGGAAATACGGTTTCTCTTTCAGATTTTACCGGTAAAAAAGTGGTCATTTTCTTTTATCCCAAAGCCAATACGCCTGGCTGTACGCTAGAGGCCTGTGATTTGCGGGATCATTATTCAGAATTGACTGATGCGGGCTATTCCATCCTTGGGGTCAGTGCCGATACGGTATCTGCACAAGCAAAATTCGCCATGAAGTTTTCCTTTCCTTATCCTCTTTTGGCTGATGTGGATAAGGTATTGATCAATGGTTTTGGTGTTTGGGGGCCAAAAAAATTCCAGGGGCGTGAGTACGAAGGGATTTTACGAACAACCTTTATTTTGGATGAACAAGGCGTGGTTGAACGCGTGATTGACAAGGTAAAAACCAAGGTTCACGCTTCTCAGATTTTGGAGGGCTAGTCGAGGCGTTTGGACTTGTCTGGTTGGTAGCCAAAAAGATTTTTCTCTTTGATGAGTGAAGATACTTTCTCTGGAAGCATGGTTTCCCAGCCGTCTTTTCCATTATTGATCAGCTCGAGTACTTCTTTGGAGTAAATGTTGAGATATTCTTTGTTGTAGTCGGATATATCGACGACTTTTTCGTTGTATTTAAAGAACTTATAGAGTTCTTTTACTTGCGAGGATACACGGACGTTCGTGCTGTCGACCACTTCTCCTGTGTCAGGATCAATCATGGGGTAGAGATATACCAATAGGTTTTTGAAAAACAGTTTTCCAAAGGCTTCCAAAATTCCACCACTGAGGTTTCGGTAGTATTTTTCGTCAAAAATTTCAATGAGGTTACTGACTCCCATACTCAAGCGAATCTTTTTTGTGGTGTAGTTTGAAAAATACTCCACCAAGCGATAGTATTCTTTAAAGTTGGAAATCATTACGGTCAGCCCCATGGCGCACAACAGTTTGGCACGGTCCATAAAGTCTTGTTCATCGATAAAACCAGTGCCGTTTGACCGCAAATTGGACAAGGTGATTTCAAAGATGTTTAGGGTATTATTTTCTTCCACGTCCTCATCTTGATAGAACAGAGAGGAAGAGCTTGTAAACATGTCCATATTCACATTGGTTACAGGACGAAAACTTCCACGGATAGCGAGGATATTTTTCTTGTAAAGCACACGTGCGGGAAGGAGATTGTTCCCGTCAGGATCAAACATGACCGCTTCGGTCATTCCATTTTTGACGAGTTCTAAACTCAATATACGGTTGTCCACATCTTTAAACAAGGGTCCTGTAAAATTGATCGTGTCAATTTCAATGGCAGATTTATCGATATGATCAAAGAGATAGCGCAGCATTTTTCGGGGACGGTCATGCTGATAAAAGGCACCGTAAATGAGGTTCACACCCACAACCCCAACAGACTCTTGTTGGGAGCGCGCATCGATTTCATGGAACCGCAAATGGGTACTGATCATGGAGTAGGGCCCATTGGGTTCGGTTTGAAACTTGATACCCATCCAGCCGTGACCCTTAAATTTTTTGGCAAAATCAATGGTGGTTACTGTATTGGCATAGGTAAAGAAGATTTTTTTGGCTCGATCTTCAGCTGAAATTCTTTTCTCAAGGTGATTGATTTCCAAATCGAGCATTTTGTTCAACCGCTCTTCTGAAACATAGCTTTTGCCTTTGCCATAAATGGCGTCGCTAAAGTTTTTGTCATAGGCGCTCATTGTTTTGGCAATGGTGCCAGATGCTCCGCCGCAACGAAAGAAATGACGCACGACTTCTTGCCCTGCTCCGATCTCCGCAAAGGTTCCGTAGATATTGTCATTTAAGTTGATGCGTAGTGCCTTTGCCTCCAACGAGGGGGTGTTTTCGAAGGGTTGATCGCCGAGAAGCGAAACGGGCATATAAATGAGTTTTCACAAAGGTAAAAAAGTAAGTCCGAATTGATATCTTTACCTAAAACTTTTTTTGAAAATTACTTTTCTAGGTACGGGAACTTCACAGGGCATACCGATTATTGGTAGTGATCACCCTGTTTGTCAAAGTGATGACCCCCGCGATAAACGGCTGCGTTCCTCTGTTTTGATGCAGTGGAACGACTGTGCGGTTGTGATTGATTGCGGGCCTGATTTTCGGCAGCAAATGCTGCAACACCCCATCTCCAAACTCGACGCCATTTTGTTTACGCATGAGCATGCTGACCATACGGCTGGCATTGATGATATTCGCCCTTTTTTCTTTCGGCAAGGAGATATTCCGATATATGCACTGCCGAGAGTGATTGACAACCTCATCCAACGATTTGGATATATTTTGAATAACACCAACAAATACCCAGGTGCTCCAGCAGTAGAAACTCATCTCGTGGATCCAAACCAGCCCTTTACCGTTTGTGAGCAACTTATCGTTCCTGTAGTGGGGCAACACAATCGATTAGAGGTGTTGGGCTATCGCATGGAATCTTTTGCTTATATCACTGATATCAAAACCATTTCAGACGATGAGATTCGAAAACTAAAAGGGCTTGATGTACTGGTTCTCAATGCACTTAGAGAAAAACCACATCACTCACATCTGAATCTCGATGAAGCGATTGAACTTGCCCAACGAATCGGAGCGAAAACCACCTACTTCACACACATCAGCCATCACCTTGGCTTTTATGCAGAAGTGGAAAAAAAACTCCCTAAAAACGTACATTTGGCCTACGATAACCTTTCAATCTCAATCTAATGCGAACAAAAATTCTTCAATATCTACTTATTTTTATATCACTCATCGCGCTCTACCTTTTTGTGAGTGACCTCAACAAAACAGAGGCCTTTGCGGCTCGTCAAGAACGGATGACCAAGCGAGTTGACACCCTCAAAGATTCCATCACTCAACTTGTGGTTGAACAAACTGATAATGCTTATTTCTCCCTAGCTGTCAATCGTGACGCTCAACAAGCACATCCCGATTTTAGCCCAGCTGAATTACAAAGTATTTTTGAGGATTATGTCCTATCAATGAATGAAAATACAAACGGGAATTCTTTACTTTCAACTGTGGGTAATGATTGGATCATCAATAAAATCCACGTGGTTAATCACCAATGGATTCTTGCCGATTTTACAAACGGAACGCAATGGGGCGACGCATTGCTGCTCTATCAGATAAATGCCAATGGTAAGCCCCGTTTACGCTTACTCAACCATGTGATGTACCCCTAGCGATTTATTGACTGCAATAAATCGCATAAATTTTTCGTTTATATTTGCAGTATCATAAAACCCAAATCATATGAATACCCTACGTCTTTTTACTGCATTTGCATGCCTTTTTCTATTTTTTAGTTGTGTCGAAAATGAAGTCGAATTCTTTGATGTTCTGATTGACATTCAACCTATGGGTTCAGCCAATATTGAGCCCGAAGTTTACGGCCCTTTGTTTCCAGGAGATTCCATTTCGATTACCCTAACCCCTAATCAGGGTTATCAGTTTGACCAATGGAGTGGAACGGTAGGTTCTTATGAAAGAACCATTACCTTATTTGGAACGCAAGACTACAAACTGACCGCTACTCTTGTATCACTCCCTGAATTAACTGATCAAGTTGAGATTTACAATGGCCCTCGAATCGACCCAAACCCCATATTTGCGGTTCGTTTAGGCGCTCGAACAAGTGTTACCTTTAATAAACAGGGCGAAATCCTCAATGAATATACTTTTGAAAACCGTTTGGGAAATGACATTGAGATGTTGCCTAACGGCGAATTTCTTGGCATTTTTAAACCAGAGAATCGAAACGGCTTTAGTTTTGGAGGAAGTGGGGGAATCCTGCGCCGGGTGACTGCCGATCAGCAAACCTTATGGGAATACACTATCGCCAGCGAAACCGAGCTGGCTCATCATGATTTGGAACTCTTGCCCAATGGGAATGTGATGACTATCGTTTGGGAAGAAAATTCCAGAGAACAAGCCCAAGCTTTTGGCGCCCAATCCGAACGAAAACTTTATACAGAAAAACTAGTTGAAATCAATCCAAATACCAATGAAATTGTATGGCAATGGCGCAGCGCTGATCATCTGATACAAGACGTTGACCAATCCGCAACCAATTTTGGTTCGATTCGTCAAAACCCGCGTAAAATTGACATCAACTACAGCCCAAATCCAGAAAATGGCGACTGGATGCATGCAAATGGTATTGTTTATGACGAAACCAGAGACCTGATTTTTATGTCTGTCAACTTTTATGACGAAGTTTGGGTTATTGATCATAGTACCACCACCGCCCAAGCCCAAACCTCTTCTGGTGGTAATTATGGTGTTGGAGGAGATCTTGTTTATCGCTTTGGAAACCCGGCAACTTATGGCAGTGATACCGCTCCTATTTTTGATCGTGTGCATCACCCCAATTTTTCCAATGACAGCCATACCCAAATGCTTTTTTTTAGCAATGGAGGGCATGATGATGTCAACCAGTCAACCGTCTTTGAACTAGAACTCCCAAATCAGCTTTTGCTTGACCCAGTGCATGAATACTTGCCCACGGAAGTTTGGCGCTTTACCAACCCCAGTCTTTTTCACCGCATTGTTTCTGGTGCTGTCAAACTACCCAATGGCAATGTGCTCATTTGTGAAGGAGACTTTGGCTTTTGGGAGGTGACTCCTGCTGGGCAAGTTGTTTGGTTAATGAAAGGATACCAGTCTGGTTTTTGGCGTGCCTATCCCATTAACCCCTAGTTTTTTGCGCTTATTTTGACAAATTTTCATAAAACAAATTTTTTAAAAAAAACAAGCAAAAATGACCAAAAAACCCCCTTTTTTACCCTTTTTTACTCGATTTTATACAGTTTTTAGCCAAAATCGTAAAATCCCTAAATGGGGGGGGGGGGGGTGAGATTACTTTTTGTATTTACCAAATTACATACGTACATTTGACAAACCAAATCTTTTACTAATGCTCCAAAAATTTTCCAACCACTCTTTTCGAACATCTAGCGTGTTAAGATATTTTGGGGCTTTCTATCAACCCCTTAAATTTTAACATTATGAAATTATATCAACTTATCTTGATTAGCTTATTTTTTTGTTCTTCTCTACAATTATTGGCACAGCCAGCCAATGATGACTACACCACCGCCACCGCCCTGACCGTTCAGCCACAGCAATGCTATGACACTACCGCAGGCACCTTGGTCGATGCGACTGTCTCAGGTGTCGCCACGGGCTGTATTGCTAATAAAACCGGAATTGACGTCTGGTATTCGGCTGTTGTACCAGAGTCTGGAGAGCTTTCCGTAGAAATCTACAGACCAGTAAACTACTCGATAGAATTGCTCCTAACGGCCTTTTCGCTTGAAAGCAATACGTTGACCAGTATTGAATGTGACAATGATAGTGGAAATGAATTTGGCAGGGTGACTCTTACGGATCAACCAGTCGGAGCAACACTATATTTTCAGATTGCAGAAGAAGTAAACGTCCAAAACAATGGTGTTGGTGGTCATCAGATTGCCTTTTCCATTTGTGCTTGGGACTCTTCTAACACCCCCCCGAACGATACATATACTTCAGCTATTACAATACCAGTAGATGCAAATGCTTGTGGTACCCCCACCCAAGGCACCTTGGCAAATGCAAACAAAAAGGAAATTGGCTCTGCGTGCACAAGCTATGGTTACGATACCTTCGATGTTTGGTATAAAGTAGGAGTGCCAAGTTCGGGCGAGCTTAGCGTACAAACCTCGGCACTGGCTCAGGGATCCCTTACTAATCTAGGTTTAAAGGCTTATCGTGATGACAATGGGACACTTATAGAAGTGGTTGACTGTCCAGATCCAGATGTCTTTTTTCCAGGTTTTTCTTTGTCTGGGCAAAACCCTGCGGACACCATCTTTATTCAGATCCAGAATTATGATGCGAGTTATAATGGGTTGTATTGGATTCTTCATGGTCAAGCGGCTTTTCAGATTTGCGCATGGGACGATGCCACGCTAATCACAGAACGTCCATCCCCATCTTTGTTGTCATACTACAGCAACCCTATGGGCAATCGTCTTCGGGTGGAAAGTCCTTATAACATCCAGTCTCTAGCGGTTTATGACTTGGTGGGTCGAGAAGTGCTTACCAAAAGCCCACAAAAACAAAAGCTAACCCTAGACACCTATTCGCTTGCGCCAGGGGTGTATCTCCTCAACGTGCAAACCGCAGAAGGACAGCAAACGGTTAAACTGATCAAAAACTAATCAAACAACCCATATGCCTCAAAAAACCCAGATTTTTCATTTTTCCAAACACAGACTGTGGGGGTTTTGGGGCTATTTTTTAATAACTCTAAATCATTAACCCATGAATCCAATTCGACGATTGATTCTATTTTTATCTATACTTTTTCTTACGCAACTTCAAGCCCAAGATCCACCAGCAAACAACACGTACCAAACGGCAGCTACGCTAACTGTGCAAGCGCAGTCTTGTAGTTCTCATATCCAAGGGGACTTAACGCATGCTACGAACTCAAATGGGTCTGATTATTCATCGGCTTGCCTTAATGGTATTCGTCAGTACGAGGAAGTTGCATATGCTGATTTATGGTACAAAGCGACTGTACCCAGTTCAGGAAATCTGAATGTTCAAATCTCAGCAGTTTCAGGATCTCCACTCACAGACCCTATGCTTTTTGCCTATACACTCGCAGAGGATGTTTTGACTGAAATTGATTGCACTCATGATTCAAACACAGATTATTTATCAGTAATTAGACTCACTGGACAGGCTGAAAACACTGAGGTCTATTTCATGGTTGCTGAGGCAAGCCAAGTTAAGGGGCATGATTTTGGTAGTGACTTAGGTGCATTTCAGATTTGTGCTCTTGATCCTGACTTGACTCCACCAGCCAATGATGATCCAGAAGATGCTATTGCGCTTACTGTTTATGAAGTAAGTTCTTGCACAGCGGATCAACAAATCACAGGAACATTTGAGAATGCGACTCATTCTGGATACGCTTTTGATCCAGAATTTTGTGGAAGTAGTGGTATTACTACTCCTTTTGATGTTTGGTACAAGTTAACGGTACCTGATTCAGGTAGCTTTACTGTTAGAGGATTCGTTGAGAAAGTTGGCGAAACTACATTGTTTATAAACCTTTACACACTAAACAATGAAGTTTACACAAGATTTAATTGTGGTTTTAATGGTTCAGGGATAACGACTTCAAACAGGGAAGCTGGAGAAGTGATTTATATTCAATTGATTTCAGCTAGTCAAGTATGGGGTTATAATGACAACTTGCAATCTTCTATTATTAACATTTGCGCTTTTGATGCCAGTTCGTTAACAAACACTCCAACTGCCAAACCCATGCTGTCTTATTACAGTAATCCCATGGGCAATCGTCTTCGGGTGGAAAGTCCTTATAACATCCAGTCTCTGGCGGTTTATGACTTGGTGGGGCGAGAAGTGCTTACCAAAAGCCCCCAAAAACAAAAGCTAACCCTAGACACCTATTCGCTTGCGCCAGGGGTGCATCTCCTCAACGTGCAAACCGCAGAAGGACAGCAAACGGTTAAACTGATCAAAAACTAATCAAACAACCCATATGCCTCAAAAAACCCAGATTTTTCATTTTTCCAAACACAGACTGTGGGGGTTTGGGACTTTCTATCAATCCCTTAAATTTTAACATTATGAAATCATGTCAACTTTTTAGTACAATAATTTCACTCTTTTCACTTTCAATTCTGGTCGCCCAAGATCCACCAGCAAACAACGCTGCAAGTGGTGCTGTAATGCTTACGATCCAAAGTGAGTCCTGTTATGATAAAAGCACAGCAACAATAGGTACATTTGCAGATGCAACCCACTCAGGACAAGCTTTTAACAATAATGGTTGTGTTGGTAATGAAAACGCAGATTCAATAACAGATCCAGTCGATGTGTGGTACAAAGTTGAGGTGCCAAGTTCAGGTAAGTTTAAGATGTATGCCGAAGGAAATTATTTTGGGGAATCTTCTTTAACGGCTGTACTTTTTACTGAATCAGCAGGTATCTACACAAGATTTGATTGTACTGAAATTGTTCATCACAATTCCATACTTGAAATAACAGGTAGAACAGAAGGAGAGATCATTTATATTCAGATCCTCAGTAATGAAGAGCTCTATGCCTATGATGGGACTGACTTCTCAACTTTTACATTAGATATATGTGTCTTTCATTCAGAAACTTTGGATCTACCCCAAACTCAAAAGCCCTTGCTGTCCTATTACAGCAATCCCATGGGCAATCGCCTACGGGTGGAAAGTCCTTATGACATCCAGTCTCTAGCGGTTTATGACTTGGTGGGTCGAGAAGTGCTTACCAAAAGCCCACAAAAACAAAAGCTAACCCTAGACACCTATTCGCTTGCGCCAGGGGTGTATCTCCTCAACGTGCAAACCGCAGAAGGGCAGCAAACGGTGAAGTTGGTTAAAAAATAATGATTCGTTAATCGTCGTATTCATAAGACATAAAAAAGCGTTACTGTTTTTTCAGTAGCGCATTTTGCCATTCAAGGAGTTTGTGAAAACCATCTTGTGAGATGGTGTGCCCAACGGGAAAGCTGTCAAAGTGAACGTCTATACCTGCTTGCCGAAGTCGCTCTACACCTTGCTTATCCCATTCGTATGGGACAACTTCATCTTGTGTGCCATGCCCGACATAGATTTGGGGTATTTTTCCTTCCATGGGAATCGTGGTGATATTTTCGTTGAGGTACCCACTGAGTGCCACGATACTCGCAAATCGGTTTGGGTAGGTTAGTGCTAGGCTGAAAGATAGGATAGCTCCCTGGCTAAAACCCAACAGATGTACTTGCGACTTGTCATAGGGATGGATTTGCATAAGTTCGTCCAAAAACTGCAAGACCAATTCGCGCGAGCCAATGGCTTCCGCATCATCAGACCACTTTCCTTGTTCGGCATCAAAATGAATGCTATACCACGCATGTCCCATCATGGGTAGGTTGAGGGGTGCGCGTAGGGATATGACCAACAAATCAGGATGAAGGTATTCAGCGAAAGAAAACAGGTCGTTTTCGTTGCTTCCATATCCGTGAATCAATACAAGTAAAGGCGGATTTGTAATTCCTACGGATTTGGGTTGGCGTACAAGATATTTGAGCTTTGTCAACGACTAGTCGTTTAAGTGTAGCTTACCATTGTTCACAACACCATAAACCGTTCCGGGAATTTCTTTCCCGAGATAGGCACTGTTTTTGCTAGTGGAGATGATGTTTTCTTTCGAAACTATTGTTGACCCGTCAGGTGTAAAAAGGGTCAAATCGGCTTGCGCACCAATTTGAATCGATTGTTGGGATACACCAAATCGCTCCTTTCCTCTATTGAGAAGTAAGGCAGCATCTTCCACATCCATCAGCGTACATAAACTTCCAAAAGTGGTTTCGAGCCCCAAACTTCCATAGGCAGCATGTTCTAACTCTACTTTTTTATGCTCAATGTCCATCGGTTGGTGATCGGAAGTGACCATGTCAATGGTACCGTCTTTGATGCCTTTGATGAGAGCTTTTTGATCGGAGCTTTCGCGCAATGGCGGCATGAGTTTAAAGCGGGTGTCAAAACCGTCGAGTTGCTTATCGGTCATCATCAAGTTGTGAATCGCCACGCTACAACTCACATCGAGTTTGTCTTTTTTGGCTTGACGAATAAGTTCAACTCCTTCAACAGTGGATATGGTTGGGATATGGAGTTTACCACCTGTGTATCTCAAAATCGCCAAGTCCCTGCGGATGCGTATTTCTTCGGCGAGGTTGGGAATGCCTGCTAGTCCGAGTGAAGTACTGACTTTTCCTTCGTGCATAACGCCATGAACAGCAAGCTGATGATCGACAGGAAAGGACTCAACAAGACCATCAAACCCGCGCGTATACTGCAAAGCGAGTAACAAAAGGTGTGGATCGTCAATGGGTTGTTTGTGATTGCTAAAGCAAATGGCACCTGCTTGCGACAAGTCGTGAAGCTCGGCGAGTTGTTGTGCGTTGTCTTGTGCTGTGATATGTCCTTTGGGGTGGAGTGTCGTTGGTGTGTGTGCAGCACTCCGAAGCAAAAAGGAAATGTCAGCTTTAGATGTGGGCAGGGGGTTGGTGTTGGTGTTATAAACAATGTGTGTAAAGCCCGAAGCAGCAGCGACCGATAGGCCGTGGTTTAGGGTTTCTCGTTCCTCATAACCAGGCTCCCCAAATGACACACTACTGTCAAACCAACCGAGTGACACACAAAGGTTTTTATGCTCGATTACGCTTGCTTTAGGCGCAACAATTGTCTTTTCGATCTTGTCGATTATACCGTTGCGAATAAGAATGTCGAGGGTATTGCCGTGAAAGCTGCTGGTAGGATCGATAATTTTTGCGGACTTAAGAAGTATATTCATCCAAAAATTTCGATAAGAGTGTTATAAACTGATGCAAAGATAGAAAACCTTAGCGAAAGCAAGCTAAAACTTCTCAAAAACCCCCAATCCAAAGAGGGCAAAGTCGTATTTAACAGGGTCATTGGGGTCGAGGGTACGCAATTGCTGATCGAGTTCCCGCAGTGTTTTTTGATCGTTTTGTTTGCGTTTGATCAATCCCAGCTTTCGTGCGATATTCCCCGTGTGAACGTCTAGCGGACAGGACAATTTGGATGTCGGGATATCCGTCCATAAGCCAAAATCTACTCCGTTATTGTCTTTCCGCACCATCCAGCGCAAAAACATATGAATCCGTTTTGCCGCTGAGCCCTTGGCGGGGTTGGCGATGTGTTTGCTGGTGCGTGTGGGATGGTCACATTCAAAAAAAAGATTTCGAAAACGGCAAATGGCCTCATCCATAAATTCTTCAGTTGCTCTTGGGCGCAGGGTCTCATGTAACCCGCCATGGTTTGTATATAGGTGCTGTAGGGCTTGCAGACAATAGCGCAAATCAATGGTATTAAAAGTGCGATGCACAAAGTGATCGATGGCTTCCCAATCAGATTTTGAGGTATTGATAATATAGTCATGGGGTTGATCACCCATTATCGACATGAGTTTGGATGCACTTTTGATGATACTCACACGATTGCCCCAAGCGATAATTGCGGAGAGAAAAGCGGCAATTTCGATATCTGCTTTGTTGTGAAAGCGTTTGGGAATTTGGATCGGGTCAGAAGTGATAAAGTCAGGATGGTTATACTGTTGGGCTTTCTGGTCGAGAAACACGCGCAACTCATCGGTACTTAACTCCATTTCCCATCGACAAGTTGGAGACTGCGATCGCCAAGCGCAGCGAGTTCTTTGTTGTGGGTTACCAATACGATGGTTTGATCAAAGTTGTCACGTAGTGATAAAAACAACTTGTGTAATTGGTCAGCGGTTTTGCTATCCAGATTTCCACTGGGTTCGTCAGCCAACAAGAGTTTGGGCTTGTTGATCAAAGCCCTGGCCACAGCCACTCGCTGCTGCTCACCACCCGAAAGCATGGCGGGTTTGTGATCGGCACGTTGGGCGAGACCCAAAAAATCAAGCAATTCCATAGCGTCTTTTTGTGCTTTTTGAAGGGGTGTCTTCCCAATCATTGCAGGGATACAAACGTTTTCAATGGCACTGAATTCAGGAAGAAGTTGATGGGATTGAAACACAAAACCAAGATGCTGATTACGAAACTTTGCCAATTCCTTTCCTTGGAGTGCCAATACATCCTGACCGCCAATCTCAAGCCTTCGATCGGGCTGTTGATCAGCCACATCCAATGTTCCCAAGATATTGAGGAGTGTAGTTTTTCCCGCACCAGAAGGGCCAGTGATTGTTATGATTTCCTTGGTTTTTACATGTAGGTCAACCCCATTCAGAACGGCTAACGACTCATAGGTTTTGGATAGTTTTTTGGCTTTTATCATTGGGTTAAAATTACAAATTTGTTCTGGCTTTCTTCTTTCCATTTGAAAAATCAACTTTTTTGTTTAACTTTGTTACAAGATTGTTAAACAAAATGATAGAAAAGGCAACTTTAGCAAACGGGTGTTTTTGGTGTACAGACACCATTTACCGTCGTGTGCGTGGTGTGCTTTCGGTCTCACCTGGTTACGCAGGGGGTTTCGTCAAAAATCCCACTTATCGAGAGGTTTGTAACGGGTCAACAGGTCATGCCGAGTGTGTTCAGCTCGAGTATGACAATACACAGATTGATTTTGCAAATCTGTTGGAAGTCTTTTTTGATACCCATGACCCAACAACGCTCAACAAACAAGGTGCTGATGTAGGTACGCAGTACCGCTCTGCAATTTTCTATCACAATGAACAACAGTTGGCTACTGCACAAGACGTCATAGCATCAAAAGCAAGTGCCTTTGATGATCCGATTGTGACTGAGCTTACTCCTTTCAGTATTTTTTATAAAGGAGAGGTGGAGCACCAAGATTATTACAATCTCAATCCATCACAACCCTATTGTCGTGCGGTCATATCACCAAAGGTGAAAAAATTAATATCATCACATTCACAATTGCTTAAAGAAGAATTATGACATTTGAATCTATCGACACATACGATATTAATATAACCAACGCGATCAAATCGCATTACAAAGACATTATCCACAACATTGGAGAAAACCAAAATCGCGAGGGCTTACTCGATACCCCAAAACGTGCAGCCAAAGCGATGCAGTTTTTGACCCAGGGATATGATATGAATCCTGCCGAAATCCTTCGCGGAGCCATGTTTGCCGAGTCTTATAACGAAATGGTCTTGGTCAAAGACATTGAACTTTACAGCTTGTGTGAGCATCATATGCTACCCTTTTTCGGAAAAGCGCATGTCGCTTATATTCCCAATGGGCATATTGTCGGTTTGAGTAAAATCCCTCGTATTGTCGATGTATTTTCAAGACGACTTCAGGTGCAAGAACGCCTAACCGAACAAATTCTCGATTGTATTAACACCACCCTTGAACCAAAAGGTGTTGCGGTTGTAATCGAGGCCTCTCATATGTGTATGATGATGCGAGGGGTACAAAAACAAAACTCCTTAACCACAACTTCTGGTTTTCGTGGTACGTTTGAGAAAATGGAAACGCGAAATGAGTTTTTGAAATTGATCGATTCCAAGTTGTCTTAAATCAACAGCTCAATAACTGAATTTGATTTGCAAGAGCACGTTGCGACCTTGTTCGTCTGCATAATATCGCAATCGGTTGAGGTAATTTCTATATGAACTGTTCAATAGGTTATCAATCGAAAGTGAAATATTGACTTTGGATGATAAAAATGAATAAGATCCCCATCGAAGGTCAGCCCCAATCAGGCTATAGCTTGATGGTGGAGTGCTGATGTCAATCGTTTTGGTGATGTATTGCCCATCTTCTACAATATCCGTCTCAAAGTTGTGATCTGGATATTGGTTTTGACGAAACACATGTTTTGCGTTGAGCTCAAAAGAAAACTTTTCCCAACGAGCAGGCGAAACAAGTATACTGTTGTGAAGACTAAACGGAGGGATATTGATAAGAGGTTGACCGGTACTTATGTCCTTTGCGGCAATCCATGAGGTGTTGTTTTTTAGGAAGATACCTTTTGTAGGCGCGTAAGACAAATCCACATCAACACCTTTGAATGTTGCATCGATTGCTCTAAACTCCCAAACTGGAAATGCGCCCCGAATAGTCAATTCTGCACCAATAGGTTCAATAATGATATAGTTTTTGCCGATGTTTAGGTAAGGACTGATATTGAATTGAAAATCACCACTTGCTTTGGAATAATCCAACACCAATTTATGATTGGTTTCTTTGGAGAGAAAAGGATTGCCATATTCGATGGTGGCCAGTGAGTGGTGTAAGCCATCACTAAACATTTCGGCAATATCGGGTGCCCGTTGGGACAAACTGTAATTGAACCCAATATCTTGTGAATTAGAAAGATCATAACGCAATCCCCCTTGTAAGGAGAACGTATTGAAAAAGAGTCTCCTCCGAATCAACCTTTGGTTAAGCAGTTCTTTGGTTACGTATTTCCCCAAACTCTGTTCGTAATTTTCAAGATTCCATCTCGATAGCTTATAGTATTTTTGCACCTCATTGTTGGTGTGCTCATAGCGCGTTCCAAATCCAATCGTAAAACGATCGGAATTTACAACGGCTGTCAGAAAGCCACCTGTTTTAAACTTGATATAGTCGGGAATCAATCGCTTTACACCCGTATCTGGATTGGAATAATTGTCTTGAACTTGCGCAAACACCCCCGATTTGAATGCGGCTAGACCTTGAGTCCAGTCATAGTGAACTTGTGCGCTGTGCGTATTTAAATACAAATCGATAGACGGTTTGTATTTGTTTTCACCCCGACGGACGTCAAACTCTTTTCGATTGTTTCTTTGCCAACCGTATTGTACTCCCCATTTATGGTTTGAAGAGGTCGTTTTTCGATATGTAAGGGTAGTGGTCAAATGATTGTTGGTTTGCTTTGGTACATTGATGTCGTGGCTGAATGGAAGAATCACTCTTGGAGTACTCAATGAAATGGACTGGTACAGGTCTCGGACACTCCCAACATGAGAGCTGCGCAAAATCCCAACCTCATTGTTGAAAACACTCGCATAGAGTTTCCACTCGCTATTTGAGTTATGCTTTCCGACTGTTAGCGAGAGATTGTTTTCGTTTAAAGCGGTATTGGTCAAAACATAATCCGGGGCTACGCTATCTCCATAATTTTTATAGGTGCCTTGGGCTTTGAGATAAAGCCCGTTTTCATAAGACCTTGTCAAAGAACTCAATAGGTTTATTCCTTTATTGTTGTGATTCCCTTGCAAGATGGTTTTGCCATAGAGCGAGTCAATGGCCATGGGTATAGTAGATTCTAAGATTACGAGTCCACCAGGGTTGTCTCCAGTGTATTGAAGTGTTGAAACCCCTTTTACGACTTGAACGTTGTCAAAAGCATTGACATCAACGCTTGGCGCATGGTCTTGACCCCACTGTTGATTTTCCAATACCGTTTGGTCATAGACAACCCCCACACGACTACCAAACATGCCATGAATGATGGGCTTTGCGAGTCCGCTTCCTGTGGAAAGGGTGTTCACCCCACTAAATTGCGCAATGGCTTTTGCCAAACCATACCCACTATGTCGCTCTTTTTGGATTTCGCTTAGCGCAACCACCTTTGCGGTGGGCGAGACAGTATTTGTCTTTTCTTCTTCCAAAACCACCTCATCGAGCATCTCGATATGGTGATCCATATAAAATATTTGGTAAGTGGAAGATGCAAGATCAATGACCTCAATCCGCTTTTTACAATTTAAATGCGAAATAACAAGGGTGATTTTTTCTGCACAGAGGTTGTTGAGCACAAAAGAGCCATCCTTCGAACTAACCGCATTTTGATTGGTTGACTGAACTTGAATAACAGCAGCTTCGAGAGGAGCATTGTCATATATGCTCAAAACCTGACCTTCAAGAATGAGCTTGCAATCTTGAGAATACAAAAAACAAGTAGCCAATAATAGTATGCTATTGGCTACTGTCTTGAATGATGTGAAGCGATTATTGACTTGCAATTTCATCACCTTAAAGGTAGTGTGAATAATAGAATTGAAATTGAAGATTATTCAATGTGTACCTCAAATTCAGCGATGACATCGTCCTCACCACCAAAATCATTACGAACTGTACCTTCTTTAGATTGAGGTTCGTGGATTAAATAGAGTTTGATGTCACCAGTTTCTTGACCTGTTGTTGTCCAAGTCGTATTTAGGTTGATTTTAAATCCATTGGTGTCTATCACATCATCATCATTAGATGCAATGGTCAAATTGTTTAATCCGACGAATTCATAAAATATGAGGTGTACATCTTTTTCCTCAATAATTTCAGCAGTGATATCTTCTCCTTCTTCCTCATGATCCCCGTCGTGGTCATGATCATGAGTATCGTCCTCTTCGCCAGTGTCATAAAATTCAGCTTCAACAGAGTAGGTGGAATTTGCCGCTAGTTCGATATGATTTTCGTGATTATGATCATCAGCAGCAGCATGATTTTCATCAGCGTGATCTAGTTCCCACTCCACTTCAAAAGTATCGGTTCTGTCTGCAATGTTCGTAAAATGAAGGGCAACTTTATTGATTTCGTGCTCGTGAATTTCTTCAGGATCATCTTTTGAACATGAAACGGTCAATAGGATTGAGGCAATAAAAAGGGCTTGTAATTTAATTTGTTTAAACATGATATAAATTTTAGATTTTAATATATAAGGGTTGGCTTTCCAACAAAGGAAAGCAGTAAAAACAGAGTTATTTACATTGTTGGCGGACCTCTTAAAAATCTAAAATGTAAATCGGAGTTGTTGTAGAGAACGTTGTATGAACTGTACGCAATCAGTGGGGAGGGGCTAAGCCACTTAACCTCGTGACTTTGAACATGGAAGGTGTTGCTAAACACAAAGTCATCAAGGAAACAGTGCTCTTCCTTTTGATGAAAATGCACAACGGTTTCCTCACACTCCTCATGCTCATGGTGAGATAGCTCATGCGCATAGACCGCCAAAGTTGGCAGAAAAATACTGAGTGTGAAAATAAGCCGCAGAAGCATCAAACGATTATTTGTTTTTGTCCAATTTATGAATGGGTAAACCCATACGAGACAACATTTTCTTTTCAAAGTTCCAAAAAAATTGGAACTCTCCAAATAAAAAGCCACAAACTACCAAAATCACTTGATAAATTGGGAAAATCAATAGGATACGGATCGGCCAGTATAGCCATAGATTTGTATTTTCTGGGGTAAGCCCAAGCCAATGGGTGAGAGGTTCGGCAAGCAGAGCCGACACACTGCCTGTGATGCCAAAGACAACGAAAATAATCAACAAGTGGAAGTTGGAGCGAATCCCCCAACGTTGCTTTAATTTTTTCATCAGGTTACCCTAAAATCGCATGGATTTGCTGTGCGAGTTCTGTGCCGATACGGTCTTGTGCTTCTTGCGTAGCTGCACCAATATGAGGCGTTAGCGATACGCTCGGATGCATCAATGCCTTCAAGGCAGGTTTTGGTTCGTTAACAAAGGTGTCCAAACCAGCAAAACTCAACTGCCCATTATCAAGAGCATCGAGGAGTGCCTCTTCATCAATTACACCACCTCGTGCCGCATTGATCAAACCAGCCCCTTTCTTCATCATTGCCAATTCTTTCTGTCCAATTACGGGTTTGTCTTGCGCAGGTACATGCAAGCTGATAAAATCTGACTCTTTCAGTACAGACTCGAAACTGTTCATCTCAATAGCGATATCAACCTCAGCTCCGTTACCCAATACAACCTTGACTTCTGCCTTGTCCATAAATGGGTCATGCGCAACGACATGCATGCCGACACCAAGCGCAATTTTAGCAGTTTCTTGTCCGATTCGTCCAAATCCAATCACGCCCATGGTCTTGCCACGCAATTCAGACCCGCCAGCATAATTTTTCTTTAAAACTTTAAAATTGCTATCCCCTTCTAAGGGCATTTGCCGGTTGCTATCAAAAAGATAGCGAACACCACCGTATAAATGGGCAAAGACCAACTCTGCTACCGAAGCAGAAGAAGCTGCTGGGGTGTTGATGACATGTAAGCCCTTTTCACGAGCATAGTCCACGTCGATATTGTCCATACCAACACCACCACGGCCGATGATTTTTAAGCTAGGACAAGCATCGATCAGATCTTTTCGCACCGTTGTGGCACTGCGTACCAACAATACATCAATCTCATTGGTGTTGATGTGATTTTCCAATTGCTCCTGAGCGACATTGGTTGTGCTCACTTCATATCCATAAGACTCGAGTGCATCTACTCCAGATGCGGATATGCCGTCGTTTGCAAGTATTTTTGCCATTGTTTTCATTTATGCTGTTCGTTCCAATTCTTTCATAACATCCACAAGCGTCTGTACAGAAGCGAGTGGGAGTGCGTTGTACATAGAAGCACGATAGCCTCCAACAGATCGGTGTCCATTGATACCGCTAATGAGTGCATCTGCACACATGCTGTCAAAGCGTTCTTTTAATTCTGCTTTCTCCAAAGTAAAGGTTGCATTCATCGTACTGCGATCCTCCAGAGCTGCAAAGCCCTTGAACAATGGATTCCGATCGATCTCACCATACATCAATTCTGCTTTGGCGTTGTTTTTCGCCTCGATTGCTTTGATTCCACCAAGCTTTTGCAACCAATCCAAGGTCAGCATCGAGGTGTAAACCGCAAACACAGGTGGAGTGTTAAACATACTGTCTTTTGCGCCGTGAACGGCATAATCCAACATAGAGGGGATCTTGTGGGTCACTTTGCCAAGCACTTCTTCTTTTACGACAACAAGTGTGGTTCCCGCTGGTCCCATATTTTTTTGTGCCCCAGCATACAAAATCCCAAACTTTGAGAAATCGAGCTGTCTGGAAAAAATATCGGAACTCGAATCACTGACCAAGACCGTATCGGTTTCAGGAAGCGCTTTTATCTGGGTTCCAAAAATGGTGTTGTTGGTCGTGATGTGTAGGTAGTCCGCATCTGCTGGAACAGCGTATTCTTTCGGGATATAATTGAAATTGGCATCTGCTGACGAGGCGACCTCAACGACCTCACCCAATAGCTTTGCCTCTTTAATGGCTTTTGTTGACCAGGTTCCTGTATTGAGATAGGCTCCTTTGTTTTCCAATAAATTGTAAGCAGTAGCCAAAAACTGGGTACTGGCGCCGCCTTGTAGAAAAAGGGCTTTGTACCCTTTGTCAGTCAATCCCAACAGTTCTAAGGCGAGTGCACAGGCCTTATCCATAATCTCGATAAAGGCAGCACTGCGGTGTGAAATTTCGATGAGTGATAATCCGGATCCGTCTAATTCCTGAACGGCTTGGGCAGCTTGTTGCATAACCTCATCTGGGAGTATGCAAGGACCTGCACTGAAATTGTGTTTTTTCATAGCTGAAAATTCTGTGCAAAGAAACAAAATCAGTTTCGCTTCTTTTTACTTTACCGTTAATTTTTTCTTCAATTTTTTAACAACAAATCCATGGTGTCGACATTGTCGGCATAGTCATGGAGTTGTGGATACTGTGCTTGCCCAAAAAAAACATGGTTGTTCTCATCACTAGACGATACCACACATTGAATGTCTTCTCGATTGGCAGCGATGGCTTGTTCCACTTCAGTTTGGTTGTCGTAATGGTTGTAATACAAGCATGCGATCGGTGACGAGATACGATTATCTTCTTTGAGAATCAGAAATCCATTGTCGAGTAAGGGCTCTTGATTCATCAAGAAAATGACTTTGTTGTAATCATAGTTATTTGCATAACCATTGTGATTGATGATGTCTTTGTACTTGTATAAGGCACCAAATAAGATGTCAAAATCATAGTCTTTTGGCACCCATATTTTGGAAACACTACGACAACCCAATCCAAAATACAGACAGATGTCGTCAGCCAGTCCAGCGAGTTGCTCATCGGTTTCATCGCCTGTGAGTACCGCAACACTGTTGCGGTTTTTTCGAATGATGTGTGGAATATCTTTAAAATAATAGGAGAAATAACGACTGCTGTTGTTGCTTCCTGTCGCAATGACCTTGTCAACAGATCCGAGTTGATCACTCACAAATTGCACTCGTTCATTGATTTCGGGAAATTTTGATTGGAGAATGTCAATTAATGCAGGAATTAAGATCTTGTCTTTGGAGGACAGTTTGATAACGGCACGATGTCCGCTGAGCAACACACAAACCACGTCGTGAAAACCAACCAAGGGCAAATTGCCAGCCAAGACAAGTCCAACGGTTTGATTGCTCCATTTCGCAGTAGGGTAGGCCGACAGCCAGCTGCTTATGGTCTCGTGACGCAAAACCTCACCCCAGTTGCGAAAAGCGGAATGAACATTTGCCTCTGTAAACCAAGCATTCTGAATACGAGCTGCATCTACTGTTTCGTTTAAAGCGCGAGTTGCTTTGGATTTCACATGATTTCGGAGTTGCTCACCCAAGTGATGAAAAGCTTCAATCAAGGAATGAATTTTATCTTTAGACTTGTCGGAGTTCTTCATAGCGCGTACTTTTGCAAAGCTAAACAATTTAGAATGGCAATTATCATCACAGACGAATGCATCAACTGCGGGGCTTGCGAGCCAGAATGCCCAAACACAGCCATATATGAAGGGGCCTTTGATTGGACATATGCTGACGGAACAAGTTTGGCAGGAGATGTGGTATTACCCAATGGAAAAGCGGTGAATGCGAATGAAGCACAAGAGCCTATTTCAGATGAGGTATATTTTATCGCTCCCGATAAGTGCACAGAGTGTAAGGGTTTTCACGATGAACCCCAATGTGCAGCCGTTTGTCCAGTTGATTGTTGTGTGCCCGACGAAGATCATGTAGAATCAGAAGAAACCTTGCTGGGCAAGCAACGTTTTATGCACCCTGAAGGATAATTTATGAAAGCAGGAATCGTTGGTCTTCCCAATGTGGGTAAATCCACTTTATTTAATTGTCTATCAAACGCCAAAGCGCAAAGTGCCAACTTTCCGTTTTGTACCATTGAGCCAAACATTGGTGTAGTTAATGTCCCCGATCCACGTTTGGAACGCCTAGAATCTCTGGTTCAACCAGAAAAAGTTGTTCCTGCCACTGTGGAGATTGTCGATATCGCTGGACTTGTTCGTGGAGCGAGTAAAGGGGAGGGGCTCGGCAATCAGTTTCTGAGTAACATTCGTGAAACCGATGCGATTCTACATGTCTTACGCTGTTTTGATAATGATAACATTGTGCATGTCGATGGGTCTGTCGACCCGATTCGAGATAAAGAAACAATTGACTTGGAACTCCAACTCAAAGATTTGGAGACTGTTGAAAAACGCTTGGAGAAAGTAAGTCGTGCAGCTCGAACCGGTAACAAAGAAGCCATCAAAGAGCAAGAGGTTCTAAACAAATTGCAACAGGGACTTTCTGCAGCGACTTCAGTTCGTGCCTTATCGATTTCTGATGATGATCGTTTGACCTATGTAAAGACCATGCAATTACTGACCGACAAACCGGTGCTTTATCTCTGTAACGTTGATGAGTCCTCTGCAGTCAATGGGAATGCCTATGTGGATCAAGTTCGACAAGTTGCAGAATCAGAACAGGCCGATGTTCTTGTACTCGCAGTTTCGACAGAAGCGGATATCAATGAACTCGACACTTACGAAGAACGTCAGTTGTTTTTAGATGATATGGGCTTGTCCGAACCCGGTGCAGCAAAACTCATTCGTGCCGCCTATGCCATGCTGAATTTGCATACTTATTTTACTGCAGGTCAAAAAGAAGTTAGAGCGTGGACGGTACCTCAGGGGTCAACAGCTCCTCAGGCGGCTGGGGTTATACACACCGATTTTGAAAAGGGTTTTATTCGGGCAGAAGTGATTTCTTATGCAGATTATGACAATTATGCCTCTGAAGCCAAGGTCAAAGAAGCGGGCAAAATGCGCGTGGAAGGCAAAGACTATGTCGTAAAAGACGGAGATGTGATGCATTTCCGCTTTAATGTGTGATTGGCGCTATACTTTTCTATACACCTCTTCAAATGGAATCCGAAAGCGTTTTCCATACACGCCCTTGGGGTCACGAATCCCACAACCGATCACCATATTGATTTCGGCTTTTCGGCCAATTCCCAACGCACGCTTTACCCGTAAACTATCATGCCCTTCCATCGGACAAGTGTCATAGCCAATCGCTGCCATGGCAATCATAAAGTTTTGTGCGGCTAGGCCTGCGCTTTTTTGAGCGACGACCCGCAAATCACTTCTTCGATTTTGGCGATACATCGGTCGGAATAAGCCCACGAACTGCGAAAAAAGAAATACAATCCACCCTTTAATCCCAAAAAATGTACTGTAAAGCGTAGGAATCAGTTTTCCATAATAGTTGAGTGCCATTTTTTTTCGAGCAGGACTAAACGAATTGGCAGTTTGAAACGCATTCGATAGGTAAGTGTAATTGGCCTTGGCACGACTTCGCCAAAGGTCACGTCGGGCGACAACCACAACCAATTGGTTAGCGGTTTTTGCAGCACTTTGGTTAAAACACGCTTTGGCAATTTCTCTACACTTTTCTTTGTCTGTGACATGATAAAACTCCCATAATTGCAAGTTGCTACTCGTAGGAGCGAGCGTAGCCTGTTGAATACAATCTTTCACTTTATTATCATCTAGAGCTTCATCGGTATATGCCCGCACAGACCGCCGATAAGCAATCGCTTCCCGAACGGTTTTCTCTTTTATCCCAGCCATTTGAGCAATGGTTTTAAAAATTTCATTTTTTTCTTGTATGGGGCATAACGCATGGAGGGGTCTGGCCAATTGCTACGTTGGATAAAGGGTTTGTCATGCGAAAATGCAAAAAAACTATGCTTTCCATGGTAAGAACCCATACCACTTTGGCCAATGCCACCAAACGGAAGATGCCGATTGGTAAACTGCAATAGTGTATCATTGATAATTCCTCCTCCATAAGAATAAGAGCGCATCAAATTTTTTGCCCAGCGTTTTCGTTGGGAAAACACATAAAAAGATAAGGGTTTTTCATATTGCTGTATGATGGTTTTTAAATCTTCATCCGTCTGATAAGTGAGAATCGGTAAGATTGGCCCAAAAATCTCTTCCTCCATCAGGGAATTGTTCGTATCGTTGACCTCAACTAGCGTCGGCTGTATGTATCGGTTTTTGGCAATGGTTTTTCCACCGTATCGGATGCGTTGGCGATCGAGTAAGTTCTGCAATCTTTCAAAATGATTGACATTGATAATATGCCCATAATCATCCGACTTGGATTCATCTGTACCATAACTCTCTCGGATCGCTCCAATCATTGCGGCAATCAATGACTCTTTAACAGATTCATGGACCAAAACATAATCAGGTGCAATACAGGTTTGTCCGCAATTGAGAAATTTACCAAACACCATACGCCGAGCAGCAACCCGGATTCGAGCAGTATGATCAACAACACAAGGGTTTTTGCCGCCGAGCTCGAGCATCGTAGGGGTGAGGTGTTTTGCTGCTGCTTGCGCGACAATTTTGGCCACGCGAACGCCTCCAGTGTACATGATATAATCCCATCGCTCTTCTAGCAGTGATTTTCCAATCTCGGGACCGCCTTTTACAACGGTCACCCACTCGGGCGGAAATGCCAACTTGATGATTTTCTCAATACAATCTGCAGTATTTGGCGCTAGCTCAGAGGGTTTCACAACAACCGTGTTGCCCGCAGCAATAGCCCCAATCAAGGGCGTAAAAACAAGTTGAAACGGATAGTTCCAAGGGCTGATGTGCAACATCACGCCATAGGGTTCAGGGACAACAAAGTCTTTTGAAGGCCAATTTAAAAGAGAACTTGTTACGAGCTTGGGCTTGGCTAGCTGTTGGAGATGTCGTTTGAAGTAATCAATTTCTGTTAAGACAAGTCCGACTTCAGAAAGAAAGGTTTCACTCGAAGATTTACCCAAATCTTTATAAAGTGCTTTGTTGATGGCTTCTTCCTCAACTACTATGACTTGCTTTAAGGCATGTAATACTTGACGCCTCGACTGTAGCGATCGTGTACCGCCATTATCAAAAAATTGACGCTGTGCCAATACTAACGGGTTGCGATTTGCGAAGTCATCTCTTTTCATAATATTACAATGTTACAAAAATTCATGTGGATTCAATTTTTTGTAAAAAATAAATGGGTTTTATTGGCGAAAACTTGAATTTGCCCCATCTTTGGACAGTAAAAAATAAAAAATTGTTGGACGTCATTCAAAATAATCCATTAACTTATTGATAGTCAATATATTAAAAATATATTTTTGAACTTGGGTATCTATACTGAATTTTTACATTCTTATTCCCTAGTTCATCTTTAGATAGTTTTGATTTCAATTCGTGTTATAAAATGAATAGATACAGTAAAAGCGTAACGCAAGATCCAACCCAACCAGCAGCACAAGCCATGCTTCATGCGATTGGTTTGACAGATGAGGACTTACAAAAGCCACTAGTGGGCATTGCCTCGACTGGATACGAAGGCAACCCTTGTAATATGCACCTCAATGATTTGTCAACCCATGTTAAAAAAGGGACAGAGCAAGTTGATCTTATCGGATTGATCTTCAATACCATTGGGGTTAGTGATGGAATTTCGATGGGTACGCCAGGAATGCGCTTTTCATTGCCCTCTAGAGATTTGATTGCAGATTCTATGGAAACGGTTATGGGTGCCATGTCTTATGATGCTATGGTTACTGTCGTTGGTTGTGATAAAAACATGCCGGGTGCTTTAATGGCAATGTTACGACTCAACAGACCTGCGGTACTGTTGTATGGTGGTACCATTGCGGCAGGTTGTCTCAACGACAAAAAACTCGATGTGGTCTCTGCATTTGAGGCATGGGGACAAAAAGTAGCAGGTTCGATTGACGAAAAAGAATTTAAAGCCGTCGTGCAAAATGCCTGTCCAGGAGCTGGTGCATGTGGCGGGATGTATACTGCCAATACCATGGCATCTTCGATTGAAGCGTTGGGGATGTCTTTACCCTATAGCTCGTCCAATCCAGCTGTTGGTAAGGAGAAAGAAACAGATGCAGTAGAAGCAGGAAAAGCACTGCATTATCTGTTACAAAACGACATTAAACCAAGAGACATCGTTACAAAAAAGTCTCTTGAAAATGCACTGCGGTTAATCACTGTCCTCGGTGGATCAACCAATGCGGTGTTGCACTATTTGGCGATTGCCAAAGCAGCACAGGTTGATTTAAGTATTGATGATTTTCAGCGAATTAGTGATTGTACACCTTTCTTGGCAGACTTAAAGCCGAGCGGAAAGTTTTTGATGGAGGATGTTTATCGTGTTGGTGGAGTTCCCGCTGTCATGAAATATATGCTCGAAGAAGGCATGCTTCACGGAGATTGTTTGACAGTCACAGGAAAAACAATTGCAGAAAATTTGGCAGATGTAGAGCCACTTCAAGTTGGTCAAAATGTCATTCGCCAAGTATCCGATCCAATCAAACCAACAGGTCACATTCGGATTTTAAAAGGAAATCTAGCCCAAGAAGGTTCTGTAGCTAAAATCACGGGCAAAGAAGGTTTAATTTTTAGCGGACCTGCTTGCGTTTTTGATGGAGAGTTTGAAGCTAACGATGGTATCCGAACAGGTAAAGTGCAAAAAGGTGAAGTTGTGGTAATTCGTTACGAGGGACCACAGGGTGGACCCGGAATGCCTGAAATGCTAAAACCCACAGCCGCGATTATGGGTGCTGGACTGGGGAATGACATCGCTTTGATTACTGATGGACGATTTTCCGGCGGTACACACGGATTTGTTGTAGGGCATATCACACCCGAAGCACAAATCGGTGGTACGCTTGCACTGGTACAAGATGGAGATATAATCACCATCAATGCGGAAGACAACACCATCGTATTGGATGTTGATGCGGAAGAACTCGAATCGAGAAAGGCGCAATGGAAAGCTCCAGAACTCAAAGTCTCTCGAGGAGTATTGTATAAATATGCCAAAGCAGTTTCATCTGCATCTGCTGGTTGTGTAACTGATGAAAACCTCTAATGAGCGCAAAAACAACACTCCAAAAACCAAATGGCCCAATCAGCGGTGCTGAAGCGGTAGTGCGCAGTTTGGTCGCCGAGGGAGCCGACCTGATTTACGGATATCCCGGTGGTGCCATTATGCCAGTTTATGATGAGCTTTACAAGTTTCAAGACCATATCAATCATGTACTTGTTCGTCATGAACAAGGTGCTGCCCATGCCGCCCAGGGTTTTGCTCGAGTATCTGGTCAAGTGGGAGTCTGTATGGCAACTTCTGGTCCTGGTGCAACCAACTTAGTGACTGGAATTGCGGATGCGATGATTGACTCCACGCCACTTGTATGTATCACAGGGCAAGTTCCTTCTCATTTGTTGGGCTCAGATGCGTTTCAAGAAACAGATATAATCGGAATTTCAACCCCTGTTACCAAGTGGAGTTATCAAGTCACTCGCGTTGAGGAAATTCCAGAAATCATTGCAAAAGCATTTTACATCGCTCGCTCAGGACGTCCTGGCCCTGTATTGGTCGATATCACCAAAGATGCCCAATTTGGGACAAGTGATTTTTCATACAGTCCATGTACAAAAATCCGAAGCTACAAACCAATCCCCGAAACAGAAGAAAACGATTTGATACAAGCTGCCAAGTTGATCAATGCAGCAAAAAATCCACTTATCGTATGGGGGCAGGGTGTGATTTTGGGCGAAGCAGAGGAGGAGTTCCGTGCATTTGTTGAAAAGTCAGGAGTTCCTGCTGCATGGACAATTCTTGGCGTTTCTGCCATCGAAACCTCTCATCCGCTCAATGTTGGTATGGTTGGCATGCATGGTAATTACGCGCCAAACCTCCTTACCAATGAATGCGATTTACTGCTTGCGATCGGGATGCGATTTGACGATCGTGTAACAGGCAACTTGTCAACCTATGCCAAACAAGCCAATATCATTCATTTTGAGATTGACCCCGCAGAAGTCAACAAAAACGTAGAGGTCGATGTAGCCGTTATGGGGAATGTAAAACACACCCTTAAAGCGATTCTCCCACATCTTGAAACGAAAACATACCCCAACTGGCTTAAACGATTTAAAGAGCTCGATGCAATCGAGTTTGACAAGGTTATCGATGATGAAATCAACCCGACAAAGTCCGGTTTGACAATGGGTGAAGTCATCAAAACAATCAATACAAATAGTGGGGGCGAAGCCATTATCGTTACGGATGTTGGTCAACATCAGATGATCGCTTGTCGATACGCTGAATTTTCACAATCCAAAAGCAATATTACATCTGGTGGTTTGGGAACCATGGGATTTGCCTTACCAGCTGCACTGGGTGCCAAAATGGGCGCACCAGAACGAGAGGTTGTTGCAGTCATTGGAGATGGTGGATTTCAAATGAATATCCAAGAGCTGGGTACGATTTTCCAAACCCAAGCTGCGGTTAAGATTGTGATTCTAAACAATGATTTTTTGGGTATGGTACGTCAGTGGCAGCAGTTGTTTTTTGACAAGCGATACGCTTCTACCGAAATGGTAAATCCAGATTTTGTCAAAATCGCAGAGGGTTATTTTATCGATGCAAAACGAGTAACAGAACGAGAGGAAATGACTGCTGCAGTAGCCGAAATGATGAAGTCCGACAAACCCTATCTCCTTGAGGTTTGTGTGGAAAAAGAAAACAATGTATTTCCGATGATTCCCTCTGGAGCATCGGTCTCAGACATCAGACTCGAATAATCATGGAACAAAAAAACTATACGATTTCGATTTATGCAGAAAACAACGTTGGATTGCTTTCTCGCGTGTCTGCGATTTTTCTAAAAAGACATATTAATATCGATAGCTTAAATACGTCGATGTCTGAAATTGAAAACATCTTTCGTTTTGTGATTGTAGCTCAACTTACAGAAGAACAAGTCAATAAGATCGTCAAGCAAATCGAAAAACAAATTGAAGTGATCAAGGCGTTTTATCACACGGATGAAGAAACGATTTTCCAGGAGTCGGCTTTGTATAAAGTGAAATCAAACTCTTTGTTTGAACAGCGTCAGATTCAAAATGTGATTAAAAAGAGTCATGCCAACATTGTCACGGTCAATCCCGAGTTTTTTGTTATCGAAAAAACAGGATTTCGAGAAGAAACCGAACAATTATACAAAGAATTAGTACCTTATGGTTTGTTGCAGTTTGTACGCTCTGGTCGAATCTCTGTGACAAAATCACCGATGCAAATTTCCCATATATTAAAAGAATTCTCTAAATAAATTTATCATGTCAAACTACTTTAATACTCTCTCTTTACACGAAAAACTCGATCAACTTGCACGTTGTCGTTTTATGGACTCCTCAGAGTTTTCCAATGGCATTGCGGCTTTGGAAGGTAAAAATATTGTTATCGTTGGTTGTGGTGCGCAAGGACTCAACCAAGGGTTGAACATGCGTGATGCTGGGTTACGTGTTTCCTATGCACTTCGTGCTGGAGCGATTGAGCAAAAACGAACCTCGTATAACAATGCAGTCTCCAATGACTTCCCTGTTGGCACCTACGAGGATATGATTCCATCAGCAGATTTGGTGATCAATTTGACTCCAGATAAAAATCATACCTCTGTTGTTGAAGCGGTTATGCCTTTGATGAAAAAAGGGGCGACTTTGTCCTACTCTCACGGCTTTAATATCGTAGAAGAAGGGATGAAAATCCGAGAAGACCTAACGGTAGTTATGGTCGCACCAAAGAGTCCTGGGTCAGAGGTTCGGGAAGAGTATAAACGTGGTTTTGGCGTTCCTACGCTGATTGCTGTTCATGTGGATAATGATCCTCATGGCTACGGTCTTGAGCAAGCAAAAGCCTATTGTGTTGGTACTGGTGGACACCGTGCTGGCGTATTGGAATCGTCTTTTGTTGCCGAAGTCAAATCTGATTTGATGGGTGAGCAAACGATCTTATGTGGCGTATTGCAAACAGGTTCGATCTTATGCTTTGACAAAATGGTTGCACAAGGAATAGATCCAAACTATGCATCAAAACTCATACAATTTGGTTGGGAAACGATCACAGAAGCATTAAAACATGGTGGAATTACCAATATGATGGATCGTTTGAGTAACCCTGCGAAAATTAAGGCCTTTGAACTGTCAGAAGAACTAAAAGAGATCATGACCCCTTTGTTTCAAAAGCATATGGACGATATCATGTCAGGTCACTTTTCAAAAACCATGATGGAAGATTGGGCGAATGATGATAAAAACCTGTTGACTTGGCGGGCTGCAACTGGCGAAACGGCATTTGAAAAAACCGCCATAACAGAAGATGAAATCACGGAACAAGAATACTTTGATCATGGTGTATTGATGGTCGCTTTTGTTCGTGCAGGAGTGGAGTTGGCATTTGACACCATGGTTGCTTCTGGCATCAAGGATGCATCGGCTTACTACGAATCGCTACACGAGACGCCATTGATTGCCAATACCATTGCACGTAAAAAGTTATTTGAAATGAACCGTGTGATTTCAGACACAGCCGAATACGGTTGTTATTTGTTTGATCATGCTTGTAAACCATTGCTCACTGACTTTATGAAGAAAATCGATACAGACGTGATTGGGACTTCTTATCAGCCAAATGATACAGGCGTTGATAACCAGAAACTTATCGCAATCAATTCGGTTATTCGAAATCACCCTGTTGAGGTAATTGGTAAAGAATTGCGCGAATCGATGACCGCAATGAAAAAAATCGTTTAAAGGTTGACGAAGCTTTTCAACATACAAAGTATACAAGAGGCAAAGGTTATCGTTCGCGATGTCGCTTTGGAAACGCCCCTGCAACTCAACGAGAGATTGAGTGAACAGTACGGTGCCAATGTGTATTTTAAACGAGAAGACCTTCAGCCGATACGCTCATTTAAACTCCGGGGTGCTTATCACAAAATATATAAGTTATCTGCAGAAGAAAGAAAGCTTGGGATTGTTTGTGCAAGTGCGGGCAATCATGCGCAAGGCGTTGCGCTTGCCTGTAATAAACTGGGAATTAATGGCACGATTTTTATGCCCGTTCCCACACCAAAACAAAAACTCGGTCAAGTCCGTATGTTTGGCGGTTCAAATGTAGAAATCCGTCTCACTGGCGATACTTTTGATGACGCCTATGCTGCAGCGCAGTCTTTTAAAGAAAAAACCAACAGTGTGTTTGTGCATCCCTTCGAAGATAAGGACGTGGTCATTGGTCAAGCAACGCTTGCATTGGAACTCATTGAGCAAGCCGAGGAACCGATCGATTATATCCTTGTCCCGATTGGTGGGGGAGGTCTTATTTCTGGTGTTTTACACGTTTTTAAAACACTTTCACCCAATACCAAAGTGATCGGTATTGAGCCAGAGGGAGCGCCTGCCATGCAGCAATCACTGGCCAATGGTAAAAACACAGAGCTCAATGATATCGATCCTTTTGTCGATGGAGCTGCAGTTCGAAAAGTTGGCGACGATGCGTTTAGATTGTGCACAACTTATTTAGACAAGCTTTTGCTCGTTTCTGAAGGAAAAATCTGCCAGTCTATTCTTAAGTTATACAACAAAGAAGCCATTGTCGTTGAACCTGCTGGTGCGATGTCTACGGCATCTTTAAAAATGATTACTGAAGAGATTAAAGGAAAAAACGTGGTTTGTCTAATTTGTGGCGGAAATAATGACATCACACGTATGGCAGAAATCAAGGAACGTGCTCTGTTGGAGGCTAAGTTATTGCATTATTTTATTGTTCGTTTTCCACAGCGAGCAGGTGCCTTAAAAGAGTTTGTTGCAGAAGTTCTTGGTCCGAAAGATGACATCACCTTTTTTGAGTATTCTAAGAAAAACAACCGATCCAATGGTCCCGCTGTAGTTGGGATAGAGATTAAAAGCCCGGATGATTTTGACAGTCTAGTCAAACGAATGAAGTCAAAAGGTTTTTATGGAGATTATATCAACAATAAACCTGACTTGTTTCAATTTTTAATATAATTGTAAAAAATTTGCATGAAATCTACGTATTCCTCAGTACCCAAAGAATACGCTATAGATCAAACTATAGCTCATTCCACTTATCTAATTGATGGTAAAATCGGAACTTGGAAAGGAAGCACTGCCGAAGTGTACTCATCCATACAGACCGAAAATAAAACTGGTGTATTTGGACCCACACTTTTGGGAACCGTTCCTGATATGGATGAAGATTCAGCTTTAGAGGCGCTTCACGCTGCTGATAAAGCGTATCACAAGGGTCAGGGGCAATGGCCAACCATGAAAGTTTCCGAGCGTGTAGCGTGCATGCAAAAGTTTGTTGATCTGATGAAACTCGAGCGGGAAGAGGTTGTCAAGTTAATCATGTGGGAAATCGGAAAAAACCTCAGCGATTCTCAAAAAGAATTTGACAGAACCGTTGACTATATCAATGATACCATTGCAGCTTACAAGGACATTGACCGAGCAAGCGCTAAAATTCATCATGAAGGTGGTGTTCATGCGCACATTCGAAGAGGTCCAATTGGCATTGTTCTTTGTTTAGGTCCCTACAACTATCCGCTTAATGAAACTTTTTGTCTGTTGATCCCTGCAATTATGATGGGGAACACAGCGATTTTTAAACCTGCAAAGCATGGGGTATTGTTGATTGCTCCTTTATTGGATGCATTCCAAAAAAGTTTTCCACCTGGTGTCGTGAATATTGTTTTTGGTCGAGGGCGAACTATTGCCTCACCAATAATGAAAAGCGGACTTGTCGATGTTTTGGCTTTGATTGGTCATAGTAGCTCTGCCATTTCGCTACAAGATTTACACCCGAAAAAGAATAGACTTCGTCTGGTATTGGGTCTTGAGGCAAAAAATCCGGGGATTATTTTACCAGATGCTGACTTGAATCAAGCAGTTGCTGAATGTATCAGCGGAACCTTGTCATTTAATGGTCAGCGTTGTACCGCCCTAAAAGTGCTGTATGTTCATGAAGATATCCGTGAACCATTCTTGGAAAAATTCTCTAAAGCAGTTGATGAGCTTCAAGTTGGATTGCCATGGGAAAACACCTTGTTGACACCCTTACCCGAGCCAAACAAACCCGCATATATCAAAGATTTAATTGATGACGCGGTTTCAAAAGGCGCATCGGTAATGAATACTAGAGGTGGGGAAATGACAGCAAACTACTGTTTCCCAGCTGTGTTATATCCTGTAACCCCTGAAATGAAGGTTTATGAGGAAGAGCAATTTGGACCCGTGATTCCCGTTTTATCGTTTTCTGATATTCAGAAACCACTAGATGATATGTCCGCATCTTCCTATGGACAGCAAGTGAGTTTGTTTGGTAAGAACGTAACCCAACTGGGACCACTGATCGACACGCTTGCCAATTTGGTTTGTCGAGTCAACCTCAATAGTTCTTGTCAGCGTGGCCCTGACGTATATCCGTTTACGGGCCGTAAAGATTCTGCGGTTAGTACGCTCAGCGTCCATGATGCTTTGCGTTCGTTCTCGATTCGAACTTTCCTTGCATCGAAAGACAATGAGATTAACAATGAAATTTTGGAGCGCTTGATGGCATCCAAAAAGTCAAAGTTTATCAGTACAGACTATATCCTGTAAAGTTTCACTTTAGTTGTTGAGCATGACGGGCATTACCAGCATGGTGATTTGCTCGTTTTCTTCTGTTCCGTCGAGTGGAGTTAACAAACCAGCACGATTGGGGAGTGACATTTCAAACTGAACCTCTTTGCAAGTCATATTGTTGAGCATTTCGATTAAAAAACGGGCGTTAAAACCGATTTGCATATCACTTCCCTGATAAGAACAGCTCAAGCGTTCCTCTGCACGATTGCTATAATCGATATCTTCAGCGGAAATATTGAGCTCGGCACCAGCCAATTTTAATCGAACTTGGTGCGTGGTTTTGTTTGAGAAAATACTCACACGCTTCATCGTAGTCAAAAACAAATTGCGATCAATCGTGAGTACATTGGGATTGTCTTTTGGGATTACCGCCTCGTAATTTGGATACTTTCCATCAATAAGGCGGCAAGTCAATTCGATATCATCAAACACAAAACGGGCATTGCTGTTGTTGTATTCCAACTGTACGTCCACTTCATCCCCAGTTAAGATTGATTTTAATAATGTCAAAGGTTTTTTAGGCATGATAAACTCTGCAGACTCATCACTTGTGATATCGGTTCGAAAATATCGAACCAATTTGTGTGCGTCGGTTGCAACAAAAGTCAATCCAGTTGATGAAAACTGAAAGAACACACCGCTCATAACAGGACGAAGATCGTCGTTGCCAGAGGCAAATAAAGTACTATTGATGGCAGTAGCAAGCACATTTCCAGGCATACTGATTTGACTGGCATCACTAACGCTGGCCGCTTTTGGAAATTCTTCAGCAGTGGCGTAAGCCAAGGCATATTTTCCATAGTTTGAACTGATTTCGATTGTATTCTGATCCGTTAACGTGAAAGTCAAAGGTTGCTCTGGAAAGGTTTTGATCGTTTCAAGTAGCAATCGGGCTGGCACAGCTACACTTCCACTATCGTCAGCTTCTACGCTGATAACGGCAGACATGGTGGTTTCCAGATCGGTTGCGGTAACCCGGAGGGTATTGTCACTCACCTCAAATAGAAAATGATCCAAAATGGGCAAGGTGTTGGTTGTATTGAGAACTCCACTCAATGTTTGAATGGGTTTTAAAAGTGCAGAGCTTGAGACGATAAATTTCATGTGTTAAACCTTGAACTAACAAAAATAACTTTTCCTTTTTGAATATGGAAACGAACTTATCAACACTATTCGAACTGCACTGAGACCAAGTCGAGATATTGCAAGCCAAATAAACTCGAAGCACCCCCAGTATGCTGTGGGTTGCTTTTATAGATTGCCAATTCAAGCAGTCCTAATGAATTAAAAAGAGCAAGTTCTTTTCCCCCTTCCATTCGTTTGTTTTTATCGATGTCAAAACGGATCACTTCTGCGTAGGAACGAACCACTTGTTTGATTTCGTTATTGCGGACTTGGATGGTAAACCCACGCCCTTGCCCGATTTCCATAAACAATTCCTCAGAAATATTGGTGATAACGTTTTCGTAATTATCAATATAAATGACCTTACCGGTTATGATATTCTTGTCATTATTAACACTTGGCGTGAAGGGTAGGCGAACATTGATTTGTTCTGTTTTTTTACCAATCACACTTGGGGCCCCGCCCCTCATGATGTGGGCCGCAGCTTGTGTAAAAACCCCTCGGGTACTAAAACTATCTGTTGGGGTTTTTTGAATATCGATTTCATACACCTCATCTGGTTTGAATTTTGGTGATATTAGCGATAGTATGCCGTTGTCTGCACAGACGAAATAGTGTTTGTTGAGTTTGGCAATTATGGGTTTGTTTTCAGGACTTACCGTATCGTCTATGCACAAAATATGCACCGACCCCTCAGGAAAATGAGCGTAACTATTTTGCACTACAAAAGCTGCTTGTGCAATGTGAAAGGGCTCAATTTCATGCGAGATATCAACAATCACTGGATGTTCGAGCAAACGGTGAAGCTCACCCTTGAGGGAAGACAGATAGGGGTCCTTTTGTCCAAAATCCGATGTGAGTGTAATAACAGGATTCAAATTGATCGCATTAAATTAAGCCGTAGATGACAAAATTCGTTAAATTTGATATCAAAGTTACCAAAAAAAATAGCGGTAACATTGATGTAAAAATGATTTGCCATTGAATGAAATTTCTATACAGCTCGCCGAAGTCAATCCAACTGTATTCTACGGCGGTAGCAAAAGCAAGAATATCGCCACACTGAAGCGATATTTTCCTAAATTAAAAATTGTAGCTCGAGGTGATATTGTCACTGCCTATGGTGAGGAAGAAGTCCTTGAGGAATTCGAAAAACAAATGGATCGCATGATGATGCATTATGGCAAATACAACTCACTCGATGAATCGACTGTTGAGAAGATTTTAACCTCTTCAGCTGAAGATAACTTCGGTTTGGATGAAGCAGATATTCAAACCGTTTTGCATGGTGTTGGTGGTAAAATCATCAAAGCACGCACCGTCAATCAAGCAAGATTAATAGAGTCGATTGCCACAAATGACTTGGTGTTTGCAGTTGGTCCCGCTGGAACGGGTAAAACCTACACAGCTGTTGCCATGGCGGTAAAAGCACTCAAAAACAAAGAGGTCAAACGCATTGTACTTACGCGTCCAGCCGTAGAAGCAGGGGAGAACCTCGGATTCCTACCCGGAGATTTAAAAGAAAAGCTCGATCCCTACATGCAACCCTTATATGATGCGCTTCGAGATATGATTCCCGCCGAAAAACTCGCGAGTTATATTGAAAAGGAAACCATACAAATTGCGCCTATGGCCTTTATGCGTGGGCGTACGCTTGATGATGCCTTTGTTATTTTGGACGAAGCCCAAAACACCACACACAACCAAATGAAGATGTTTTTGACCCGTATGGGTAAAAACACCAAATTTGTAATAACGGGGGATCCTGGCCAAATCGATTTGCCAAGGCAAGTGATTTCGGGTTTAAAAGAAGCGTTACTTATCCTGTCTGACGTGAAGGGAATTGATGTCATTCAGCTCGATGGGCGAGATGTAATCCGTCATCAACTTGTCAAAAAAGTAATCGACGCATACAAGAAAACCGAGCACCACAACTGATGGCGACCAATACCTTGATGCATACCGATTTTGAATTTGTTGGTCAAATCAATAAATACACTGGCAAAGTACGTGAGGTTTATACCTTGGAAGATGATACGCTCATTATGGTTGCGACAGACCGCTTATCTGCTTTTGATGTGGTGATGCCTCGTGGAATTCCGTTTAAGGGTCAGATTCTCAATCAAATTGCTACGCATATGATGCAATCAACAGCTGATTTGGTTCCCAATTGGATTCTCTCAACTCCTGATCCCAACGTTGCGATCGGGAAAATGTGTAGTCCTTTTAAGGTCGAAATGGTCATTCGTGGCTACCTTTCTGGACATGCAGCTCGTGAGTATAAAGCCGGCAAACGTATGCTTTGCGGTGTCCCAATGCCCGAGGGTATGAAAGAGCACGATGCCTTTCCAAGTCCAATCATCACTCCTGCGACCAAAGCAGATCAAGGTGACCATGACGAAGACATCAGTGAGGAACAAATTCTGGAAACTGGGATTGT
Source organism: Flavobacteriaceae bacterium (assembly GCA_029248885.1). Taxonomy (GTDB): domain Bacteria; phylum Bacteroidota; class Bacteroidia; order Flavobacteriales; family Flavobacteriaceae; genus UBA724. Next base: position 36,408 of record JAQWIL010000037.1, read on the forward strand.
TTCTGAAGCAGATTACAAACTGCTTAAGGAGTATACATATAAGCTGTTTGCAAGAGGAACAGAGCTTGCCGCCAAGCAAGGTTTATTGCTGGTCGATACCAAGTATGAATTTGGAAAAGATACAAATGGAAATATCTTTTTAATCGATGAGATACACACTCCCGACTCGTCTCGTTATTTCTATGCCGAGGGTTATCAAGACCGCCAAGACCAAAATGAGCCACAGAAGCAACTCTCCAAAGAATTTGTACGTCAATGGCTGATTCGTAATGGTTTTCAGGGGCAAGAAGGGCAAAAGCTCCCTGTAATGAACGATGGCTATATCGATAGTGTTTCCCAGCGTTATATTGAACTCTACGAACAAATTATGGGCACTCCATTTGAAAAAGCCTCAATCAAACATATCGAAGAACGTATGCGTCACAATCTGAAAGCTTTTCTCTAAGCTAGGGTTGTTTTGGTAATATGCTTACCAAATCTTCATCAGAAATTGTCGGGTTAATTTGTTCAGCATTGCTTTCTTTTCTGCGAATCCATGTCATTTGACGTTTCGCATAATTACGTGTGTGCTGCTTGATTTGAGCGATGGCTTCATCCAAATCAATTTTTTGATCAAAAAAGTCAAATATTTCTTGATAGCCAACGGTCTGCAGGGCGTTGAGATCGCGATAGGGGTAGAGGGATTCAGCTTCCTGTAGCAGTCCTGCGTTAATCATTTGATCTACACGTTCATTGATGCGATTATAGAGTAGCTCTCTGGAAATATCAACGGTAAGTGGAAGGACCGTAAACGGACGCTTCGGTTTGTCTTGACCCAAAAAAGAAGAATAGGGTTGACCAGCAGCCAGGCTCACGCCTAAAGCACGTAATACCCGACTTGGGTTTTGGATATCAATTTTTTGATAGTGATCGGGGTCGAGAGACTGTAGTTCTTGTTGGAGTTCCTCCAAGCCATTGGTTTCCAGACGTTGACCAAGTGCGGTTCGGATTTCCTCTGGGACTTCGGGAAATTTGTCAATTCCTTCAACAACGGCATGCATATACAGTCCAGAACCACCGACTAATATCGCAAAATCTTGTTTCTCAAAATACTGGGTAAGGGCATCCATTGCATCTGTTTCAAACTGCCCGACAGAGTAGGGCGATTGAATGCTTTTGTGTTGTATAAAATGATGGGGGATTTCCTTTAGCTCTGTTTCGCTTGGCACAGCGGTCCCAATCGACATTTCTTTGTAAAACTGCCGAGAATCACAGGAAAAAATCTCTGCGCCAAGTGTCTTTGCGATTCGGATAGATAGATCGGTTTTACCACATGCCGTGGGTCCGGATAAAGTAATGAGTGTTTTATTCATTTATTTTGCAGTGGTATGGTTTTTAGGTTTTTGTGTTTTCTGAGATAGCTTTTGATGATATGCCGTGCTTCTCTTGAGTCTTTCATGGGATAGATGATGTTTTTAAGCGCTTCGGGATGCGTGATTTGATGTGATAAATTGACATAACCAAAGCCGACAAGCTTTTTGTTTTCAATCAAAATGACACTTTGTTCCTCTGGATTTCGACCACGGTCAACGATCACCATTTCAGGGTGGCTAAACTCAATATCTGAGATCAATTGCAGAACACGTTGGTTATACCTCTCCGCAGATTCCTCACCAACGCAGGCACCAAGGCATTCTTGTTTGCGGTGTAAGCTGCATGACCCTTCTTTTTTGTCCAAGCTCAAGAGTTGCAGGCACAGGGAATACTTTTCGGCGTAGTGAAATAAGACAGCACGTGCACGATTGAGATTTTTAAAGGTCGTGAGATATTCATCTTCAGGATTGACATGTACGAGTCGTAATACTTGGTAATCGTTTTGGTTCTGCGTCAAGCTGAGTCCAAATTTGATAAAACTGCTTTTGTACATGCGGTTGTGTTTGGGCTTATGGAGTTTGATTTCATCCAGCTCCTTGAGCAGGGCAACAAGCTCACTGCCTGTTTCTTCCACACTGATTGAGTTTGTTTCCAGTTGGATCCGCAATTGTTTTTTCCCAGAACTACTAAAGTGCTGATTCACCCGACGCTTCATGTTATTGCTTTTTCCAATGTAGATCACATCACCCTTCACATTGTGGAGATAATAGACCCCCATAGTGGCAGGAACCGTTTGGAGGAGTTTGAGAAGATGTTTTGGCTTTTTGGAGTTGGAATGCGCTTTGATTTGGTTTTTGACAATATGCTTTTCGCCGTCTTTATGAAGTAAAATCTTTAAAAGCTCTAGCGTTGCACGTGCATCCCCAGCAGCACGATGCCGGTTGCTTAGGGGAATTCCCAAGCTGCGCACAAGTTTGCCGAGTTTGTAGGATTCTACATCGGGTATGAGCTTTTTAGAGAGTTCAACTGTACAGAGTGTTTTTCGTTCAAAATCAAATCCCAATCGGTCAAATTCAGTCTGCAACATCCGGTAGTCAAAGGAGGCATTGTGCGCCACCAGCACGCAGTCGGTTGTGATTTCTACGATGCGTTTTGCAAGTTCAAAAAATTTAGGTGCATTGCGGAGCATACGCTGATTGATTCCTGTCATATTTTCCACAAATGGCTGAATGGGTCTTTCTGGATTGATCAATGAAATCAACTGATCGATGAGTTCATGTCCATCATATTTATAAATCGCAATTTCTGTGATGCCTTCTTCTCCGTATTTTCCTCCAGTCGTTTCGACATCAACAACAGCGTACATAGCTCTTAGTTTCGTGCGCCAAATATACGGCTCCCCACACGAATCATCGTGCTTCCACAGGATAAAGCGAGGGGATAATCTCCACTCATCCCCATCGAAAGGATATCCCATTTATATTGTTCTTGGTGCTGTTTGTAATAGTGAGCAAGTGATTTGAATTCGCTTTCAATTTGGGTTTGGTTGTCCGTAAAACTCGCCATGCCCATCAAACCACGAACACGAACGTTTGCACAATTGGCATGTTCAAGAATTTCGTTGCAGGATTCAAATGTGAGCCCAAATTTGGTTTCTTCTTTTGCGATTCGGACTTGCAATAAGCAATCAATCACTCGAGCGTTTTTTTGTCCTTGTTTGTCAATCTCTTTGAGCAATCGAATACTATCTACACTGTGAATAAGCGACACAAAGGGTGCGATATATTTTACCTTATTGCGCTGCAAATGACCAATCATATGCCAACGAATATTTTGAGGAAGTACAGACGCTTTATCTACCATCTCTTGCACCTTGTTTTCTCCAAAATCTCTTTGTCCTGCTTCATAGGCTTCTAAAAGACTAGCAACAGGTTTTGTTTTTGAAACCGCAACGAGTGTTGCAGAATCGGGAATGGATTGCAGAAGAGTAGAAAGATTGTCTTTGATCATTGTGATAAAAAGTCAAAGATAAGCATCCCATGTAAAGGTTTGGGTTTGATATACGAGCTCTTTGGTGGAAGTAGATCAGAATCCTCAACTGTTGCGACGATATCTGAGAACGGAATTGGGTAGTGTTGCAATCCAAAAGCAAATTCACCCATGTCTACAGCTTTTTTGATCTGTTGTTCTGGTTGTTCATAATGGATATAGGAGATTCGTTTGTCCTTTTGCAGGTTTTGGATATTGAGCAATGGTTTTGCGATGTCTTCATAAATGATGTTCGTGGGGATTCTTTTCAGGGTAGGTGCTAGAGAGTGATCACGCTTGGAGGTCAGACGAAACCAGCTCCCTCCGATATACATGCTAAACTCAAAAGCATTCGTTGGCGGTTTATAAAAAAGCAGTCGCTCAACCTCAAAATTATTAGATAATTCCGCAAGGAAATGATCAATTCGAATCACATTTAAATTGTTGAACATTCGGCAAAAACCATCAATTTGGAGTTGGTCGTCGGGGATTAGCATGGCCAAAAATTGATCTTTTGTTTTGTCTTCTTTGGCATATGCGAGGGAAGAAAAACTGCGGTGGTGCCCATCAGCGATATACAAGGAGTCAATTGACTTGAAGTATGAATTTATTCGATCAATGAGAATGGGATGATCAATCCGCCAAAGCTTGTAATTGGTCTCTTTTCTTTTAAATTCTGCAAATGCTTTTGAATTGGTAAATTGATGACAAATTTCTTCTAGCCCTTTGTTATGTGGGTGACAAAGCAAAACGGGCTCTGCATTAAATTGCGTGTTTTTTAGGTACTCCTTAAAGATTTTGACACGGTTTTTTTCTACATCTTCATGGGGTTTAATTTCAGAAGTGTTTAGCAGTTCAGTTTGAACACAACCAATAAATCCTGTCCATTTGTTGTCGCTAGTTTGAATTTGCAGTAGGTACAAGCTCGGATTTGGATCCTGTACTAAGACTCCTAGATTGAGTAATGAATCTAGTCGTTTTCGAATCTGAGCGGAGTTATTCGATTTCGGTTGAATAAGGGAAATAAAATCAATTGGCTCTCTTATTTTATTACAGGGGTCTCCAATTTGTCTTTGAATCCAGGATTTTAGTTGATGTGGTCGAGGTCGAATGGCATTAAATGGGGCTAAAATCATGGTTAAAAACAATTTAAGATTTGGTAGGCGACTTCTAATGCAGAAGCTCCTGCTTTTAAAGATACAGCAGGCTCTTTATTCATACAAATTGCATCAGCAAAATTTTCCAGTTCCAATTGAATGGCATTTCCTTCGCTGACATTTGGATTGTCGAAAAAGATTTGTTTTTTAACACCTTCTGCATTTTCGAGTATCATCGCAAAATCCTCAGGTGAGTCAGGTACATTTTGCATGCGAACAACCTCTACTTTTTTCTCAAAAAAGTCAACAGACACATAGGCATCACGCTGAAAGAATCTAGATTTCCGCAATGTTTTCATCGAAATCCGACTTGCTGTGAGGTTGGCCACGCAACCGTTTTCAAAGCGCAATCGGGCGTTGGCGATGTCGGGAGTATCACTAATGACAGACACACCACTTGCTTGCACATCAACAACTTTTGATTTGACCACACTCAGAATGGCATCGATATCGTGAATCATCAAGTCCAATACAACAGAAACATCTGTCCCTCTTGGATTAAACTCTGCCAATCGATGTGATTCGATAAACATGGGGTGTTTGATGTGAGGACGAGCGGCCATAAAAGCGGGGTTAAATCGCTCTACCTGACCCACCATCCCCAAAAGCCCTTTGGCTTTGGCCAAGGACACGAGTTCATGAGCTTCTTTGACGGTGGCAGTTATTGGCTTTTCTAAAAATACATGTAAACCGCTCTCGAGGGCTTTTTTGGCCAATTCAAAATGGCTGAGTGTTGGTGTGACGATATCTATCACATCTACTTCATCAAACAAGCTGTTGATATCTGAGAACGAACGGTACCCAAATTCTCTTGAAATTTTCGCGGCAATTTGAGGTTGAGAGTCATAAAAACCAACCAATTCATAGGACTCTGATTCCGCTAACAAACGCAAATGAATTTTTCCCAAATGCCCAGCGCCAAGTACGCCGATTTTAAGTTTTTGATTCATAGGAACAAAGGTAGGATTTATCGACTAATTATTGTTTAGAAAATCCCCAAAGTCTTTGTAATTTTATGCTGTGATTGATAGCACAAAGCATCAGGGGATGCGTCGACATTTGGTTGAGCAACTACGAAAAAAGGGAATCACTGACGAAGAGGTTTTGTCAGCCATCGGCATTGTGCCTCGTCATTTGTTTATGGACAGTGGGTTTGAATCTCATGCCTACCAAGACAAGGCATTTCCCATCGCAGCAGAACAGACCATATCCCAACCCTATACTGTTGCTTTCCAGTCTCAACTCCTGCAAGTACAACAAGGACAAAGCGTACTCGAAATCGGTACGGGATCGGGTTATCAAACAGCCGTATTAACCCTATTGGGTGCCGATGTGTATTCCATTGAACGACAACATCAGTTATACCGTTACAGTATGCGTCAATTGCCAAAACTCGGCTTTCGCGCAAAAAAACTGGTCTTTGGGGATGGATATAAAGGCCTTCCCGATTTCGCCCCATTCGATCGAATATTGGTCACAGCAGGTGCTACAGAAGTCCCCAAGGCCTTGCTCAATCAACTCGCAATAGGGGGGCGAATGGTAATCCCTGTGGGAGCTGGAACGCAAGAAATGATTTTAATGGTCAGAATCTCTGCCAAGGAATTTGAAAAGCAAAAGCACGGAACCTTTCGATTTGTACCGATGCTAACCGATAAAAACTAACGACTGGAAAAACTCTTTTTCACCCGGTCGAGTTGCCTTTTGTTGTCCCGATCCTTAATGTTATCTCGTTTGTCGTGAATCTTTTTCCCTCGCGCCAAGGCAATTCGTAATTTGGCATATCCTTTTTCACTGATAAACAGATTGAGTGGCACAATCGTCAGTCCAACATTTTTAACCTCTTTGTGAAGTTTTTTAAGTTCTTTTTTTTGCAAAAGTAACTTGCGGTCAGCGCGAACACGGTGGTTTACATATCCACCATCACTATAGGCTTCTATGGACATATTAATAACAAACAATTCTCCTTTATCACTGAATTCACAAAAGCTTTCAGAGATGGAGGCCTTGGAATTTCGAATCGATTTAATCTCCGTCCCTGTCAATACGATCCCAGCGGTGTACTGGTCGATCAGCTCATATTCAAAACGAGCTCGTTTGTTTTTGATATTGACTTGTTTTTGCATGGGGCAAAGGTAGGAACTAAAATTTAGCTATTTCGAAATATCAATTCATCATCAAAAGCATCCAAAAGAATGATTTGTTCTTTGTCAATTTCATTTTCGAGCAGTTTTTTGGCCAACTGATTTAAAACTAGCGTTTGTATAACTCGTTTGACGGGTCGGGCACCATATTGTGGATCAAACCCCTTTTTGGCCAATAAAACAATCGCTTCTTCTGTTGCATCGATGGTGAGATTTTGATCGGACAATCGCTTTGCTAAGCCCTTGATTTGCAAGCTGACAATCTCTTGGATATCTTCTTTACTAAGCGGATTAAACACAATGATATCATCAATCCGATTGATAAACTCTGGTCGGATACTTTGACGCATTAAAGTCAACACTTTGTTTTGTGCTTTTTCCATCGCAATATCCAAATTGTCTTCTTGTTTAAAGCTGTTTTCAATCAATTCGCTTCCCAAGTTACTCGTCATGATGATGATGGCATTTTTAAAATCAGCAACTCGACCTTTGTTATCTGTCAATCGGCCCTCGTCGAGTACTTGTAGCAAAATATTAAAAGCGTCCGAATGTGCTTTTTCAATCTCATCGAGTAAGATGACCGCATAGGGTCTTCGTCGGACTGCTTCGGTGAGCTGCCCACCTTCCTCATAACCCACATAACCCGGAGGTGCACCCACCAAACGACTCACTGCGTGCCGTTCTTGAAATTCACTCATATCGATTCGAGTGATGGCATGATCATCGTCAAACAGCAGTTCCGCCAAGGCCTTTGCCAATTCGGTTTTTCCAACTCCAGTGGTTCCTAAAAACAAAAAGCTCCCCACTGGCTTGTTTGGGTCTTGAAGGCCTGAACGACTACGACGAACCGCATCGCTAACCGCAACGATTGCACGGTCTTGACCAACGACTCGTTTTTTTAGCTCTGTTTCTAATTGAAGAAGTCTTTCTCGCTGACTTTGGATCATTTTGGTAACTGGAATCCCCGTCCATTTGGCCACTACGTCCGCGATGTCTTCTTGATTAACCTCTTCTTTGACCATTGTACTTTGACTATTGGCGAGTTCTGCCTGTGCGTTTTTGAGCTGTTTCTGCTCATCTTTAATCGTTCCATAGCGCAATTCAGCTACTTTCCCATAATCGCCCTCACGTTCGGCACGATTGGCATCTAAGCGTAGGCTTTCAATATTGGTTTTGTGTTGCTGAATGCGCTCAATCAGGCCTCGCTCTGCACTCCATTGTCCAAAAATTTCAGATCGGTCTTCTTTTAGGTTGGCCAGCTCACTGTTTAGGTTTTTGAGTTTTTGCGCATCTTTTTCACGTTTAATTGCTTCAATTTCGATTTCGAGCTGCATGATTTTCCGATCTATTGCATCGAGCTCCTCAGGTTTGGAGTTGATCTCCATACGCAATTTGGCAGATGCCTCGTCCATCAGGTCAATCGCCTTATCGGGGAGAAATCGATTGGTGATATAACGCTCGGAGAGTTTTACCGCTGCAATTACCGCCTCGTCTTTGATGAGTACTTTGTGATGCTGTTCGTATTTTTCTTTGATACCACGTAGAATTGAGATCGCACTTTCTGTATCTGGTTCTTCTACCATGACTCTTTGAAATCGTCTTTCGAGTGCTTTGTCTTTTTCAATGTGTCTTTGATACTCGTCGAGGGTTGTGGCACCAACGGTACGCAACTCACCTCTTGCGAGTGCGGGCTTAAGGATATTGGCAGCGTCCATGGCACCTTCGCCACCACCTGCGCCGACAAGTGTATGAATTTCATCGATAAACAAGACGATATTTCCAGCACTTTGCACCACCTCTTTCACCACGCTTTTTAGTCGTTCTTCAAACTCGCCCTTAAATTTCGCACCAGCGACCAATGCGCCCATATCGAGTGCAAAGATTTGCTTGTCTTTGAGGTTGTCTGGCACATCACCTGCAATAATGCGATGCGCCAAACCCTCGGCTATGGCGGTTTTTCCTGTTCCGGGTTCGCCGACCAATACGGGGTTGTTTTTTGTACGTCTTGTCAAGATTTGGAGAATGCGTCTGATCTCATCATCACGCCCAATCACAGGGTCGAGCTTTCCTTCCTGTGCCATTTGATTTAGATTTCGGGCATATTTGGCTAAAGATTGATAGCTATTTTCAGCAGATGCTGAAGTCACGCGCTTGCCTTGGCGCAGTTTGGCAATTGCCTCGCGTACTTGTTTGGCAGTGAGCCCTTGGTCTTTGAGCAGCTGTGCGGCATTTGACTTGCTAGTGATAATGGCTTGCAATATGTGCTCTACGGCTACAAACTCATCCTTCATCTCTTTAGCAAGGCCTTGCGCAGCGGTGAGCAAACGACTGCTTTCTGCTGAAAGTGCCAATTGACCGCCTTCGACCTTGGATTTGGATAAAAGATTTTTATCAGCCAATTGACGAACCAATGGAAGATTGAGATGATACTGATCATACACAAACTGTAAGCTATCCACTTCAAGCAAGGCAGATAAAAAATGATCATTGTCGATTTGGGCATGGGAAGAAGCTTGTGCCAACTGCTGAGCAGCTTGCACCAATTCTTGTGATTTTAGGGTAAATGTGTTGAGGTTCATTTTTGTACTTTGTATGTAATTGTCAAGAATGATACCTTTTTATAACCACGCCATTTTGACGTATTTTTCAACTTTTAACAGACATTTTGACAAGATTCATAACTCGATCATTGGTTGTGCGCTTTTAATCAATCATTATAAAACAAATAAAATATTAGTATATTTGCAGTACCAAATTTAAAATTAATTAATGCCCCATATCGTTCAAACGTTTTATAAAATCTCGTTTTATCGAAACTCTTTGGGGTTTTTGTTTAACCCTTATATTTTATATTATGAATTCGATTCGACTTTATCTATCCCTTTTCCTGATTAGCATATTTACTGTATCTGTTGCACAAGATGACAAAACCAACATCAATTATCAAAATGCGATAGAGCTTACCGTACAAAATGGCTCTTGTAGCTCTGGTAATCTTGTTGATCTAAACTCACTAAGTATCAATTACGGGGATCGTACCTCAAGCTGTGTCTCAGACACACCAATTAAGGATTATGTTTCACTATGGTATAAAGCTACTGTTCCCAGTTCTGGAAAACTTACAATTGAGACCTTTGGAGTAACTGGCTATGAAGGAGGTTCTGGTTCCATTCTTGTTGCTTACACACTTTCGGGTACAACTTTGACAGAAATTGGCTGTGGTGCTTATCGTGCAGGAGATGGTGATTTTACAATAATTGAACTCACAGATCAAACCATTGGTTCAGTGATTTATATTATGGCAACTGATAGCTCACTTGTTACTCAGGAGATCGATAATCCCGGTGTATCTCTTTACAATATTTGCGCCTATAGTCCAGATTCATTGGGAGCATCGGAGATTGACAAACCCATGTTGTCGTACTACAGCAACCCCATGGGCAGTCGCCTACGGGTGGAGAGCCCTTACAAAATTCAATCTTTGGCAATCTATGATCTTTTTGGACGAGAAGTAATGACCAAAAGCCCGCAAAAACAAAACATCTGGCTCAACACCTATAGCTTATCCTCAGGGGTATATATGCTAAACGTCCAAACCGCTGAAGGCCAGCAAACGGTAAAGCTGGTGAAAAAGTAATACACAAGACTTCGATTATACTAATTTTTGGGGTTTTAGGGATGCGCTGCTTGGGTTTGATTAGCGTATCAACCTTGTTAAATAATCGGTGTATAACTTCCACTCCAACACCAAAAAAAAGATGTGGAATTGTTTGCGGTTTGCTGTATTTTTGCACTTTGTTATGATTATGGAAAACGCAAGAGATCACCAGCTATTTGAACTTATTGAAGCCGAACACCAACGCCAAATCAATGGGCTTGAGTTGATTGCTTCTGAAAATTTTACCAGTCCACAGGTTATGGAAGCCACGGGATCGGTATTGACGAACAAATATGCAGAGGGCTATCCTGGCAAACGTTACTACGGAGGTTGCGAAGTGGTTGATGAGGTTGAAAATCTGGCCATAGAACGTGTAAAAACGCTTTTTGGGGCTGATTATGCAAACGTCCAACCGCATTCTGGCTCGCAAGCCAATACGGCAGTATATCATGCTTTTATCAAGCCTGGAGATAAGATTATGGGTTTTGACCTTGCCCACGGAGGACATCTTACCCATGGTTCGCCAGTCAACTTCTCTGGTCGTATTTACAAAGCGGTATTTTATGGGGTTGACAAAGAAACCGGACTCCTAAACTATGATACCATACAGGAGATTGCAGAGAGAGAAAAGCCGCAAATGATTATCGCAGGGGCGTCTGCTTACTCCCGTGATATCGACTTTAAGCGTTTTCGAGAAATCGCCGACAGTGTAGGTGCTTTTTTACTCGCTGATATTTCTCATCCCTCTGGTTTGATCGCCAAGGGATTGCTCAATGATCCAATTCCACATTGCCATGTGGTAACCACCACCACCCATAAAACCCTACGAGGGCCAAGAGGTGGTTTGATTTTGATGGGTAAGGATTTTGAAAACCCTTTTGGAATCACGCTGAAAAGTGGAAAAAAACGTATGATGTCATCATTGGTTGATGGAGGTGTGTTTCCTGGAAATCAAGGTGGTCCTCTTGAACATGTCGTTGCTGCAAAAGCAGTTGCTTTTGGTGAAGCTCTTAGTGATGAGTTTATGCATTATATCGTTGGGGTGCGCAACAATGCACAAGCCATGGCAAACGCATTGCTATCCCGTGACTACAATATCATTTCTGGAGGCACAGACAATCATATGATGCTTTTGGATTTACGCAACAAAGACATTTCTGGTAAAGATGCTGAAAACGCGTTGGTCAAAGCCGAAATTACAGCCAACAAAAACATGGTGCCTTTCGATGATAAATCACCTTTTGTAACGTCAGGAATTCGCTTTGGAACGGCTGCTATTACGACTCGTGGTTTACAGGAAAGTGATATGGAACATGTGGTTGATCTTATCGATCGGGCCATTCAAAATCACACAGACGAAAGCACATTGGAAAGCATTGGACAAGAAGTGCACGAGCTAATGTCGCACCGTCCTTTGTTTATCGCCTAATCTTCTTCTTCGAAAACCTCATGCTGAAGTGCTCCCAAATCGGGTGAAAGCGTGCGATCTGTACCATTCAGATCTAGCGGAACACTAGCTGCATGGATGGTATTTCCCAATCCGATGACTTCACTGTCTTGGGATATCCGAAAATCGTTTTCACTTGGTTGACGAAACGCAGTTTGTTTATTCAGGATCAATTTGGGGTATAAGCTTGAAGAGCTAAAATCGTAATAGGGATTTTTAAAAATGGTCTCATCTGCTGGCGAAAAGCGCAGTGCCGTATGGTCTAGCGAAAACGAAAGTTCTTGATCGCCCCTTTGTTCCACACCAAATTCCACAGTTTGGTTCCCATCGATTATGCAGTTGGCAAATACTGCTTTTTCGAGGGGCATGATGAAATCTTCGGTTTCAGAAATCGGTATATAATCATTGAGAATCACAGCTGGAGTCGAGCGAAAACTACGGTTCCAGTAATTTCCAAAGGTACAATGTGTAAACTCATAAGACCCACCAATGTTCCCATAAAAGGAAGCGTTACCTGCATTTCCAAAAATTGAGTTCACAGCGCTTACATGTCCTGTTTTTGCCCATAAGCCAACAGCACTGCTATTGTGGATTTGGGTTTGCTCCAAGACCAGCGTTGGGTTTTCCGTCTCGTCGTTGTAGTCCATCAAAATCCCAACAGATGCGTTTTTGATTGTGGCATGACGAAAAATGTGATTCGTACTGCCAGCAGTTAGCCAAATGGCGCCCCATTGCCCAGGAATATTTTCAAAAAACGGTTCGAGTCGATCCCCTTCAAAAATGACTTCCCCTTCTTGCAATTCAGGATCAGCACTTTGTTCGCCAAGTACATGTACACTGCTAGACTGCGCAGCAATCAGACCCGAATTCTCATGAAAGTGAATTCGTGCGCCTGCCTCAAAACGAACTGTTTTTTCTGTTGGCACGCCAGCATATCCATAGATGACATAAGGACGTTCATTGGAAAAAACCAATTCGTCATCTTCCAAATAAAAACCTTCGATACCAAGTACATTTCCTTCATCATCGGTTGTTAATGGAATGATTTCTTTAAAACCGTCACGATCTCGCTCTGGATATAAAAATATGGCGTCTTTGACCAGTGTAACGAGTTCAACGGAATGCTCATCGACTAGAAGTTGATCATTGTAAAGAAAGTCAGTCGCAGAGGCCGCATAGTCTTCGATATCCACTGTGGTTTCGATAAATACATAGATACTGTCTTTTGCAAGGATTTCGATGTCGTTAAAATCTTGCCCATGCATACCGTCTACGTTTAGGCGAAATTGGGAATCACTGCCTTGACCCAAACGAATCGAACCGATTTCGATATTTTGATCTGATCGGTTGTAAATTCTCATATTGTAAGTCGAAGAACCAATTGTGGTAAACACAGTGTCGAGATAGACGGTGTCATTGCTAAATCCGATGTCTTCTGCTTGCGCCGGAGAGAAGCGCAAGTCATAGTCACAGGCCTTGGTCAAACCGATTGCTATAAGAAGACAGATAATCTTTGCCCATTTATGATACTTCATTCTTTCTTTACAATTTCGACTTCAAAGAGCTTGTCCCAGTATTTGCCAGTGACGAAAAAGCTGTTGCGTTTGGGATGATAGGCAATCCCATTAAACACATCGAGCTGTGGGTGTTGTGTCACTTGTTCTTTCAGACCAGAAAAATCAACAACCCCAACCACCTGACCTGTAGTGGGCTTGATGATCAAAACCACTTCTTTATTGAACTGGTAGGTGTTGGCATAAATCAAGCCGTTGGCATATTCTAACTCATTGACCTTACTGATGATTTTGTTGTGCGTAACAATGTCCACATACCCATTCTCAGCAAAAGTAATGGGGTCAAGTTTCCACAGTTTTTCAGTTCCATCTGTTTTGTACACTATGGTACCGTCGTTGCACAGTCCCCAACCTTCTTTGCTTTTGTCATAATTAAACGAACGTAGGAGCTTAAAGTTGTTTGGATCATAGATAAAACCGAGGTTTTCCTTCCAAGTCAACTGAACGGCCTCGTCATTAATAAAGGTAAGTCCCTCGCCGAAATAGGAGGCGTCAAGGGGTAGTTTTTGGATCACTTCCCCGGTTGCAAACGCTGTTTTCCGTATCGATGAAAGTCCATATTGTCCAGTGCTTTCGTACAATATCCCTTGATAAAACTCCAACCCTTGGGTATAGGCATCTTTATCATGAGGATAGGAGTTGATGAGTTTGTAGGTGTAAATATCAGGGGCTTTGTTGGCAAACACAACAAACTGCTCACGAATCGAAAAGGGCTTGTCACCTGCTTTAAAATCAGCCACCAAACGCTGATTGCCTAATGATTCGATGATCGTATAATAACCATCAATGAGTCTGCCATTAAGAGAGAAACGTAGGTCGTTGAGACTGTGTTCTTTTGGATTGGACAAACTGAAAAACAAGGTATCTCCAATGGCCAACTTGTTTTTATCCCCATTGGTGGATAATGAAAAATGCCCGGGAGAAATGGAGCTGCAACCAGACAGTAGTATAAGGAGAAAAAAACAGAGAATTCTCATGATGTGCAATTGATAACGAAATTATTCAATAATTATTGAATAAGAAAATCCGAATCAGGTTATATTTGCAATGGGTAAGTTCTACACAACCAGCTCCTGCCAAATCCCCCAGGGTGGGAACGCAGCAAGGGTAGGCAGTTGTAGCGGTGTGATGTAGGTCGCTTACCCTTTTTTATCTTATTTGATGCAAGTTGTATTTATCACAGGCGGATCGACGGGAATTGGAAGAGCAACAGGGAAATTGTTACAATCCAATGCTTATACTGTGATTGGTACCAGTCGTACTCCAGACCGCTACACAGATCATCCTTTTCCTTTGATACAGATGGACTTGCACGATGCCCTATCGATACAAAAAGCAGTAGAAACCGTGGCTTCTCAATATGGTGCTATAGACGTACTTGTCAACAATGCAGGAAAAGGAATAGCAGGACCCATAGAAGAAACACCACTAGATGAAATCCGCAGTGTTTTTGAAACCAACTTGGTTGGTGCAACGGCCGTGATCCAATCGGTACTTCCTATCATGCGGACACAAAACAAAGGAAAAATCATCAATATTACTTCCATAGCGGGTTATTCTGGTTTGCCCTTTCGGGCTGCATATTCGGCAACGAAAAGTGCACTGCATATGCTAACAGAAAGCCTTCGACTCGAGCTAAGACCGACCAGCATCCAGTGTTGTACACTTGCTCCTGGAGACGTGGCGACCAATATTTCACAGGGTAGATACCATGTACCTGTAAAGGAAAACTCTCCCTATCAAGCGATTTATGGGGCTGCCAGAAAAGATATGGATACACATGTAGATGATGGAGTTTCGGCAAAAATTGTTGCGAATTCTATCTATCGTCTTATTCGAAAAAACAAACTCAAACCCCACTATACTGTCGGGCCGTTTTTACAGCGTTTTTCTGTATATTTAAAGTCCTATTTACCTGCAAAACTCTATGAGTTCATCCTCAGTAAATTTTATAAACTCTAATCAACAAACAACATGAAGTTTTTTATCGATACTGCCAATCTTGAACAAATCAAAGAAGCCCAAGCCTTAGGCATTTTAGATGGGGTTACCACCAACCCGTCACTTATGGCCAAAGAAGGCATCACTGGGCAAGACAATATTTTAAAGCATTATGTTGACATCTGTTCTGCGGTAACAGGAGATGTGTCTGCAGAAGTGATTGCAACAGACTATGAAGGGATTGTTCAAGAGGGCGATGCTTTGGCTGCCTTACATCCTCAAATTGTTGTTAAGGTCCCCATGATTAAGGACGGGATAAAGGCCATTCGCTATTTTTCTGATAAAGGCATTAAAACCAATTGCACCTTGGTGTTTTCTGCTGGACAAGCCCTTTTAGCTGCCAAAGCAGGGGCAACCTATGTTTCGCCGTTTATTGGACGTTTGGATGATATTTCGACAGATGGCTTAAACCTGATCGATGAAATTCGAGTGATTTATGACAACTACGATTTCAATACTCAAATTTTAGCTGCCTCTGTCCGCCATACGATGCATGTACTTGAGTGTGCCAAAATCGGAGCCGACGTGATGACAGGGCCGTTGAGTTCGATTGTGGGCTTGCTGAAACATCCATTAACCGACAGTGGTTTGGCACAATTCTTAGCAGATCATAAAAAAGGAAACTAAATCTTTTGGCGTATTGGTAAAGCTGGGGTTTTGTGTACTTTTGCCACTTTAGTTTTTCAATATGCTTTCAGTTTCAAACCTGTCGATTCAATTTGGTAAACGCGTCTTATTTGACGAGGTCAATGTGACCTTTACTACAGGGAATTGTTATGGAATTATCGGCGCCAACGGTGCTGGTAAATCAACATTTTTAAAAGTACTCAGTGGCAAACTTGATCCCAACGCTGGTCATGTTCACCTCGAGCCAGGCAAACGTATGTCAGTCCTGGAGCAAAACCATTTTGCCTACGACGAACATCCAGTGCTGCAGACTGTAATCATGGGAAATAAACCACTCTATGCGATTAAAAAAGAAATGGATGACTTGTATGCCAATCCAAATTTTTCAGACGCAGACAGCGAAAGAGTGGGGGAGTTGCAAATTAAATTTGAGGAAATGAACGGTTGGAATGCTGACAGCGATGCTGCCGCGCTCCTCTCCAATCTAGGAATATCCGAAGACCTTCACTATACCTTGATGGGTGACCTCGACGGAAAGCAAAGGGTACGTGTCCTTCTTGCGCAAGCCCTTTTCGGAAACCCAGACGTTTTGATTATGGACGAGCCAACCAATGATTTGGACTATGAAACCATTCAGTGGTTGGAAGAATTTTTAGCCAATTATGACCATACCGTGATTGTTGTCTCTCACGATCGTCACTTTTTGGACTCCGTTTGTACGCATATTTCAGACATTGATTTTGGGAAAATCAACCAGTATAGCGGAAACTATACCTTTTGGTACGAATCTAGCCAATTGGCTGCTCGACAACGGGCACAGCAAAACAAAAAGGCAGAAGAGAAAAAGAAAGAACTCGAAGTTTTTATCGCACGTTTTAGCGCAAATGTTGCGAAGTCCAAACAAGCGACTTCCAGAAAAAAGATGATTGATAAGCTGAATATTGAAGAAATCAAACCATCCTCCCGACGATATCCAGCAATTATATTCGAACAAGACCGCGAGGCGGGTGATCAGATTTTGAATATTAACAACTTATGCGTCAATCAAAACAACACCCCTTTGTTTGATCAAATTGATCTCAATTTGGCAAAAGGGGATAAAGTCATTGTATTTTCGAAAGATGCAAGAGCGACGACTGCATTTTACGAAGCCATCAGTGGAAATCAGCCAGCTGCAAGTGGGTCTGTCGATTGGGGAATTACCACCTCACAGTCGTATCTGCCGCTAGACAACAGTTCGTTCTTTGAAAACCCACTTTCACTCGTCGATTGGTTGCGACAATACGCACAAACAGAGGAAGAACGTGAAGAGGTCTTTTTAAGAGGATTTTTAGGAAAAATGTTGTTCAGTGGGGAAGAGGCTTTAAAAATGTCAAATGTACTTTCAGGTGGAGAGAAAGTGCGTTGTATGCTATCTCGCATGATGATGCAGCGTGCCAATGTCGTTTTACTCGATGAGCCCACAAATCACCTCGACTTGGAATCCATTACGGCAATCAACAACTCCTTGGTTAAGTTTAAAGGAACGGTATTGCTCACAACTCACGACCACGCTTTTGCACAATCTGTTGGAAACCGCATCGTTGAACTCACCCCGAAAGGAGTGATTGATCGTAACATGACTTTTGACGAGTATATGTCGGATGAAAAGATTAAGGCCATGCGCGAAAAAATGTATGACTAAAGAATGGTTTTCGCTTTGTCGTGCTCGTCTCGATGAACCAAAACCTGTACTTCGTCTGCTAAGGCAGGAATCGCAAATCCAGATCGTACTGCCGATGTCTGCTGATCTCGTAGAATTCCTTTGATGCCAATTTCTTCTAAATCAAAAAGGATCCGTCCAGCTTCAATACTGCTGCCTCGAAACAAAACGATGTAATCCTTTGCCATTTGCTAATTGTAATAGGTGCTGTCCCAAATCGCTCGACTAAAGTTTTTGCCAGCAGCAAAGGCATAATAAATGACGATAGCTGCGATAGACTTAGACATAAACATAAAAATCAATAGAAAATCAGACCAGTTTGGCTCCGCACGAAAGAGGGTAAGCGGCATGAATGAGGTTAGAACTAAACTCAGGAATAGAATCGAAAGGATGCTGGTAACAATGTTTTTAAATGGCCACATCAACAATTGTCGAAGGGGATGGAGGTCATTCCCCCATTTGTGAATCAAATAATAATACTGGTTTCCAATCGGAACGAACAATAAAGGGTCATCCGCGTTTTTGAGTTTGAAAAGTTTAGAGGGCGCAACAATTTTCATGTTTTGTAACTCCGTGTTGTGTACTTGCTCTAGTGATTGTATGCTTTCAATGGCTTCAACAGGGACATCACCCTTAAAATAATCAAGGTCCAAAAAGCGTAAACGGTAGTCGATACACGTTTTTTTAATCGTATCTCGATGAAAAATTCGCTTGGTTTCCAATTTTTCAAAGTCGAATTGATTGTACTTACGAGGCAATGATTTTTCAGGTTCCGAAAATGAAGGGGTCGTGTCTTGAGATTGAAGGAGGACTTTGTGAAGATCGATAGCAGATAACATGTTTTTTCTTTTTTAGCAATACCAAAGGTACACAAAAATCAAAAAATAACCCAAAAGAAGAAAACCAAATGCTAACGCAATTCTGCGCCAAAATCCTTTTGAATCCTGTCAAAAATCTTTTTAATCACTTTATCTACTTGTTTGTCTGTTAGTGTTTTATGTTGATCATTTAAAGTGAAACTTAAACCATAAGATTTTTTCCCTTCTGGAACCCCTTTACCTTCATATACATCAAAAAGTTGAATTGAAGTCACTAACTTTTTTTCGGTTTCTTGCGCAGCTTTTCGCAGTGATTCAAAAGAGACATCGTGATTGACAAGAAGGGCAAGGTCACGGTTGACAGAAGGAAATTTAGAAATCGCTTGAATATGCTTTGCTGTATTTGTTGTGAGTGCTTTATATGCCTCGAGATCGATTTCCGCAACAAAAACTTCATTCTCGATGTTTAGACCTTCAAACGCTGAGGTGTCGAGTTTTCCTATCGATCCGAATGTATTTTGTCCACTTTGAAGATTTATTCCCTCACTGAGATGCATTTGATTTTCCAGTGTATTTTCTGTATAAACGATTCCTGCTCGTTTACAAATGGCTTCGATGATCCCTTTTAAGTAAAAGAAATCATTGGATTGTCCACTGCTGCGCCATTGATTTGCCTGTTGCATTCCAGTTAGGCCGATAACCAGATGTTTTCTTTCGATATAATCCGAGCCATCTTTTTGATATACGTTTCCAATTTCAAAAAACCGACAGTTGTTATTTTTCCGATTGAGGTTGTACTGTATGGCATCAACCAACCCCCCAAATAAAGATGTGCGCATCGTTGAGAGTTCTTGACTCAATGGATTGACAATCGAAACCGCTTTGTCATTTTCATTATCTTGCAATTTGGTCAGGGAGTTATTGTAGATTTCAAAAAAACCAAGATTCGCTAGTTGTTGACTGAGTACCCTTTCCGCAAGGTCGGCTGGTTTTTCACCAGTTGGCATCGAGGTGATCAAGCGATCTGAAAAATCAATGCGGTTGTATCCATAAACCCGCAAGATTTCTTCAACAACATCTGCTTGTCGAGTAACATCTACCCGATAACTTGGGATTGAAAGTCCGAGTGTGGTTTCAGAAACATTGTTGATTTTAATATCTAAGGAAGTTAAAATCGACTTAATCTCTTCTCTAGGAATCTCTTGTCCAATCAACTTGTTGATGTAATCAAATTGAATGGTCAGCTGGTGTTGTTCTACCTTGCCGGGATAATCATCAGAGATTTCACTTGTAATTTTACCACCTGCGACTTCCATAATGAGCAATGCAGCACGTTTGAGCGCATAATCACAGAGTTGGATATCAATTCCACGTTCAAAACGAAAAGAGGCATCTGTGCTCAGTCCGTGACGTTTGGCCGTTTTTCGAATCCGAACAGGGTCAAAATAGGCGCTTTCTAAAAACACTTCTTTTGTTTTTTCTGTAATCCCTGAGTCAATTCCACCAAAAACACCTGCGATACATATGGGCTTATCGTCATCACAAATCATTAGATCTTCTTCGTGCAGTTTTCGTTCAATACCATCAAGAGTTGTAAATGTGGTTCCTTTTGGGAGTGTTTTTACTTTAACGGTATTGGAAGTAATTTCTTCAGCATCAAAGGCATGCAAAGGTTGTCCGATTTCGTGTAGGACGTAATTTGTCGCATCAACGATATTGTTGATCGGACTGAGCCCAATTGCCTTGAGTTTGTTTTGGATATGGGCTGGCGAAGAACCTACACTGACCCCCGAAATTCGGACACCACAGTAGCGAGGTACTGCTTTGGCATCGAGCACATCAACCCGAATGGGTTTTAGAGATTGATGGATGTGAAAATCGTTCACACTGGGCGTGATTAGTTTGACCTGTTCACCTTGTTGCAGCCAACCTGCTTTTAAATCCCGAGCAACGCCCATATGACTCATGGCATCTGCACGGTTGGGGGTTAAGCCAATTTCAAAAACTTGATCACACTCAGGTAAAAACACCTCTTGACAAGCAGTTCCTGGTTTCCATTTGTCGTCTAAAACGATGATGCCATCATGACTTTGACCAACGCCAATCTCGTCTTCAGCACAAATCATACCCATGCTCACTTGATCACGGATTTTTGCTTTTTTGATTTTAAATGGCTCCCCAGCAATGGGGTAAATGGTACTCCCCACTGTAGCGACAACAACTTTTTGCCCTTTGTCAACATTTGGTGCTCCACATACGATTGTCAATGGCTCATCTTGGCCTACATCAACACTCGTGACTTTGAGTTTGTCTGCATTGGGATGTTTTTCGCAAGTGAGTACCTTACCAACCACCATACCGTCTAACATTCCTGGAATCGATTCGTAAGTGTGAATCCCTTCAACCTCCAAACCCAAATCTGTAAGAAGGTCACTTATTTGCGCTGCACTCCAATCTGTATGGACAAATTGCCGTAGCCATTTTAATGATATTTTCATTGATTAATGATCATGTGGTAAAGATACAACGAAGATTTTTTCTATTGACGCTTTTTATGAGATGTACTTCCAAATTCCCTTACCAGATTGTAGCATTCGTAAGGTATCGGCAATTGGTTTATTTTTCGCTTTTGCCAAAGTTGGATCGTCCGACAACAAATCAATGGCTACATTCCGAACTTGATGAAGGACTATTGCATCACGACTTAGATTGGCGATACGCATCTGTAGGATTCCACTTTGTTGGGTTCCCATAAGATCTCCAGGGCCTCTGAGTTTTAAATCTACTTCTGCAAGCTCAAAACCATCTTGCGTTCGAACCATGGCCTGTATTCGTGTTTTGGCCTCGTTGGACAATTTATTTCCTGTCATCAAAATGCAGTAGCTTTTGTCTGCCCCACGTCCAATTCGACCCCGTAGCTGATGGAGCTGAGACAGCCCAAATCGCTCGGCACTTTCAATGACCATCACACTTGCGTTGGGAATATTTACACCCACTTCAATGACTGTGGTCGCCACCATGATTTGTGTTTTTCCGCTTGAAAAACGTTCCATCTCAAATGCTTTGTCCTCGGATTTCATTCGCCCATGAACAATACTGACTTGATAATCCGCTTGTGGAAAATCACGTGATATGCTCTCATACCCATCCATTAAATCCTTATAATCCATAGATGAAGATTCCTCAATCAATGGATAAACAATATAGACTTGTCGTCCTTTTGCAATCTCACTTTTCATAAACTGATTGACTGCTAATCGGTTTCGGTCGGTACGATGAGCAGTTGTAATCGGTTTTCTGCCAGGCGGTAATTCGTCGATAATTGAGTTTTCCAAATCGCCATATAATGTCATAGCCAAGGTGCGGGGGATGGGTGTGGCCGTCATTACCAATATATGGGGTGGAATTTGATTTTTCTTCCATAGCTTGGCTCTTTGTGCGACACCAAATCGGTGTTGCTCATCAATGATTACGAATCCTAAATTTTGGAAATGAACATTGGGCTCGAGTATTGCATGCGTGCCGACAAGAAGTTGTAATTCACCAGATTGAAGTTGGCTGTGAATTTCCTTTCTTTCTGCATTTTTGGTAGCGCCAGTTAGGAGCTTGATGGTCAAGCCCAAGGGTTCAGCAAGTTGAGATAGAGTCTGGTAGTGTTGCTGTGCCAAGATCTCAGTAGGAGCGACTATGGTCGCTTGCATTTGATTGTCTAAGGCAATCAACGCACTTAAAAACGCAACGATCGTTTTTCCAGATCCGACATCTCCCTGTAAGAGTCGATTCATTTGCGCACCACTACCAAAATCAGAACGAATCTCTTTGATCACTCTTTTTTGGGCATCTGTCAACGAAAAAGGCAAATGATTGTTATAAAAGCTATTAAAAAAATCACCAACCTTCTCAAATAAATGCCCCTTAAACTGTTTTCGATGTTCCAATTTTTTCTGCAAGAGTTGAAGTTGGATAAAAAATAATTCCTCAAATCGCAGACGTTTTTGGGCTTTTTCGAGCTGACCTAAATCTTTTGGAAAATGAATGGCAGCTAGTGCTTCTGTTGCTCCGATTAACCCATGATCATTTCGAATATTGTCAGACAGAGTTTCCCGTACTCCTAAACGCAACTCGTCAAAAAGGTGTTGCATAATTTGACGCATCGTTCGGTTGGTAATACTTCGATTAATGAGTTTTTCGGTAGATGGATATACAGGCTGAAACACGGCAGACTTTTTTGTCGCATCTGGTGTTTCTTCCTCAAGTTCGGGGTGAGCAATAGAGCAGCGGGAGCCATACCACAACAGTCGGCCAAAGGCAATGTAGCGAACATTTGTTTGAAGCTGCTTTTGAATCCACTGATATCCGCGAAACCAAACGAGTTCAATTTCGCCAGTTGAATCTTGAAAGCTAGCAACGAGACGCTTCCCTTTGGCTTGATTGATCAGGCGGATATCGGTAATTTTTCCAATAATCTGCACGTCAGCTTGCACTTTTGGAAGCTCGGCGATGTTGTAAAATCGAGTGCGATCTACATATCGGTTTGGGAAGTGATACAGTAAGTCTTTACAGCTGTCAATGCCCAATTCGTTGCGAAGTAAAGTGCCGCGATTTGGGCCGACTCCTTTTAGGTACTCAATAGGTTTTTCTAACAACGCTGCTGCCATATAACGAAGATAAATTTTTTCAAGAGAATTGTTGATAAAGTCTCCTTTTGTTATGGGTTAGCGACTGGATTTTTTCTTTTTTACACGTACTTTAGTAGCTGTGGAAGATTACCTATCACAACTCAACGAAGCGCAACAAGAGCCCACAACCCATGTGGACGGACCGCTTATGGTCATTGCAGGTGCTGGATCTGGAAAAACAAGAGTGCTGACCTATCGGATTGCGTATTTAATGCAACAAGGGATAGATGCGTTTTCGATACTAGCACTGACCTTTACCAACAAAGCAGCTCGAGAAATGAAAACACGAATTGCTGAAATTGTTGGCGAGAGTGAATCCAAAAATCTGTGGATGGGAACATTTCACTCTGTTTTTGCTCGAATCTTACGCGCAGAAGCAGATCGATTGGGCTATCCTTCTAGCTTTACGATTTACGACACCCAGGACTCGGAACGCCTTGTCAAGTCGATTATCAAGGAGATGAATCTGGATACAGACATCTACAAGCCAAAGCAAATCCGAAATCGGATTTCGTCCTTTAAAAATAGTTTGATTACAGTTCATGCCTATCACAACAATCCCGAATTGGTTGAATCAGACAGAGAGGCTAGACGCTCGGCCATGGGAAATATCTATAAAAACTACGTCGAACGTTGCTTTAAAGCAGGTGCGATGGATTTTGATGATTTATTGCTCAAAACCAATGAACTTCTCAATCGCTTTCCTGATGTATTGGCAAAATATCAGGATCGATTTCGGTATATTTTGGTCGATGAGTACCAAGACACCAACCACTCCCAATATTTGATCGTACGTGCTTTGGCAGATAAATTTCAAAACTTATGTGTGGTGGGTGATGATGCGCAGAGTATCTATGCGTTTCGTGGAGCCAACATTGAAAACATATTGAATTTTCACAAGGATTACCCCGATGCAAAAACCTATCGACTTGAGCAAAACTATCGCTCAACAGAGTATATCGTCGAAGCGGCTAACAGCGTGATCAATCACAACCAAAACAAGCTCGATAAAACCGTATGGACTGCCAACGAAAAAGGTGAAAAGATTGTGATTCATCGCAGTCCATCAGATGGAGATGAGGGTAGATATGTGGCACAATCCATTTTTGAGCAAGCAATGAATTTGCAACTGCCTTATACTTCTTTTGCCATTTTATACCGTACCAATGCCCAATCTAGAGCGATGGAAGATGCACTTCGAAAACGTAATATTCCTTATCGGGTGTATGGTGGCCTTTCGTTCTATCAGCGTAAAGAAATCAAAGATATGCTTGCATACCTTCGATTAATTGTGAATCCAAAGGATGAAGAAAGTTTACGACGAGTAATCAATTACCCTGCTCGAGGAATAGGGGAGACCACAATGAACAAATTGGTGGTTGCAGCGCAAGAGCACAATCTTTCTCTGTTTGAAGTCGTTGATCAAGCCAACCATTTGCCACTGCAAATCAATGCTGGTGCAAAAACAAAGCTAGTCAACTTTGCGACCTTGATCAAAAGTTTTCAGGTGGCAAATGACAACCAAGATGCCTTTGTAATGGCTGATATGGTTGCCAAAAAAACAGGTTTGGTACAAGAACTAAAAAAAGAAGGAACGCCTGAAGCTGTCAATCGAGTCGAAAATATTGAGGAATTACTAAACGGGATTCGTGATTTTGTAGAAGGTCAGCGCGAAATTGTAGATGCCAAGGGGTCATTGGTTGAATTCCTTGAAGATGTTGCATTGGCAACAGATTTTGACACTGAGACTACCGATGAAAATGCGGTATCTTTAATGACTGTTCATTTGGCGAAAGGATTGGAGTTTTCGCATGTCTTTATTGTCGGCATGGAAGACGATTTGTTCCCTTCGGCGATGAATATGAATTCTCGTGCCGAATTGGAAGAGGAGCGTCGACTGTTTTATGTGGCACTTACGCGTGCTGAAAAACAAGCAACCCTAACTTACACTCAATGTCGATATCGCTGGGGGAAGCTCAATGATGCTGAACCGAGTCGATTTTTGACTGAGATTGACCCATCCTATGTGGATAATCGCGTTGTGGAGTCAAACTATGAATTCAAACCCTTGGTTGATCCTTCCATTTTTGGGGATAATCAGCCAAAAGTTCGCTTTAAAAAGCCACCTACAAAATCATCACCTAAACGTGTACCCAAAAACCTAAAGCCAGTTTCCACTTCATCTCATTCCTCTCCTGTCGAACTTGGGGGCTTGGAAGTAGGAGCAAGGGTGAGTCACAATCGTTTTGGTGCAGGTACAATTGTCTCCTTGGAGGGAAATGGGGGAGATGCAAAAGCGCTGATTGATTTTGATGCTAACGGTCGAAAAAACTTACTTTTGCGATTTGCAAAACTTGATATACTTTAGGGATGCGATTGTCTTTTTTTGGACATAATGAAAGAGTGATTCAAAAGGCGGTTGATATTCTCAATTCGGGAGGTCTTATTATCTACCCTACCGACACGGTATATGCCCTGGGCTGTGCAAGTCACAATGTTAAAGCCCTTGAGAAGTTGGCGAAAATTAAGCATGCAAAAACGACAAAACCACCTGTGAGTTTAGTTTGTGCATCCATATCCCAAGCAACTGACTACACTGGTCAAATGGACAATACGAGCTTTCGATTGCTTAAAACGTATTTCCCAGGCCCTTATACCTTTGTTTTACCTGTTATGCAGAAACTCCCAAAGGCCTTGGGAAAACGAGATTCTATCGGGATTCGTGTGCCCAAACACGAAGGGATTTGTGCTTTAATCGAAGCTTTGGGGCAGCCCTTGGCATCTGCATCACTCCATCACGAAGATGAATTGCGAGATTATACCACGGATCCAGATGAGATTGAACAAGAATGGGGTTCTGTTGTCGATTTGTTCATCGATAGTGGTTTTGGTGGAAACCAGCCATCAACAGTGGTGGATTTGTGTGTATCACCTCCCAAAATCATTCGTCAGGGGCTAGGGGAGTTTTTATAGAACAAAAAAAACGCAACCCAAAGGTTGCGTTTTATAAAGATTCTTTTTGTGGTAGCTACTACTCTGTAGTTGCAGCCATTGCTTCATCAAGAAGACTGTAGAACTGATCCAATTTTGGAAGTAATACAATACGAATACGTCTGTTGTTTGCACGTCCAGAAGCAGTTTCGTTTTCATCTACAGGAATGTATGAACTACGCCCTGCAGCGATCATGCGCTCAGGAGCAACGCCAAATTCTTTTTGAAGAACGCGAACGATTGAAGTAGCGCGATTCACGCTCAAGTCCCAGTTGTCCTCAAATAGCTCATTGCTGATTGGACGATCGTCTGTGTGTCCTTCAACCATAAACTCAAATTCTGGCTTATCGTTAATAATTTTAGCAACTTTCCCAAGGACTTCTTTCGCACGAGCAGTGATTTTGTTGCTCCCCGAGTTAAAGACCATTTTATCAGAGATTGAAATGAATACAACGCCTTTTTCAACATTGATTTCAATATCACTGTCATTGATATCGACAAGCGAATTTTTCAATGCAGTTACGAGTGCAAGAGTTACAGAGTCTCTACGGGTTACCGCATCTTGCATTCTGCGAATGGTTAAATCCTTTTCTTTCAGCGACTCTAGCGAACGCTCAAGGTTGTCAGCACCTTTCTTGGTCAAGGTTGTCAGGTTACCCATATTGTTGATGAGATCTTGGTTGTTCTCAATAAGAAACTGATTCTGCTTACGAAGCTCAGCAATAGAAGCATCTGTTGCTGCTTTTTCGTCCAAACAAGCATTGAGTTTAACAGTTGCAGAATTCAATAATTCTTGGGTTTCTTTTTGTTGAGTTTCAAGAGCAGCATATTTCTTTTGGGGTACACACGAAGTGAACAATATTGGGAATGCTACAAGTAAAACGATTATTTTTTTCATTACTATGATTTTAATTTTGTTCAAAGTTATTAAAAATAAGATTAATCTTTCTTTATTGTAACGCTTTTTTACAGAGAAAATTATTTCGGATTGACTTTGGCAATTAAAAACTTAACAAAAACACTCGTTAACCGAAAAGGCATGACTGTTTTTCTTCGACCAGAAAGGGTCGATGGAAAAACCCAAAAAAAGTGATTATGGGCTTTCACAATGGCCCAAACATGACCATATTTAAAAATAAGGAAATAGAAGAGTCCCAAAAGGAAATCAAAGCCCAATCGAAAGATGATTATAAGAAGTAAGGGGAAAGCAGGTATGGTCTTTGTATAAGTCCAAAGAGAGTTGCGGATATTGTAGTATAACTTTTTCGGTTGATTGGTTGCCAATGTACCTCCACCCAAGTGTGCAACCTTTACATAGCCATTACACATTGTAATCCAGTCTGCTGCCTTTCCCCGCACACACAAATCAATTTCTTCAAAATGCATAAAAAACCGTTCATCAAAACCGTCCAACTGGGTAAAAGCAGTTTTTCGAACCCAAAAAGCTGCTCCACTTGCCCAGGCCACTTTTTCAGGAATATCATATTGGCCTTGGTCTTTTTCACAATGGTGTAGATAACGACCACGACAATACGGAAAGCCGAACATGTCTAAGTGACCACCAGCTGCACCAGCGTATTCGAAAATAGATTCGTCTTGATCAGAAACAATTTTTGGTTGTGCAAAACCAAGATGCTGTTGAGTTTCAAAAAGTTGTCGCATGGGGGCGACCCAATCCGAGCTCACACGAACATCGTTGTTGAGAAAGCAGTACAAGTCCGCATCGATTTTGGAAACGGCCAAGTTGTACCCCTTCGCATATCCATAGTTTTTGTCGAGAGCCAAAATCTTAACTTTGGGAAAGTTATTTTTAACAACATCAAGAGAATCATCTGTTGATCCATTATCGACTACCCAAACTTCTGCATCTTCTTTATGAGTAACAACACTGTCTAAATAAGACGATAAGAGATCTTTTCCATTATAATTCAGAATGAGGATTGCAACGTTCATATCAGTTTATTTAACATGGGTAAATCTTCACAAAAGAGATACTGTTGATTCTCATAGTCAAAACTACAATAATAGTGATTCAAGCCGTTGGTGACCATCATATATTGCGCATTAAAACTCATGTTGTATCGAGCGATTTGATCAAAAGTGTCTTGCGTAATGGAGACACTCGGTGCCTTACATTCTACTAAAACCTGGACACTTCCATCTGCCGAAAATACAATCACGTCAAATCGTTTTTGTAAACCAGCAAGTGTAAACTGCTTCTCAACGTTTACCCATGACTTTGGTGCTTTCTTATCGTCTAGCAAATAGCGAACTACATGTTGCCGTACCCATTCCTCTGGCGTTAATACCACAAATTTTTTGCGAATTGGATCAAAGATGTACCGCTTGTTTTCACTACTTTTGGTCATCAATGAATATGCCTGAAATGCCAGTTTTTGCATATTGCAAAATTGAAAAAAAACATTGAACTCTCTACAAGACATTTTAAAAGACATTCAAGAAAGACGTTTTTCACCCATATATTTTTTAATGGGAGCAGAGTCATACTTCATTGATCGAATCGAGAAAGAGCTGTATCACAGTGTTGTTTCAGAAGAAGAACGTGCTTTTAATCAAGTCATTCTATATGGAAAAGACACAGCAGTCGATCAAATCCTAGATGCAGCCAAACGATTTCCGATGATGGCAGAATATCAGCTTGTGATTATTCGTGAGGCACAAGAGCTTTCTCGAGTCATTGATCAGCTGGAGAGTTATGTAAACAATCCCCAACCATCAACAGTTTTAGTTGTTTGCTACAAGTACAAATCTATTGATAAGCGAAAAAAGCTCTACAAAGCTTTACAGCAACACGCCGTTTTGTTTGAGAGTAAGCAACTTTATGAAAATCAGGTTCCAGATTGGATTCAAAGGTGGGTAAAAAACAAAAAGCAAACCATAAATCTAAAGGCATCTCACCTTTTAGTTGAGTGCTTGGGAACTCATTTGAGTGCAATCGAACAATCCCTTGAAAAACTTCTACTTCTGGTAGATCGAGATCAGGAAATCACCGAAAATCACATTGAAGAGCACATTGGGTTTAGCAAGGATTTTAATAATTTTGAGTTGCGGAAAGCTTTGGGAACTGGAAATGTTGCTCACGCACAACGGATCTGTCATTACTTCTCGCTACACCCTCGTCAACATCCGATTATTGTAACCCTTTCTACCCTGCATCTTTTTTTTATGCAACTGCTGCAATATCATGGCTTGGAAAATCACAACCCCAATCATGTTTCTGGAGTGCTTGGGATTCGTCCTTTTGCCGTTAAAGAATTTCAAGTTGCGGCAAAACGCTATCCCATGAAATCCATTTCCTTTATTCTTGATAAAATACGAACTGCAGATATGAACTGCAAAGGCCTTGGCGTTGGCTCAATTTCTGAGAAAGCTATTTTGCGACAGTTGATTAACGATATCGGCGGTTAGTTCAGTTTGGGAAACTCTTTGGGGTCGTATTCATGCATCATTTTATAGGCAGCTTCAAGGATATCATCAAGACTTGGTTTTGAGAAGTAGTCTCCGTCTGATCCATATGCAGGGCGATGTGCTTTGGCAGATAAGGTCTCGGGTTTGCTGTCTAATAACGGAAATATATGTTGCTTTTCAAGTAGCTCATTTAAGATATAAGTAGCTCCACCTCCTGGCACATCCTCGTCAATAATCAACAAGCGATTTGTTTTCTCTATACTTTTTCGAATGTCCTTGCTCAAATCAAACGGTATCAGAGATTGAATATCGATAACTTCAATATCGACCCCCATTTTATGCAACTCTTCCGCGGCTTCGAGAACGATTCGCAAGGTTGACCCATAGGAAACAAGGGTGATGTCCTTTCCTTTTCTCATGGTTTCGGTGGTTCCGAGTGGCACACAAAACTCCCCCAAGTTGTTGGGAAGTTTTTCTTTTAATCGATAGCCGTTTAAAGATTCAATGACAAGTGCTGGATCATTTCCCTTCAAAAGGGTATTGTACATTCCCGCAGCTTGAGTCATATTGCGAGGGACAAGAATATACATTCCACGAAGGTTGTGTACCAGGCCACCCATTGGAGAACCAGAATGCCATATCCCTTCCAGTCGGTGTCCTCTTGTGCGAACGATAAGGGGACAGACTTGTTTTCCATTTGTTCGGTAGTGTAAAGTCGCCAAGTCATCGCTCATAACTTGTAGGGCATACAGTACATAATCCAAATACTGAATTTCTGCAATTGGACGAAGCCCACGAAGAGCCATTCCAATTCCCTCACCAATAATAGTTGCTTCACGAATTCCGCGATCTGCTACACGCTCAACCCCAAAAATGGATTGCAATCCTTCTAGCCCTTGATTGACATCTCCGATTTTACCAGTGTCTTCTCCAAAAACAAGGAGTTTACTGTTTCTCTCAAATAAAGCTTTAAAGTTATCCCGAAGAATGATTCGACCGTCAACTTGCATGGCACCTTCATCATAGGTCGCACGAATCGGATCAACTTGCAAAGAAGAGGTTTGGGTTTCGTTGTAGAGATTGCTGCTGAATTTTGGCTGGATTTGTTCAAAATAATTCCTTGTCCATGATTGCAACTCTTCGGTTTGTGAGCTTGGGTACTGTCGCATGGTCCGAAGAGATTTTCGAGCAAGAGATGCAATTTTTTTACGGTTAATCGATTTGTCTTTAATCAGTCGATTCACTTCTTTTATTAATTCTTGATTTCCACATGCAGCCAGACAATCAACGAGTTGTTGTGCTTCTTCACGGATGGGCTTTAAACTGGCTTCCCAAGCGTCATTTTTTGCTTGTTTTGCTTGTTGTTGGGTTGATTTTTCAATCTCATTAAGCTCGGCTTCCGTGGCAATTTTACTGTCTAAAATCCAAGTTCTAAATTTTCGATTACAATCGTTTTCTTTTTCCCACTCGAGTCGTTCCTCAGATTTGTATCTCTCATGTGAACCAGATGTCGAATGTCCTTGCGGCTGGGTCAGTTCGGTTACGTGAATAAGCACAGGCACATGATGGGTTCGGGAAAGTTCTCCTGCCTTTTGAAAGGTGTGAATCAAGTTTGGATAATCCCAACCCTTAACTGTAAAAATCTCAAAACCTGCTTTAGTTTTACTTCGCTGAAATCCAGCTAATGCTTCAGAAATACTCCCTTTGATCGTTTGATAGCTGTTATCTACGGAAATACCATATTCATCATCCCATACGCTAATCACCATCGGAATTTGATGAACACCAGCAGCATTTAATGACTCAAAAAAGAGTCCCTCACTTGTACTTGCATTGCCAATGGTACCCCATGCTACTTCCTTGCCATTTACAGAAAATTTGGTATCGTGAAAGACCTCCTCAGTTCTGTAGAGTTTGGAAGCCATTGCAAGACCTACAAGGCGTGGCATTTGCGCAGCTGTACAGGATACATCAGAACTCGAGTTGTATCGATCGGTTTGACGCAACCATGTTCCGTTTTTGTCAATCAAGTCGGTGTTGTAATGCCCTCCCATCTGTCGGCCGGAAGACATGGGTTCATGATCGGGGTCGGTATGTGCATACAAACCAGCAAACAATTGTTGAGGGGTCAGACTATCGATCGCCATCATAAAGGTTTGATCCCGATAGTAGCCAGAACGAAAGTCCCCTTTTTGAAAGGCCTTGGCCATGGCGATCTGTGGAAGTTCTTTCCCATCTCCAAATATGCCAAATTTTGCCTTTCCTGTTAATACTTCTTTTCGACCCAATAAACTCATCGCCCTACTCAGGCAAACAATCTCGTAATCTTTTAGGACCTCTTCCTTAAAAGATGTAAATGAAATTTCTGAAGTGAGTTCGTTTATCATTTGGTAATGGCGGACAAATTTACAAATTTGTGCGGGAAACGGAATGACATGCTATCATCAAAACCAACTTCTGGTAAATAAAGAAAGAAGTTGACTGGTTTGTACAGAGAGGGTAAAGCGAATTTTGGATGAATATGCTTTGTCATCAACTTCCCATCCGAGGTTTGAATACAATGGGAAATATAATCCCAGGTAATCCTGTATCAGGTTTAAGCTAAGGCCAGCATCGTAAATAAATCGATTTTTTTGTCCTCGGTTTTTAACCAAACCTATATCGCTGTAAACTTCAAGTCCACGCCAGAGAGTTGTACTTAAATTGGTAGACATCACCCATTGATTGGCCATTTGAGTTGGAATAAATGATTTAAACCCTCCTTCTGCAAGTATATATTGCTGACTAAAAAAACCACTTGTTTCGGAACGACCCAAGAGGTTATACGTAAAGGAATAATCATTGACTCTTGAGATCCCAAAATCAAAATTTCCACTGTTGTTTTGATCAGAGAGTAATCCAATAAAAAATCGAAAAGTGTATTGTTTCCCTTCGCGATAGTATTTTCGATTCCGATAAGAGGCAGAAAATTTTGTAAATGAATCCCCCATTTGTAAAGCTGCACCGAATCCCCTCGATGTTGAGCTACTACTATTGGCATAAGTGTAAGTTAGTGAGCTGTTAAACGTACCGTCTTTAAGCTTCTTATTTTGATCCTCTTGAAACAAAGAGACCAATTGAAGCCCAACAATGGAGCGTTTATTACTTGCTAAACCTTCGGGTCGAAAGGTCGCATCGATTTGTGGATTGAAACGATAGTACCTTTGATTTTGATTAAAGTGGAAAGACTCTACGCCAGCTCTGTAAGAAATACTGGCTAGCTTTTTTTTCTGAAAATAGGATCGGTGTCGGATGGAAAACGAACCACTTAAGCTCATTTCTTTACTCCCATATTGCGGAGAAAAAAATATGGTAGTGGGTTGTCTGAGAATGAGTCCATTGTGAATCACCATTCCCATTAAAACACCATCATAGGCGTTGTATGTCAAATTGGGGGCAACATATGTCGTTGCGTAATGAGAGGATGGGATATCTTCAAACAAGCGAATTTTTCTGTCACGTTTTGCAAAACTGCTATTTAGACGAATATTGTTATTATTCGTGTTTATTTCTAAAACCCGCTGGTCAGGATTTAAAACGATTTTATCAACTTCTCTTTTATCGAATAATAAGTGTTGTTTCTCAGCCCCACCTTCAAGCCAAACAGATGAAACGAGTTGATCTTTTAAATAGCTATTAAGCTTTACAGGGTTTTGCGTTCTGGTATGGCTTGTCACTTCGAATTGAACCTGATTGTCCGATTTTCCAATTTGACGAATTGTATAATCCGTTAGCCCATTTTCGGTACAATAGTTCTCATAAAACCATTTGGCACGGTCTTCAAAAAACAATTCGAAATGATCTTGAATCGTTAGTGGGTTGACGTGATTTTTGCTCGTGAAGAGATTAAAAATAAACGCATCGATTTGTTGTTTGCCCAGTGTTTCTTCAAGGATTTTGATTCCCATGGCCGAACGAGAGCGCAAAGCGATTTTACGATTGTATTTTGTCAAGTCCTGACTTGGTGTATGTAGGGGTTGTACAAGGTTTCTACGATACACGAAAGCAGCTTGTAAATTGGTTTTTAAGGGAAAGGGAGCTTGTGCAAATTGATAGGACGAAAGCGGTGGGAATTCAGCCAAATTCCCGATCAATCGCAGTTCAGGAAAATAGGTTTCAACATACCGCATAAATAGGTAATGGGATAAACCATCAGTAAGCCACTTATTTTGACGGTAATTCTCAGGAAATTTGGACTGAACCAATTTTCGCATGAGGACTTGAGTGGCCTTGAGTTCAAATTGCTCTTGTATTGGGATCGGGCGTAGCGTATTTAGCAGCAAATCAAAGCCAATAATTGGATTTTGGTTGTAAAACTCTGCATCGATTAAAACGTATTGATTGTTCAGGTTTCCGAAAAACCCCTCTGCAAATTTCTGCATTCGTTTTGTGATTTCGACTCCTGCTTTGGCTGTCTCTAAATCATCTGCCAAGTCTGTAATTATCTCAAAATTAGACGAACCAAGGGATTTAAAATCATTTGTTTTCTTCAAATAAAATTCGAGGTCACTCTGCATTTGATCTTCCGTTTGCCAACAACCATTTCGCAAAATCCCTTTTATTGATGGGGTTATGGTATAATCTTCTGGAAAGCAAATGGTGAACTTTGCAGAAGAGCGTGATGCAGATCGATCGTTAAACCCATAATTTGAGTCGAGAATCCATTGCCCGTCTATACTCTGATTTGCGAATTGCAGAAACCCATTTCTAAAGCTGATTTCACCAGTTTTATTGATTCCATACCCAGTGAAGTCATCCTTAGGTAGTGTAATGGTGTAAGAAGCGGAAAATGCAATTGAATCTTGTGGTTGAATGGGCGTTGTTAAATGAATTGCCACAATGTCTTTTTGTCTCTCAAGTCGATACCAGTTTAAACGATCTTGCGCAGTGTCAAAAGCATGAATTTTAGTATTTCCTTTTTCATCCGATTTGGATTTTTCAAATTGGAAATTGAATTCTTGTGCAAGTTTGGCAGCCAAGGGGGTTGACGTCTCACTATAAGCGTGATTCCAATCATAAAGATAAAGAGTGTCCAAAGCAATGCTGCCTGCGTTGGTATAGCGAAATAGCTGATTTACTTCAATTAGTCCACCCAATGGATCGACTTGTGCATCAATTTCATCGTATTGCTGTGCGAAGCAAAACGAAATTTGAAAAATTAAGAGTTGGCAAAACCGTTTTTTCAAGTTTAAAAGTTTGGTCCTGTATCCGTATCAGAATAATACTGTTTGAGTAAATCGATGACTTCATCTGCCGTATCAACACAGCTGAATAGATCTAAATCTCCTTCACTTATGGTGTTGTTTTGCGCTAAGAGGGTTTGTTTTAGCCAGTCAATGAGTCCAGTCCAAAACGAAGTTCCCACGAGAATAATTGGGATTTTTTTGATTTTAGAGGTTTGGATAAGCGTGATTGCCTCCATCAATTCATCGAGAGTGCCAAACCCACCAGGTAAAACAACAAATGCCTGTGCATATTTGACAAACATCACCTTGCGAACAAAGAAATAGTCAAAATTAATCATTCGATCCTTGTCGATATAGTTGTTATGATTTTCCTCAAAAGGCAAATCAATGGTTAGCCCTACAGAGGCACCACCAGCTTCTTGCGCTCCTTTGTTTGCAGCTTCCATAATTCCTGGTCCACCACCAGTAATGATTCCAAATCCAAGATCAACAATTCGCTGTGCGATTTCACTCGCCAATTTGTAATTGGGATGTATGTTTGGCGTTCGAGCTGATCCAAAAATCGAAATACAGGGGTTGTGAAGTCCCATTTTTTCAAATCCCTCGACAAATTCTCCCATGATTTTGAATAACATCCATGAGTTTTTTGTCTTTAATTCATTCCAACCTGATGCATAATTTTTATCCATAGTCTATATATTA
Organism: Flavobacteriaceae bacterium; assembly: GCA_029248885.1. GTDB lineage: Bacteria > Bacteroidota > Bacteroidia > Flavobacteriales > Flavobacteriaceae > UBA724. Next base: position 71,940 of record JAQWIL010000037.1, read on the forward strand.
AGTTCGTCTTTCAAATATTTTGCCGTATAAGAGTTTGTTGATGATAAAATTTCTTCAGGGGTTCCTGTACACACGACCTGTCCGCCTTTTGCGCCACCTTCTGGGCCAATATCAATGATATGATCCATAGTTTTAATCACATCTAGATTGTGTTCAATCACCAAAACGGTGTTACCCTTGTCAACCAATTTTTGCAGAACCTCGAGCAGAACTCGAATATCATCGAAATGCAAACCTGTGGTTGGCTCATCTAAAATATAAAATGTTTTTCCAGTGTCTTTTTTGGAGAGTTCTGTCGCAAGTTTAATACGTTGGGCTTCCCCACCAGATAGGGTGGTGGACTGTTGACCCAGGCTGATATAACCAAGTCCAACATCTTGAATGGTTTTGAGTTTTCTATAGATTTTAGGATGAGATTCAAAAAACAAGCAGGCTTCATTGATGGTCATATTCAGTACATCATTGATCGTTTTATTTCGGTATCTGACTTCTAACGTCTCTCTTGTAAATCTCTTTCCTTGACAATCGTCACAGGGGACATAAACGTCGGGTAAAAAGTTCATGACTATGGTTTTTAGGCCCGCACCCTGACAGGTTTCACAACGACCACCAACCACATTAAAACTAAATCTTCCGGGTTTGTACCCACGAATTTGCGCTTCTGGAGTCTTGGTAAATAGACTTCTTATTTCACTAAATACCCCTGTATAGGTTGCTGGATTACTCCTCGGCGTACGTCCAATAGCAGATTGATTGATATCAATGACTTTGTCGATGTGTTCTAGTCCATCAATTGAATCGTATGCAAGAGGTTCTTTTACGCCGTTAAAAAAATATTTGTTGAGAATGGGGTAGAGAGTTTCGTTAATTAAGGTTGATTTTCCACTTCCAGAAACGCCCGTAACCCCAATCATGGTACTGAGGGGAAATTCTACATCGATATTTTTCAGATTATGTCCACTGCAATTGCGCAGTTTCAAACTTTTTCCACTTCCTTTTCTTCGAGAACTTGGAACGCTGATTTGTTCCTTTCCGTTCAGAAACGCGGCTGTAATGGTTTTTAACTTCTTTACCTCTTTTGGTGTGCCTTGTGCGATCACTTCTCCGCCATTTCTACCTGCTTTTGGTCCAAGGTCAATCAAGTGGTCTGCACGCTCCATCATCTCCTTGTCATGCTCTACCACGATAACGGTGTTACCAATATCGCGTAACGACAGTAAAGAGTCAATCAGTCGGTCATTGTCTCTTTGGTGCAGGCCAATACTCGGCTCATCGAGTATATACAAAACACCAACCAGTTGTGCGCCAATCTGAGTTGCTAATCGTATTCGTTGCGCTTCCCCTCCTGACAATGACTTTGAACTGCGGTGAAGTGTCAGATACTCTAGACCAACGTCCAAAAGGAACTGAATACGCTTTTGAATTTCTTTAATGACTTCTGAAGCAATTGCCACTTGTTTTTCAGAGAGATTTGATTCCAGTTTGCCTACCCAAAGTGCAAGCTCACTTAAGTCCATCGATGAAACCTCAGCAATGTTTTTGCCTGCTAGTTTAAAGCACATTGCCGCTTCGTTTAAGCGCGAGCCATGACAGGAAGGGCACTTGATCTCATCCATAAACGATTTCGCCCAACGCTTAAGTGATGCAGAATGCGCCTCTTTAAATTGGTTCTCGATAAAAGGAACAATGCCATCATAGTCAATTGCATATTCTCGAGTCAATCCAAGTGTTTTTGAGACCACAGAAAACTGTTCAATTCCTCCGTGAAGGATCACTTCGATTGCGTCTTTCGGGATCGTGCAAATGGGGTTCTGTAGGGAAAACTTATAACGAGCTGCAATGCTTTCAAACTGTTTGAATGTCCAGTTGCTCTTATGACTTCCAGCAGGTTTTATGCCCCCAGCATGAATCGATATAGAATCGTCTGGGATCACCTTGTTTAGGTTGACTTCATACTTTACACCAAGTCCGCTACAACTTGTACACATCCCTTTGGGGGAATTAAATGAAAAGCTATTTGGTTCAGGGGAAGGATAGGCAATTCCAGTGCTTGGGCACATCAATTTTCGACTGAAAAATCGATTTTCTTCACTGTCTTGTCCCCATAGAATAATGGTGTCTTTTCCATGATACATCGCAGTTTGCAAACTCTCCTTAAGCTGTTTTTGTGAGCTTGCTTTATCACTGTCAATCAACAAGCGATCAATCACAATTTCAATATCGTGGAGTTTGTAGCGATCCAACTTATACCCTGGTTTTAAATCAACAAACTCTCCATCGACTCTAACTCGAGTAAACCCTTGCTTTAGGATTGTTGAAAACAATTCGCGATAATGCCCTTTTCGAGAACGCACAACAGGTGCCAGTAAAATGACTTTTTGGGTATTAAAATCATTGTGAATGAGGGAAACAATCTCATCATCACTGTATTGCACCATCAACTCCTGGGTGGCGCTGCTGTAGGCATTGGCAGCTCTTGCATAAAGTAAACGGAAAAAATCATACAATTCTGTGATTGTTCCGACTGTAGATCTTGGACTTTTACTCGTTGTTTTTTGTTCAATCGCAACTACGGGAGATAAGCCATCTACTTTATCAACGTCTGGTCGTTCCATACCGCCAATAAATTGACGTGCATAAGCGCTAAAGGTTTCAATATAACGACGCTGCCCCTCGGCATGGAGGGTGTCAAATGCAAGAGATGATTTGCCGCTGCCCGACAACCCTGTGATCACGGTCAGTGCATCACGTGGAATGGAAACATCAATGTTCTTTAGATTGTGTTCTCGAGCACCCTTAACAATAATTTTTTCATCCATGAGCAAACATGCAATATACTTTTTTTAAGTCGATTAAAGAAACAGTTTATAATCTGATTTTATCTACAACGAAATGAGCGATTGCTTCATGTAAAAACGCATGAGTTTGTGCTCTAAAATATGGATAATATTTTTCTAAAATCTCGACAGAAGGTCCCATTGGATCCATATTCTTACGTCTCGACATCTGGTTTAAAATCAAACGTATGCCATCAATCGAAGCATACCCTTCCAACCAACCGTATTTTTGCATGGCCATAAAATAATGTTTGGCACTTTCTGGCATCAAGTGAAGTTGTTTTTGGAGAATATCAGATACTTTAATGACATAATCGGGTAAAGAAACACTTTGGAAATCGCGAAAATCAGCAGCCAGAAAATGATCGTAAAACAAGTCTAAAATAACACGTGATCGGTGGCGATATTGATCAAACATCATAGCACGTAACTCCCGACTGATGGGATGACTATCCGTAAATAAATCAATTTCCCGATGGAGTTCAATTCCTTTTTGAATAGACGAATCATAAAGGTGAAGCGTCTTATTGCTGACATGATCCCCCAAAAAATTTCCCAATAGGATTTTTTTATCATTCCCAGAAAGAACCAAATGACCAAGATAATTCATCCCTCAAAAATAGGAATGTCGGACATATTCTTTATTATCTTTGCAAAAGATGACGTTGATCAGCTCAGTTTCAGGTATACGCGGAACCCTAGGGGGTAAAGCAGGGGATAACCTCACCCCAATTGATGTTGTGCGCTTTGGCAGTGCCTACGGTAGTTGGTTATTGCAAAATCACGAAAAGGCTACAGTCGTAGTCGGTCGTGATGCACGACCCTCTGGTCCAATGATGCAAACCTTGGTTCAACAAACATTGATTTCGCTAGGAATTGATGTGATTGACGTCGGACTATCCACCACACCAACAGTAGAATTGGAGGTTGTGCGCCACAAAGCACAAGGGGGAATTATACTTACTGCCAGTCATAACCCAAAAGAATGGAATGCCTTAAAGTTGCTCAATGAAAAAGGAGAGTTTCTCAATGCGCAGGAGGGCGAGAAAATCAACCAGATGAGTCAAAACTTATCTGCTATTGACTTTGCTGTCGTTGACGACCTGGGATCGATTTGCGAAGAGCCAGATGCGATTCAGCATCACATTGACGCAATACGCAACTTGCCTCTCGTCGATCTTAAAGCCATTCAAACAAAAAAATTTAAAGTTGTTGTCGATGGCGTGAATTCTAGTGGTGGAATCGCTGTTCCGCAATTGCTAGAAGTATTGGGCGTCGAAGTGATCCCAATACATTGCGAGCCCAACGGTGACTTTCCCCACAACCCTGAACCTCTTGCTCATCACTTGATAGATTTGTCAGAAGCAGTTGTTGCACATCAAGCGGATCTTGGTATCGCCGTTGATCCAGATGTTGACCGACTCGTATTTATGGATGAAAAGGGGATATTGTTTGGAGAAGAATATACACTGGTGGCTTGTGCCGATTATGTTTTGCGTACCAATCCCGGAAACACGGTTTCGAATTTGTCTTCTACCCGAGCCCTTGCTGAAGTGACTAGCCAATATGGTGGGAACTATGTCGCTAGTGCTGTAGGCGAAGCACACGTTGTTGAGATGATGAAAAAAACCGATGCCGTGATCGGCGGGGAAGGCAATGGCGGAGTGATTTATCCTGATTTACACTACGGTCGTGATGCTTTGGTGGGCATTGCCTTGTTTCTGTCTCATCTGTGTCATGCAGATTGTTCGGTATCTGTATTGCGAAGCCAATACCCAAATTGGCTGATGCGAAAAGACAAAGTGACATTGACTCCACAACACGATGTTGACGCTTTACTTGATTCGATAGCATCTGCTCATGCCGCGTTTCAAGTCACGACGATTGATGGCGTTAAAATTGACTTCCCAGATGGATGGGTGCATATCCGAAAATCCAATACAGAGCCGATTATCCGCATATATGCCGAAGCAAAAACAGAACAGCGACTCGACGAATTGGTTGGGGAAATTAAGAGACTAGTTAAGGAGTAGTCTTTCGCAGCCGTTTAAAACGATTGTGAGTCCATAAATAATGGCTCGGGTCTTCTTTGATTAGGGATTCTAGTTCTTCAGTAAACTGATCTGTAATTTCGTAGTCTTTAACTTCTTTTGGGTTCTTCGAAAGCACGATGATTTCCGTTTCGTAAAACCCTCTTTTCACACGTCTAACTTTAGCCATTAACACTGGAATATCGTGTTCTTTTGCGATGCGCTCCGCTCCTGTAAAAACAGGAACTTCTGTATCGAAAAAAGAACGGAAGTAGGTCTTTTTTCTGATTTGAGGAGACTGGTCACTCGCAAATCCGTAGAGTGCCAAATGATTGCTTTCTGCATGCTTTTTAATGGAAGTAACCGTTTCACGTCGTGGAATTAAAAACGCACCATATCGTCGTCTTGCTTTGATGACGAGTTTATCGAAATACGGGTTGGCCAGAGGAGCGTAAATTCCATATGCGGTATGATCAGAATAATATCCCATTGATAAAAGCCATTCATAGCTCGCATAATGCCCACACATCATAATAACAGATTTTCTTTGCAAAGCGAGATCTTTCATAATTGAGGTGTTGTGAACAACAAATCGCTTTTGAATTTGGCGCTTGGAAAGCGTCAGGGATTTAAAGGTCTCCAAATACAAATCACAAAAATGCTTATAAACTGCCTTTTCGATAGCCAAACGCTTAACAGGGTCATCGCCAAAGCCTGTACGAATTAGGTTGGCGCGTACCACTTCTTTTCTGTAGCCAATAACATGATAGAGCACAAAAGAGAGTCCATCAGAAATAATATACAGCAAACGAAATGGCATCAAGGCGAGGGTGTAGATAAAGGGGAGCGTAAGAATATAAGAAAATAATTTCATGAAGGTCGCTTGAAAAATGGAGATTTATCGATGTACAAATATATATATTTGAGGTCAAATTTAGCCATGTCAATACCACTTCTAATTTTGATTATTTTCAATGTTTTGATATCCTATAAAGGGTTTTCAGAAACACGCTTTTTCGAGCGATACAAGTTTTCGGTATTAGCACTTCAACAGCAGCAGTATTACCGCCTATTCAGTTCTGGATTTTTACATATTGACACAACTCATTTGATCTTTAACATGTTTGCCCTCTACATATTTGGCGATGTCGTCATTCAAACCACTGGCGTTTTTATATTTGTTTTGATCTATATGCTCAGTTTGTTAGCAGGTAATTATTTCACTTACATCAACCATAAAAATGAACCAAGCTATAGCGCAGTAGGGGCGAGTGGTGCGGTCTCTGGGGTTGTCTATTCATCTATACTTCTATTCCCACAAATGCAATTGGCTTTAATCTTCTTTCCAATCCCAATGCCAGGATATGTGTTTGGAATATTGTATTTGTTGTACACTTTGTTTGGGATGAAAAGCCGTAGAGATAATATCGGGCATACAGCACATTTTGGGGGAGCTGTATCGGGCTTTATGATTACCCTTTTTATTTTTCCAAGTTTGGTTTATATGCAAACCAACCTCATCTTACTTATGCTGATTCCCTTGGTTGTGTATCTCGTGATGAAAAGAAACGGTAATTTATAGACCGGCCGTTGCATTTTGAAGAATGCTTTTGATCGATGCCAAATCGTGACTTCGAGCGAGAACAGCACCGCGATCATCAATCAAAAACAATTCAGGGATCGATCGCACGTTGTATTCTGCTGCAATGGGGTCTTTCCAATGTTTTAGGTTTGATACGTGCGTCCAATTTAAATGATCATCTTTAATCGCTTGCAGCCAGCGCTCATTGTTTCGGTCTAGAGATACACTCATGATGGTCACTCCTTTATTTTGATAGTTGTTGTACAGGTCTACAAGCTCAGGACTTTGGTCGCGACAAGGTTTACACCAAGAGGCCCAAAAATCGATCACAGTAAATTTTCCTTTGGTATCGTACAGAGAAACGAGATCGCCATCAGGACTAGGTGCTTGAAAGTCTGGAGCAACTTCACCAACTTCTGGAGATTCCTTGTTCTCTTGTATTTCTTCTGGGTTGAGTAATTTCTGAACGTTTTGACCAGATTTTGTTTTTTTGATATTTCCATCGAGTTGATCAAACAGAACTTGTGCTTCTACAGAATTGATTTGACCAGATGTCACTTGCTGTTCTAGTATTAAAGACGAGACATAAGAATCTGGATTATCATTGATATAGCTGAGTTCAAAATCTGTCAATTTAGCGACCATATTGTCATATTGACCTTGCAAATCAGTAATGTTTAAGCTGTCTTTGCGCAACATGGCATTTCGAAGTTCAAACGAAATCTCACGTAAAGCCATATTAAATGTACTGACCTCTTCTAAAAACTGGCTAACATCAAGATTGGACTTTGTACCTCTTACACTCGCATTTTGAATACTGTCTTTGATTGCTTGAACGGTTATTGTTCCTGGCTCTAAAACCAAGGGCAACAAGCTACGAACCCCTTCAAAATTGAGATAGTGCATTTCAGGATATTTTGCAGAACCAGAAAAACTAAACGTTCCAGCTTCAACCTTTACCGTGTCGATGGGCATGAGTTGAGATTGATCATCTACTGCTAATAGAAGAACGCTTTGGCCATCCGCTAAGTCGATTGTGCCGTTTAGGGTGTATTCAGTTGACCCAGAAGAGCAACCGATTATAAAAAGTATGAGGGTGATATATGGAGCAAGTAAGCGCATCTTTTTTATTTTTTTCAAAGATAAGTAATGTTTTAGTATTCTCAATTGATAGAATACATTCCGAAAATCATCGTATTTTTGTAAAAAATAGATTCATGGCAGGCAACAAATTCGGTCACATTTTCACATTAACCACTTTCGGTGAGTCACACGGACCTGCCCTTGGTGGTGTCATCGATGGTTGTCCAGCTGGCATAACCATTGACGAAGATGCCATACAGGCAGATCTTGACCGCAGAAAACCAGGTCAATCCAAAATTGTAACCCAGCGAAAAGAACCCGATCAAGTTGAGATTTATTCTGGTGTTTTTGAGGGAATGACAACAGGAACACCAATTGGTTTTGTGATTCACAACAGCAATCAAAAATCAAAAGATTACGACCATATTAAAAATGCTTACCGTCCTTCTCATGCGGATTATGTTTATGATAAAAAATATGGTTTTCGTGACTATAGAGGAGGTGGTCGTAGCTCTGCACGCGAAACAGCAGCAAGAGTTGTTGCCGGTTCTATTGCAAAACAATTTATGTCTGGTGTACAATTTCATGCTTTTGTATCTGCTGTTGGTGATCTCAAGCTTGAAAATCCACATCTCATCAATGATTTTTCATCAATTGAATCCAATCCTGTTCGTTGTCCTGATCCCAAAATGGCCAAGGAAATGGAGGAATACATCAAGCAAATTCGCAAAGATGGAGACACCGTTGGTGGTTTGGTTACTTGTGTGATCAAAAATGTTCCCATTGGATTGGGAGAGCCCGTGTTTGATAAACTTCATGCGGAACTCGGCAAAGCCATGCTTTCCATCAATGCCGTAAAAGGATTTGAGTATGGAAGTGGTTTTGCAGGAGCTTCTTGGCGCGGAAGTCAACACAATGATCTTTTCAATACCGACGGCACGACAAAAACAAACTACTCTGGTGGCATTCAAGGCGGAATCAGCAATGGGATGGATATCTATTTCAATGTTGCCTTTAAGCCAGTCGCAACCATTATGCAGGATCAAAATACGATTGACAAATCTGGAAAAGAAATTACCATGGAAGGCAAAGGACGTCACGACCCTTGCGTAGTTCCGCGTGCGGTTCCCATAGTCGAGGCAATGGCCTCACTTGTGCTTGCCGATTATTTTCTAATGGCACGTACAAACTCAATCATCGGTGATCATAATGACATCTAGACTCCGTTAAATCATGACTTGATGGGGAGCGCCTTGTTATACCTTTAGCTTTTCTCCCTCTGATTTGGCGATGATCACTGCACCACAACTGTCGCTCCATACATTGACTGTTGTACGGAACATATCCAGTATTCGATCAACAGCGAGGATCAGGCCGACTCCTTCTAAAGGAAGACCCATAGCCGAGAGAACAACAGAGATCATCACAAGTCCTGCCATTGGGATACCTGCGGCTCCAATAGAGGCCAAAAGCCCCGTGAGAACCCCGATAATTTGCTCAGTAAATGTCAATTCAATTCCGTAAGCTTGTGCGATAAACATTGCTGCTACGAGTTCGTATAGCGCTGTACCGTCCATATTGACTGTAGCTCCGAGTGGTAGGGTGAAGCTAGAGATTTTTGTAGAAACACCACTGTTTTTCTTTACCGCATTCATCGTGAGTGGCAAAGTGGCATTGCTCGACGAAGTTGAAAAAGCAGTAATCAGAGGGGTGCGCATCGCATTAAAATGTTTGATTGGACTGACTCCACCAATGGTTTTTAACACGATAGGCAATACAATAAAGGCATGGATAAATAGCGCAAGAATAACAACCAGCATAAACAGACCTAGACGGGAAAAAAGTTCCCCTAAATCATTGTTTTCAGCAATTTGCTTGGCGACGATTCCAAAAATTCCATAAGGCGTAAACCGAATCACAAACAAGGTGATTTTCATAATTAGTTCGAATAAGGAATCAAAAAAGCCCAGCAATATTTTTTGACTTTTTTCTTTGGTTTTCGTGATAAAAAACCCCATCAAAATAGCAAAAAAGATGATTGATAACATCTGGTTTTCTACCATAGCAACAAAAAGATTGTCTGGAACAATATTCATTAGGGTGCTCCCAAAAGACTCTTTTGCAGCGCCGAGCCCTTCTACTTGATTGGCAAAGCCCAAGTCGGCGCCAACACCAGGTTTAAAGACGTTTACAATGGCCAAACCTGTAAATAAGGCAGCAGTACTTGTACTAAGATAGTAGACAATCGTTTTGAACCCCAACCTTCCTAGATTATCTCCACTGCCAACATTTGCAATTCCTGAGATAATAGAAGTGAAAATGAGTGGAATGATAATCATCTTTAGGGCTTTTATAAAGATGTCACCCATCCAAGCAACAAGATGAACATGTTCGCTAAAAAAAAGTCCATACAGAATAGACAGTGCGAAAGCGATGAGAATTTGCCAGTATAATGCGAGTTTTTTCATGGGGAAGTGAATATAATGGATTTAAATTTGGTGAACCATTTGGGTTTATTCTATTGCAATATAATAAAAACGAAAGACTCAACAGATTTATTATTGAACAAATCGATCATGAGTTTGCAACGGACAGATGTCGTGCTTTCCAAACCATCGATATCGGTTGGCTGCGATTCTGTCATATAAATGGTCCCGGATAAAAGTCGGAATAATTTGAAACAATATGCCAATCCATTTGACATACGGAAGCTGACGAATGATAAACAGGATTGCGTTGCTTTTGGTGTAAATCATCCCTTTTTGACTGAAAACCATGATTGAATCTTCCTTGTGTTTCGGGAGTGTTTTTTTGGCGCAGGGACTATCAAGGGTTGACAATAAAAACTGTTTTTTTGAGTCCAATCGGATTAGAATTCTCGATAGCCGATTACACAATACACAGATACCATCAATAAAAATAACATGATGTTGGGTAGAGCTCATTAAGAACGCTTGACAAGTTCCAATTCGTCTGTATGAATTTGGGTCGTAAACGTACCATAGTTGACAAAGGCTTTGTTTTTCTCTAAACTATCAATGGTGCCAACCGCATTTCCATCAAATAAACGGACATGGTCACCGATATGCAATTGCACTTTTGGACGTTTTTTAATCACTACTTTTGGCTTGTCTTTTTTCTTTTCCCGAACCTTTTCAATTTTTTTCTCAACTTCAACCTTTAGCATTTTCTTCTCCGCTGTTTTCTTGCGTATCACAGCAGCAGATTGCTTTTTTCGCTTTGCGTTTTCAAATTCAACGAGCTGTAAAAGCCCCGCAACTAAGGGTCGTTTTTTGCCATTTAGAAAATAGGATTCGGCGAGCTCATTTAACTTATTTCCTAGGACAATCATTCTTTGATCTTGATCGAAAAGGGTTTGGTAGCTTTCCAGTTTCGCCTTCACTTTAGCATTTAGCGTTTCTAACTTTTCATTTTGTTTTTTAGACTTTAGGGCTTGGTCTTGTAACTCTTTTGTGTTTTTTGCCATCGTAGAACGCTCACGTTGCATTTTGGCAAGGGTCGCATCAAAACGAACTTTTCCACTTTCGATTTTTTTCTTAGCTCGATTGATCAGACTGTATGGGATTCCGTTTTTCTGGGCGACTTCAAAAGTAAAGGAACTCCCTGCTTCACCCGTAATTAATTGAAAAGTGGGGGAGAGTTTGTTTCGGTCGAACTGCATATTTGCATTTGCAGCATGGGGCAATTCGTCAACCAATAACTTTAGGTTGGTGTAGTGTGTAGTAATCACGCCAAGCGATTTTTCTTCGTAGAAAACTTCCAAAAAAATCTCTGCCAATGCACCACCAAGTTCAGGATCTGACCCAGTCCCAAATTCGTCGATTAGCAATAAACTCTTCGCATTGCATTTCTTTAAAAATCGATTCATGTTTTTGAGTCGATAGCTATAGGTACTCAATTCATTTTCAATGGATTGGTTGTCTCCAATATCGGTTAAAATGCTTTCAAATATGCACATATGAGATTGAGGGTGGACTGGAACAAGAAAACCGGTTTGCACCATCAATTGAAGCAATCCAATTGTTTTAAGCGTAATGCTTTTCCCTCCCGCATTGGGACCAGAAATGACCAGAATTCGGAGTTTACTATGGAGGTGGATGGTCTGTGGGTAAGTGACTTGTTTTTTTTGCTTATTTGACAGAAAGAGTAGGGGGTGATATGCGTTTTTTAAATCCAAATCTGTACTGTCATTTAACTTTGGCATCACACCATTCATTTCTTGCGCATATAATGCCTTGGCACAAATCATATCGATTTCTGTGGCATAGCGTTGATAATTGGCGAGTAGTTCTTCATGAGGTCTCATCCAATTGGTCAACTCCCTCAAAATGCGATCGATTTCCTCTTGCTCGTCATAAATCAGGTTCTCCATTTCCTGACTATACTGTACTACAGCTTGGGGCTCAATGTATATAATACTCCCTGTTTTACTGCTTCCTAAAAGAGAACCTTTGACCTTACGGCGGTACATCGCCTTGACAGCCAACACCCTGCGATTTGAAATAACAGTTTCTTTAATATCATCGAGAAAACCTGAACTTTGGTACGTACTCATGGCTGCTCCAAAACTCTGGCCGATTTTACCGCGAACTTGATCCATCTGTTTGCGAATGACAGCGAGAGAATCAGAGGCCTGGTTGCGAACCTCTCCAAAGCAATCAATCACCCGATCGACTTCTTTGGGAATCGATTTCTCAATCGGTATGTCTTCTCCAAATTTGTGGAGTTGTAAAAAAAAGAGTTTTGATTTTCTAAAAAAACGAAGGAGGGATTGGGCAGTTTTTGCCAAATGCGCGATGTGTTGAAAAAGCTCGATCTCAATCTTGCTGTTTTCAATAGAGAGCAAGCCCAAGGCCTTATCGATAGATTCAAAGCCGTGATTGGGAATATTGTGTTCGCTAGCAAAAGAACTGTTGTACTCGTTGACTCGTTCAATTTCAATTTGAACACGCGATAGCGAGGTATGCGGACGAAGTGTGAGTAATGATGATTTTCCAAGTTCAGTTGCACAACGAGCAGCTGCTTGTTCGAGAACAATATTGAACTCTAAATCGGTTATGCTCTTTTCGCTGATCTTTTTCATCACATTTCCTTACCTTCGGAAAACGCAAAACTAACTTTTTTTTGATGAATGTTAAACTGGAAGCTTCTTGGAAAGCCGCACTCGCTGATGAGTTTACGAAACCCTACTTTACCGATTTGATAAACTTTGTTCGACATGCGTACCAAACGACCACAGTTTACCCACCGCCAAGCCTTATTTTTCATGCACTTGATTCTTGTCCACTGACAAACACAACTGTTGTTATCCTTGGTCAAGACCCTTACCATGGGTATGGGCAGGCACAAGGATTGAGTTTTTCAGTCCCTGAGGGGGTTTCACATCCTCCCTCTTTGATCAATATCTTTAAAGAGCTTGAAACTGATATTGGAAAGGTTTATCCCAAAAACGGGTCTTTAGCTTTATGGGCGTCACAAGGGGTTTTGTTGCTCAATGCGACCTTAACCGTTGCAGCAAGCCAGGCTGGAAGTCATCAAAAAAAGGGATGGGAGCAATTTACCGATGCTGTTATTGATGTAATTTCAACGCAATGTGATGATGTTGTCTTTATGCTTTGGGGAAATTATGCCAAACAAAAAGGGAAACGAATTGATCAAGAACGGCATCTTGTCCTGACATCAGGACATCCATCACCCTTGAGTGCAAATCGAGGACTCTGGTTTGGAAATCGCCACTTTAGTCAAGCCAACACCCATCTTATTAGCAAAGGAAAAACGCCAATTAATTGGTAGTTATTGTTTTGTAAAAATCACCGTGCAAAGAGAAGGTTTAACCTCTGTTCCGTCACCCATAGGCGGTTCGGTAATTCTGGTAATGGGATTTTGTGGTTGGGTTTCTTCATTGTCGTATGAAAATGTGCTTCCCTCTTCAGTTCCAGCATCATAGAGATGACCAACAAGGGTTTTTTCTAAAATAAATTCATTGTCTTCATCCAGTAAGTTTACACTGGCGCAGGCAACAAACCAATCGGGGCTTGGCGCCAGCATACTTGCCAAAGAAACAGCCGGGAAATCGCGGTTTACCTCAATGTCAATTGAAATTATACCGACCCCGCTATTGAGTCCACTGCCTGTATAGGTTGCCAATCCTTTATTTTGATCGATCAGGGCTTCCAATTCGTTTACCAAAGTGGTTGTACTGCCTGTTTCGGCCATTTGCTCGATGCCGCTGGAGGCAAGTTCTCCTTCTTCAAAATAGGGGTGGTCTTTTTCATGTACCCATCCCACCAATTGAGAAAAATGGGGAGAGGAGGGGTAGTCATTGGGAAAATCGGTGCCATTCCAATCAAAGACAAAGCGCACTTCATACACTGCAGATTGTTCAATGGTATTTTCTATAGATTCAATGATTTGCTGTGCTTCCGACTCAACTTCAGATAAAACACAAGAGGTAAAAAAAAGGGAGACAATGCTTAAGCTTAAATACGTTTTCATGTTTCGGGGTTTAAAAAAAACAACAACAAAAGTTGTGCCAAATCATCTCTATATGTCACAAAAAGAATCCATTTTTGATGGCATTCGCAACTCGTTCAATCATATAGTAAACTGTTTTATCGGGTTGTTCAGAAAATGTACCCTGAAAACGATTGGCTAGAATGGCAGAAATTGAAATTGCTCTATGACCCAAAACTTGACTTAAGCCATAAATCCCTGCAGTTTCCATATCAAAATTTGTAATTAAATAATTATTACAGTTAAAATTCAATAAATTATCGTTGTTATAAAGCAATACATTTTTCGTTCTCAAGTGCCGTCCTTGTGGGGCATAGAAGCCTGGATTTGTTGCGATAATTCCTTTGTTCATTCCGAGTTTCACACAGTCTTTAATCAGTGTTGAATCTCCTTTTGCAAAGTAGGGGTGATTGAATCTTTTGGGCATTCCCAAGTGGGTGTGAAGTGAAACTGCGATTGGGTGATCGCACATACTAGGATCGTAATAATGCATAAGATTGTCAAATCCGATCGCTGCTTCTGCTACGACTAAGCTATCGAGCTCAATATTGGCTTGAATCGCACCTGAAGTTCCCAGTCGAATAAAAGTCAAAGGGGTGGGGGAGTTCAGTAGTTTTCCAGTGTTGAGATCGAGCGTAAACAAAGCATCGAGTTCGTTGAAAACAATATCGATATTGTCCGTTCCCATTCCTGTTGAAATCACACTAACCGCTCGGTTTCCCAATACACCTGTATGAACGCAGATTTCTCTTTTCTGGTTTGTGAAATCAATTCGATCAAAGAATTGAGACACGGTCGGAACGCGATCAGGATCTCCAACAGTGATAATAAGGGGCGCGCAATGTTCTGGTCGAATCCCCAAGTGGTATATCGAGCCATCGTCATTGAGAATGAGTTCTGCCTCGTTCATCCGCCAACACGTTTCACTTGATGCCCTTGCCTTTGGAGATGAGCTGTAATTTTGTCTCGATAGTTCCCCTGAATTATAATATCTCCCTCTTTGACACTCCCACCAACTGCGCAAAGAGACTTTAGTTCTTTCTCTAGCGCTTTTAACTCTTGCGGACTTCCTTCAAATCCTTTGATAATGGTAACGGTTTTCCCGCCCCGTCCTTTATTGCTAAAGTGTGCCTCGAGTTGTTGTTTTTTGAGCTGTTTCACTGGTTGGTAGGTCCCTTCTGCTTCTGGGAAGAGAGACTTTAAATCAGAAAGATTGTTGAGTTTGGCCATGTTATTTTCGCAATCCCAAGTCGCGCAGACGTTCCTCTAAAAATTCGCCTGCTGTGATGTCTTTAAACCGTTTTGGGTGTTCATCATCAATGCAGTGGGGGATCACATCGAGTTTCATATCGGAAACAGGATGCATAAAAAAGGGAATGGAATAGCGGGAGCTATGCCAAGCCGACTTTGGTGGATTGACCACACGGTGAATCGTTGATTTTAGTTTATTGTTGGTGTGTCGAGAAAGCATATCCCCGACATTGATCACAAGTTCATCTTCTTCTGCAATGGCATCAATCCACTCACCTTGGTGATTTTGCACCTGCAATCCACGACCTTGTGCACCCATGAGCAATGTAATCAAGTTGATATCACCATGAGCAGCAGCTCTTTCAGCTTTTTTGGGCTCTTCTGTAATAGGCGGGTAGTGAATGGCTCGGAGAATGCTATTTCCACCTTTGACAAATGGATCAAAATAGCGCTCATCTAAACCAAGGTGAAGTGCCAGAGCGCGCAAAACAAAACATCCGGTTTTTTCTAATGCTGCGAATGTTTTTTGCCCAACCGCATTAAAAGCTGGACTCTCATCGACCAACACATTTTCGGGGTATTCCTCTCCATTGGCTGGTGGCTCATGTTGTCCAAAATGAAAAAACTCTTTTAAATCTCCTGTGGTTCGACCTTTGGCGTGTTCTTTCCCAAAAGACGTATAGCCGCGTTGGCCAGCAAGCCCTTGAATTTCATACTTGGACTTCGTTTCGTAGGGAAGACTAAAAAACTCACGGACTTGGGTATACAATTCATCGACCAGTTCTTGGTTCAGAAAGTGACCTTTTAATGCGACAAAACCAATGTCTTCGTATGCCTTTCCGATGTTTTGAATAAACTCGTTACGTTTATTGGCGTCATCACTTAAAAAATCATGAAGATTAACAGATGGAATTTGTTTCATACTTGCGATTTACACAAAATTAAACAATTCTATCACAATATCTTTTCAATGGGTGTGAATGGTAGGGAAAAGGCCTCTGCAACAGAGTGATGAACAACTTTTCCATGTACGATATTAAGCCCATTAGCTAAATGAGGATACTGTTTGCAAGCATTCTGCCAACCTAAACTAGCGAGTTTAACTGCATAGTCAATGGTTACGTTTGTTAAAGCTTTGGTCGAAGTTTGTGGTACCGCACCAGGCATATTTGCAACCGCATAGTGTAGAATATCGTCAACGACATAGGTTGGGTTTTCATGAGTCGTTGCTTGTGTGGTTTCAAAACAGCCGCCCTGATCCACTGCAACATCGACCAAAACGGCTCCTTTTTGCATGATACGGAGTTGTTTTCGAGTGATTAGCTTGGGTGCTTTAGCACCAGGTACAAGTACTGCTCCAATCACCAAATGGGCTTTGGAAAGATGTTTTTCAATCGTATCTGATGAGGACAAACAAGTAGTTACGTTCTTCGGCATGATTGCTTGAAGTTCTTCAATCCGATTGGGGTTAATATCGTAAATGGTCACATCAGCACCCATTCCAGCCGCAACCAAAGCAGCTTGTGTACCAACAACTCCGCCTCCGAGGATCATCACATCGGCGGGGGAAACACCTGAAACACCACCCATAAGAACGCCTAAACCACCTTGTGGACTTTCAAGGAATTTCGCGCCTTGCTGACTCGCTAGCCGACCAGCGACTTCTGACATGGGAGTAAGTAGGGGAAGACCACCCTTATCATCTGTAATGGTTTCATAAGCCAAACAGACCGCTTTATGGTCAATCATGGCCTTTGTTAAGGACGCAGAAGAAGCGAAATGGAAAAAGGTATAGATCAATTGGCCTTCTTTTATCAGCTCAAATTCTTCGGAGAGGGGTTCTTTAACCTTGATGATCATATCGTTATATTGATAGACTTCTTTTGGATAAGATGCTATGCTTGCCCCAACTTTGATATAATCATTATTTGAAAATCCACTTCCGACACCCGCATTGTTTTCAACGCTGACCAAATGGCCTTGTGAGATAAGTGTTTTAACGGCTTCTGGTGTAATTCCGACACGGAATTCATTATTCTTGATTTCTTTTGGGACTCCGATTCTCATATTGTGATATTTAACACAAATGGTGTTTAAATTCTTTGATGTATAACAAATGTAGGGGATAAAAGTTTAAATTCAAATTCAAAAATTTAACATAATGCATATTATAGTGTTTAAAGGGGATTACAAATTAACAGTATATTTGAGGTTACCAAATCAAATATTGTGAAGAAACGCCATCATTTAATCCTATGTATTGCAGTTTTAGCGAGCTGTACATCGCACAATCCATCAATTCCGTTGTCTGGAACCATTGGAAATCATATCATGGTATCATCAGCACATCCGTTGGCGTCGGCGGTTGGCCTTGATGTTATGAAAAATGGCGGAAATGCAATTGATGCTGCCATAGCGACGCATTTTGCTTTGGCGGTCGTTTATCCACAAGCCGGTAATATTGGCGGTGGCGGATTTGCCGTAATACGCATGAATGACGGTACAATAAGCTCCTTAGATTTTCGAGAAAAAGCACCAGCACTGGCGCATCGTGAAATGTATTTGAATGCAGATGGTCAGTTGGATAACCTACTTAGCACCCACGGACATATGGCAACTGGTGTGCCTGGGGCTGTTGATGGGATGTTTGCCCTTCATCAAAAATATGGCACACTGCCTATGGCTGAATTGATCGAGCCGTCTATAAAAATGGCTCAAAGAGGATATGCTATAACCCCTTTGGCTGCTGAACTTTTAAACACCAAACAAGAAGAATTTCAAACACACAACCGTTGGTCAACTCCATATCACAGTGATCAGAACTGGCAAGCTGGTGACACCATTACACAACCAGATCTCGCCCAGACTCTAGAACACATTCAAACCAATGGGCGTAATGGCTTTTACGAAGGAATCGTTGCAGATCAAATCGTGGCTGAGATGCAAAGTGGAAATGGCTTAATCTCCTATGCAGATTTAAAAAACTACCAAAGTGTATGGCGGAAACCGATCATTGGCAATTACCGTGGACATCAAATCATCAGCATGGCTCCTCCTTCTAGTGGCGGAATTGCCTTAATTCAGCTCCTACAAGGTACCGAGGGTTACCCCATCGCTGATTGGGGCCATAACAGCACCAAAACAATACATCTGATGGCTGAGCTCGAAAAGCGTGTCTATGCCGATCGTGCGACCTATCTTGGTGATCCTGATTTTGTAGATATCCCTGTTAATCAGTTGCTCGATTCCCTGTATAATCAGCAGCGTTATGCAGATATTTCTTTTGACAAAGCTACTCCTTCCGAATTGGTCTCAGCAGGTGAAATACCATCCTCTGAAAGCCCAGAAACCACACACCTCTCTGTGGTGGATGCAGATGGGAATGCTGTTGCCATTACCACCACACTCAATAGCTCCTTTGGCAACAAAGTCATGGTAAAAGGGGCCGGTTTTTTTCTAAACAACGAAATGGATGATTTTAGCAGCAAACCTGGCGTTCCAAATCAATTTGGACTGATTGGTGGAGACGCCAATGCGATTGCTCCCCATAAGCGTATGCTGAGCTCAATGACGCCAACCATCGTAACCAAAAACGGTAAGTTAAAAATGGTAGTGGGAACTCCTGGCGGCTCAACCATTATCACCAGTGTGTACCAAACCCTACTCAATGTCATTGATTTTGATATGGGCATGCAAGAGGCTGTCCATGCGAAAAAAGTTCATCATCAATGGTATCCCGATGAAATTCGAGTCGAAACCGATGCCTTGACGGGGAGTGTAGAAACAGATTTAGAACAACTTGGACATCAGTTACGAATGACCGATAAAATTGGTCGAATGGATTGTATTCTGGTACTCCCCGACGGACGTTTGGAAGGAGGCGCAGATCCACGAGGTGATAATACCGCTCTTGGTTATTGATTGTTAATAATCTTGTTGATGAACCGTTTTTTGGATTGGTTTGAGATGCGTCTTTGGTTTGTAATTTTATAAAAAGTCAAGATGATGAACGACCGTCACAATGATATCCTTCGCATTCGTCCCCAAATCAAAAAACATCAAACTTTTGAAACTATGTCTGATGAGGAGCGATTTCAAAACTGCACCCTTCGTCCGATTTTAAAGTTGCAGAATCCCCTACTCCTCGCCTCTTTTGTCAATTATGCCATCAAACACAAGGGCGTGTTTTTTGATATCCCAACTGACAAGCAACTGGCCTATATCGAAAATGCCCTTCATAAAGATCAAAAATTCCGTAATGCCCTCAAAGGCATGATTATCGGTCAGTTTACAGTAGAAGAATACAGCATCTACACCCAAAACTCCTCTCAACTCAACAAGCGAATGATGAGCTTGGTAATCACCCGATTGCAAGACCAGTTGCAGTTGTTGGTGCCGAGTGGCTTGTCTAAGGTTGGCTAATCTTTTTTTAGTAACTTTATTCCTGATTTACCCCCAAATATATTCAGTGAAATCACTTAGTCTACACACAATCAAAATTTTACGGGAAGATTTGGGAAATTACATCCTCAGTTGAATTATCAATGGGGTTGAATTTTGTTTAATTTAACTTTTAAATAATGAAAAAAGATATCAAATCTTATATGCTTATAATGTCAATCCTGTTATCGACATGGCTTATTGCTCAACAAACTAATGGTGTGGTCACAGACTCCAATGGCATACCTCTTGCTTTTGTAGAAGTCTTTGAAGAAAACACAACGCATGGAACGCTCTCGACAGATGATGGTTCATTTACTATCAATACAAGTTCGCTTCCAGTTAGATTACACTTTAAGGCTTTGGGCTTTGCATCACAAAGTATAATGATTGATCAAGATTCGACAAACTTGTCAATTGTCATGCAAGAGAGCGAATTAAGTTTTAATGAAGTTGTTCTTGTTGGATCTCGAAATCGCAATAGAACGGTGGTTGATACGCCTGTTCCTATTGACGTGATTGATGTGCAATCACTTTCCAATAATAGTCCGCAAACATCCGTAAATGAAATCTTAAATTATGTAGCACCTTCTTTTACTTCTCAGCCACAAACTGTTTCGGATGGAACGGATCACATCGATCCTGCATCACTCCGAGGGCTAGGTCCTGACCAAATTTTGGTACTGATCAATGGAAAGCGCCGTCATACCTCTGCCCTGATCAACGTGAATGGTACTGTAGGAGCTGGTAGTGTTGGTACAGACTTGAACAGTATTCCAACTGCAGCTATTCAACGTATTGAAGTTTTACGTGATGGCGCAGCAGCACAATATGGATCGGATGCCATTGCTGGTGTAATCAATATTGTACTGAAAAAGGATACAGGCTCACTTGCCCTTAATTATACAACAGGGGCTCATCTAAGCGCAAATGCGAATCAGTTTGAGGGTGGAATTGATGGCCAACGTTTTAAGCTCGATGCAAACTATGGGTTAGCTTTAGGTTCTAAAGGCGGCTACATCAATTTTACTGGTGAACTCTCATCTCGAACACCTGCTCTTAGAAACAAAGATTACAGTGGTGATATTTTTAGAGCATATCACGGTGCAGAACGACTTTTTGCAGCTTCTGGCGGTAGCGTTGCTACGATGAATTTACAAGATTACCAAAATGCGGCTGCTGGGTTGACGTATTTATCTCCTGAAAGCCAAGAGACCATTGCTGGATTGAATGTTGATTTGGACAGTGATATTGAAACCTTAAGAGGGTTATTGGATGTTGATGCAGATGAGGGCGAACTTGCTGCACGTGGTCTTACACGTAAGGATTTTCGTTTTAAAGTGGGTACTTCAGAACTCAATGAAGGTAAGTTTTTTGAATACTGTATAGATTTGTGAACTTTTTCATGGTTTATTAGATAAATGTTTATAAATATGAGGATCGAAATAACCTACATTAAGCCGCCTCGTCTTTCTACGGGGCATTTTTTTTGTCGTTCTTTTCACTCCCAATCCTCATCGTCCTTTCCAAACAAAATCCTTGTGATGATTTTACCAACGGATTTCCCAACCCAATAGCCCCCGCCGATAAAGACAAAGCATAGCACCAATAGCAAAAACAAAAATTCCATCGTGATCTGTTTAGCCCCTAGACCATGACCTAATCTTTACATTGCGGTTTTTAAATAAAATGGAAAGCCATTTTAAGTAGGTCTGTTGGGGTATCTACCAAATATAGAAAAAATCCTCTAAACCAAACTCTCCCCATCCGCATTGGTGGTCAGCACCTCACTCATATAGTCCACAAAGGGGCGCACGGCTTGTAGGGCCTTGTCTGCGCGGTCCAAAAAGTCGGGTTGGCAGATTTCCTTGTCCGAATAGTTAATCGTGAAAATATGCTGCTTAAAGCGTAGAAGGTCAATATTGGGGTGGTCTTTGGCATATCCCTTGGGAGCGTTTTTGACCGCCTCGCCTTGGAGCTCGCCCCAAACGCTTTTGAATGTTTTGTTGTTCAGTATAGAACGGTATTCTTCCCCATCGATATTTATTTCTTGTCGAATGCGTTTTAAGTCCGCCGGATTGGGATCCCAAAATCCACAAGCCAAAAAGTTGTTTCCAGGCGAAAGATGCAGGTAATAACCCCCACGATAGATTGGTTTGGTGCGGTGCCATGTCAGTCCAAAATGGGTTTTATAGGGCGTTTTGTCTTTGGAGAAACGTACATCCCGATAAATGCGAAAGAGTTTAAAACGGTCAATATAATCGTGTTGATTGAGTTGATCTTTTAACTGTTCTCCAAAGGCCTTGACTTGGGTTTCTAGGGTTTTAAAAGTGGGTTTATGCTCGGTAAACCAATCCCGGTTGTTATTTTGTTGTAATTCAGTAAAAAAAGAAATGAAGTCTTTTGGTAATTGCATGTCAAAAGTTTTGATAGTTTATAAAAATATGTATTTTTGAAATAACCAAATCTTTAATCTGTGCCCTGGATCACCACTTACCTTTTCTTTTTACTTGTCGTAATCATCAATAAACTCTTTTATGATATCTCATTGCAAAAGCCCATTTTGAGCTTTGTATTGATTTCTCTATTGTTTGCCACCTACTTCTTTTTATTGACCTATGGAGACGGTATTGAGATCATCGAGCAATATGTGATTTATCGGGATACTTCAATCCACCAAGCATGAATAACACAACTTGGATTTTGGTTTTTGTCTTATTAGAGTTTAGCTACCTGCTTTATCGTTCGTTTAAACGTCGCTTTTCACAAACCCCTTTGTTTCGTGTTTTTGTGAGTATGGTATCCTATGTATTGATCGCTTTAGTAATTATGAGGCTATTGACTTGGCATTCGTTTTATTAAGCAGATTTCCATGGTGGTCATACTGATTGTATTGTTCTTTCTGTTTTTACATGGGCTAAACAAGCTCTATCCCATGACCTTTTACAAATATCCTGGGTGTAGCATTTTGCTTACAGTCCTTCTGTTTTTGGTAGTTTTGGTCATGCTGATGGGTTTATACTTTGGAGTATAAAGCAACTATCCCTTTTGCCGTTCCTCAAGTACGCGAACCACATCGTTTAAGGCATGTCCTTTGGCTTGCAACAAAATTAAATAATGAAAAAGAAGGTCAGCACTTTCATTTAAAAACAAGTCCGAGTTGGTGTCTTTGGCTTCGATGACGGTTTCTACGGCTTCCTCCCCTACTTTTTGTGCAATCTTATTGATGCCTTTGGTAAAGAGACTGGCCACATAGCTTTTGTCTGTTGGATTGTTTTTGCGATCCGCAATAACTTCTTCCAAATCAGTCAAAAAGCCATAGTTGGGATTATTGCTTTCGCCCCAGCAGGTATCATCTCCTTTATGACAAGTGGGACCTTTGGGCTTGGCCTGAATCAATAGGGCATCACGATCACAGTCTACGTCCATATCGATTAAGGTTAAAACATGACCGCTCTCCTCCCCTTTTGTCCAAAGGCGGTTTTTGGAACGGCTAAAAAAAGTGACTTGTTGGGTCTCTTTTGTTTTGGTGACGGCTTCTTGGTTCATATAGCCCAACATCAATACGCATTTGGTATTTGCGTCTTGCACGATTGCAGGAACAAGTCCGTCTGGGTGTTTGCTAAAATTAATTGTCATCGCATTGGTATTTTGTGTAATCGCAATTCGTTTTTTAGTTCTGGAATGCTGATTTCTTTAAAGTGAAATACACTTGCTGCCAAAGCCGCATCTGCATTTCCCTCGACAAAGGTATCAATAAAGTGTTGTATGGTTCCTGCACCGCCAGAGGCAATGACAGGAACCGTTACCGTTTCGCTGAGTTGTCGTAGTGCAGTATTGGCAAATCCTTGTTTGGTGCCGTCGTGATCCATAGAGGTAAACAGCAGTTCCCCTGCGCCGCGCTCTACGGCTTCTTGCGCCCATGGAAACAGTTTTCGCTCGGTGGGAACCTTACCGCCAACCAAGTGGACAACCCACTGCGCAGCAATTTGTTTGGCGTCAATCGCTACAACGACACATTGTGTGCCAAAACGATTAGCAACCTCGCTAATGAGTTCAGGACGGCGAACAGCAGCAGAGTTGATCGAGACCTTATCTGCGCCATTGTCCAATAGGATTCCAACATCGTCCATTGCATTGATACCACCGCCCACAGTAAAAGGGATATCGATGGCTTGCGCAACATCCCGAACCAGCTTGGCAAGGGTTTTTCGTTTTTCTTCTGATGCTGAAATATCGAGAAACACGAGCTCATCTGCTCCTTCCTCGGCATAGCGTTGGGCAAGTTCAACAGGGTCTCCTGCATCCCGAAGGTTGACAAAATTGACCCCCTTGACCGTGCGACCATCTTTAATATCCAAACAGGGTATGATTCGTTTTGTGAGCATATCAGCTTTGATTGAGTTGATAGGTTTCCAATTCTTTTAACTCGATTTTTCCTTCGTAAATGGCTTTACCTACAACTGCTGCCGAACAACCGAGTTCACGACAGGCATAGAGGTCTTTCATGCTGCTCACCCCACCTGAGGCGATCAGAGACAAGCCCTCAACCTCGTTGAGTAACTCGCCGTACAGTTCTAAAGAAGGACCCGCTAACATGCCATCTTTGGCGACATCGGTGCACAAGACGTTTGTAAATCCCTTTTTTGTGAAATCCTGAACAAACTCCAGTACATCAATTCCGGAGTCTTGTTCCCAACCGTGTATGGCAACACAACGGTTTTTGGCGTCTGCGCCTAAAATGAGTTGATCCGCGCCATATTGATCCAGCCACTCCAATACAAGTTGGGGTTCGACAACAGCGATACTCCCCAATGTGACCTGAGCAGCGCCACAATCAAAAGCGATTTGCAAATCACGCTCCGACTTGATGCCCCCGCCAAAGTCCACTTGTAAGTTGGTTTGGGTGGCAATGGCTTCCAATACCTTTGCATTGACAATATGCTTGGCACGAGCTCCGTCAAGGTCAACCACATGGAGGTGTTTCAGTCCAGCACCTTCAAAACGTTTGGCAACCTCAACTGGAGAATCACTATAAACGGTTTTGGTGTCATAAACCCCTTTGGTCAGTCGCACACATTGCCCTTCTAAGATATCAATCGCAGGAATAATGATCATAATGACAAAAAATTTTGTAAAAGTTGTGCGCCCATAGCTCCACTCTTTTCCGGGTGAAATTGAGTGCCATAAAAATTGTTTTTTGCCATTGCTGCAGCAAAATTGATGTCGTAAAGACAGTGTCCAATCGTGTTTTCATTGGGGATGGCATAATAGCTATGTACCAGATAAAAATGACTGTCGTTTGGGATTTTATCAAACAATACCCCATTACCTTTCACTTCGTTCCAACCCATATGCGGTACATTGCGTGTGGTCGTAAATCGAACCACTTCGGTATCAAAGATTCCCAAGCCCGTTGTATTTCCCTCTTCGGAACTGTTACACATCAACTGCATTCCCAAACAAATGCCCAAAACAGGTTGTGTCAGCTCTGGAATCAGCGTATCCAACTCGGTGCTTTTGAGTTTCGCCATCGCCGAGCTCGCTTCCCCTACTCCTGGGAAAATTACATGAGAAGCCGATTGAATGACTTCTGGATCACTTGACAGTGTGGCCGAAACCCCCAAACGTGCTAAAGCAAAACGAATGCTCTGGATATTGCCAGCCCCATAATCGATAATGGCTACACTCATAACTGTCCTTTGGTAGAAGGGAGAATCAATTTTTCAGGATCGCGCTGTATCGCTGCCTTGATGGCTTTGGCAAAGCTTTTAAAAATCGCCTCGATTTTGTGGTGCTCATTGTGTCCTTCTGCTTTGATATTCAAATTGGCTTTTGCCCCATCAGCAAAGGATTTAAAAAAGTGGAAAAACATCTCGGTTGGCATTTTGCCAATAAGCTCACGCTTGAATTTGGCGTCCCACATCAACCAAGATCGCCCGCCAAAATCAATGGCGACTTGCGCAAGGCAATCATCCATCGGTAAGCAAAAGCCATAGCGTTCGATCCCGAGTTTGTCCCCTAAAGCCATCGAAAAGGCCTCTCCGAGTGCAATAGCAGTATCTTCAATGGTGTGATGCTCATCGACTTCCAAGTCGCCCTTGGTGGTCAATTCGATATCAATCCCGCCGTGGCGTGCCAGTTGATCAATCATGTGATCAAAAAATGCAATTCCTGTATCGATTGTGCTTTGCCCGGTTCCGTCGAGGTTAAGCGCAATCGAAATGTCCGTTTCTTTGGTTGTGCGCTTGTGCGTACACAGGCGGTGACCAGCTTTGAGCATGGTGTAAATTTCACTCCAGTTGGCCGTCGTTAAAGCAATGGCTGCTTTGGTGGCTTGGTCAGGAGTTTCGCTAAGGCGATCATCATGTTGAAGCCAAATGCCTTGCGCACCGAGCTTGACCGCCAATTGCATATCGCTCAAGCGGTCACCGATGACAAAGGAATTCTCTAAATCATAATCACCAGACAAATAAGCCGTTAACAAACCCGTTTCGGGTTTGCGCGTGGGCGCTTGATCTGCTGGAAAGCTTTTGTCAATACAGACTTCCTCGAAAACAATCCCTTCGTTTTTCATCGCATCCATCAAATGATTGTGTACAGGCCAAAATTGCTCCTCTGGGAAACTATCGGTCCCTAATCCGTCCTGGTTGGTAACCATGACAAGGGTGTAGTCCAACTCTTTCGCAATGCGTCCGAGATAGGTAAATACACCAGGGTAAAACGTCAATTTTTCAAAACGATCAAGCTGATAGTCCTCTGGCTCTAGCGCCAGTGTCCCATCACGATCGATAAATAAAATCTTTTTCATGATGACAAGCGATTTAATGTTTCTATCAATATTTGATTTTCTTGGGGTGTTCCAACAGAGAAACGAAGGCAGTTTTCACATCCCATTTGTTTGCTGCGATTGCGTACAATGATGTCATTTTCGATGAGTTGAGTATATCGTTTGTGCGCATCATCAACTCGTACCAAAAGAAAATTCGCATCACTCGGATAAACCTTTTCAACAAAGGAAATCTTCTCTAGCTGTGCAAACAGACCCTTTCTTTCCGCAATAAGTTGTGTGATTTGCCCTTGGGTTGCATCCCAATCCGCTAAAGCAGAAATGGCACGCTCTTGGGTCAATGAATTGATATTATATGGGGGTTTGATTTTGTTGAGAATATCAATAATCTCTTCACTAGCGATACAGATCCCGAGCCGAATTCCCGCTAGCCCATAGGCCTTGGAGAGGGTTTGTGTGATGATCAAGTTGGGATAGGATGATAACTCCAAAACCAAACTCTTTTGCGTTGAAAAATCGATATATGCCTCATCGATTACCACAAGACCAGTAAAAGATTGTAGTAAGGTAAGGATGTCCTCTCGGCGAAATGAATTGCCACTTGGATTGTTGGGAGAACATAGAAATATCGCTTTGGTTTGGGACGAAATTTGACTGAGGATATCTTTTGTAACTAACTGAAAATCATTATTTAAAGGAACTTCATCTAAAGAGATACAATTGATGTTTGCAAGTACGTTGTACATTCCATAAGTTGGGGGCATCACAATGATTTTGTCTTGATTTGGAATGCAAAACGCACGGAAAATTAAGTCCAAAACTTCGTCACTTCCATTCCCAAGAAGCAATTGATTGGCAGCTACCCCTCTACGCCTTGCGATGACTTCTTTTAGCTTTCGCTGTTGCGGATCGGGATAACGGTTTACACCATTGTCAAATGGATTTTCATTCGCATCCAAATACACAACCTCTCTCTCAACAGGGTCAAATTCATCCCGCGCCGAGGAATATGGCTGTAGATTAGCAATGTGTGAGCGAACTAGTTTTTGGATATCAAAACTCATGTCAAATCTTTTAATCGAAGACTTACAGCGTTTTTATGCGCATACAAGCCCTCGGCATCGGCTAGGGTTTCTATCGAGGGTCCAAGGTCTTTCAAACCTGTCTCGCTTATCTTTTGAAAGGTAATCGCCTTTAGAAAACTATCCAAGTTAACGCCACTGTATTGTTTGGCGTACCCATTGGTCGGTAAGGTGTGATTGGTCCCCGAAGCGTAATCACCTGCGCTTTCAGGAGTATAATTCCCAATAAACACCGATCCGGCGTTGGCTACCCCTTTGACAAACTTGTCTTCGTTGGCCATACAAATGATATAGTGTTCAGGGCCGTATTCGTTGATAAAAGCAATGGCATCGGATTCAGCATCAAAGTAAATGGCCGTTGAGTTTTCAAGTGCTTGTACAGCGATTTCTTTTCTGGGAAGTACCTCAAGCTGCTTTTGCACTTCGTTTTGCACTTTGTCAATAGTGTTTTGACTGGTGCTGACTAATACCACTTGGCTATCTGTACCGTGTTCTGCTTGTGAGAGTAAATCTGCTGCGACATAAGAAGGTACTGCTGTCTCGTCTGCGACGACCAACAACTCACTTGGCCCAGCCGGCATATCGATTGAAACGCCGTATTGCGTTGCTTTTTGTTTGGCAGCAGTAACATACTGATTACCGGGTCCCAATATCTTATAAACCTGTGGAATCGTCTCTGTGCCAAAGGTCATTCCGCCAATGGCCTGGATCCCCCCGACTTGAAACAAACGGGTGACTCCGCATTTATAAGCTGCATAGCGGATGGCTGGCGCAAGTTGACCTGAGTGGTTTGGTGGCGTACACAGTACGATTTCACGACAACCAGCAATTGTAGCAGGAATGGCAAGCATAAGTATAGAAGAAAACAAAGGGGCTGTCCCTCCCGGGATATATAGCCCGACTTTCTCAATTGGTCGTTTCTCTTGCCAACAGGAGACCCCCTCTTGCACATCAAGCTGTACTCGATCGGTTTGCTGTGCTTTGTGGAAGGCGTAGATGTTTTTATAGGCCTTATCAATCGCAGCTCGTAAATCAGCTGATAACTCGTTTTGGGCGCTTTTTAGATCGGCTAGGTCAACTTCAATACGTTCGGGTCGATAGCCATCAAACTTCTCGCTGTAGGTCTGTATGGCCTGATCGCCTTGCCGTTGAATTGCGCCAAAGACTTCGTCCACAACTGGCATGACGTCGTCTAAAGATGCCATTGGGCGAGCAGTTAACTCACTCCATTGATCGGGAGTTGGATTCAACACCGCCTTCATAAGACCATTTTTTCTACTGGACAGACTAAAATATCTTGCGCTCCAGCTGCTTTTAACTCCTCGATGACTTCCCAGAACGTCCCCTCATTGACAACAGAGTGAAGTGAGCTCCACCCTGGTTCGGCCAAAGGCAATACCGTTGGAGATTTTAATACCGGGAGTATAGACGATATCTTGTCAATACTCTCATTGGGGACATTCATCAAAATATACTTAGACTGACGACCTTTGAGAACAGACTGAATACGAAATTGCAATTTTTCTAAAATATCGCTCTTTTCAGCATCTAGGTTGTAGCTGGCTGCAAGAACGGCTTCGGATTTAAACAGTACCTCTACTTCTTTGAGGTTGTTTTTAAACAAGGTAGATCCACTGGAAACAATATCGCAAACCGCATCGGACAAGCCGATATTTGGAGCGATTTCAACCGAGCCATTGATAATGTGAAGTTCGGCGTCAATTCCTTTTTCTGCAAGAAACCCTTTCACTGTGTTTGGATAAGACGTTGCGATTTTCTTCCCTGTCAAACTTTCAATACTCTTGTAGGTATCCTCTTTCGGAATGGCGATTGATACCCGGCATTTTGAAAACCCGAGCTTCTCTTTGATGGAGATATCGTTTCCTTTTTCAACCAATAGATTTTCGCCAATGATCGCGATATCAACTACTCCGTCACGAAGATATTGAGGAATATCCCCATTGCGCAGATAAAATATTTCTATAGGAAAATTACGAGCGGCGGCTTTTAACTGATCTTTACCATTATCGATAGAAATTCCACAGTCATTGAGGAGTTTCAATGATTCATCATGAAGTCTTCCTGACTTTTGAACGGCGATGTGTAACTTTTTTTTCACAATTTCAATTTATTATAATAAAAAAACCCGCTTGAATCTCAAGCGGGTTTTGAATCGATTATATCATATCCAACTCAACTCGCCTGAGACAAGGTAAATAAGTGATGGATATGTGTGTTTTTTTTCATATCGATTGCAAATATCAAATAAAATTTTCAAAACACACTATTGATTCCCCAAAATTATGGGTAAGCCATCTTTCCCACTCCCAATCACAATCACTTTTGCATTGGGCGATTCTGACAATTGTAGCGTAGCTTCAATTCCTTTTTCAAGAAGGATATTTCTTGTTAGGGAAGCATTTAGAATTCGGTTGGCCATTGCTTTACCTTCTGCTTCAATCCGTACTTTCTCTGCTTCTTTTGTTGCTTTTTCTAATCGAAACTCATACTCTAGTGATTCTTGCTCTTGGGTGAGTTTACGTTGAATCGCTTCTTTTATTGAAGATGGCAGAGTGACATCACGTACCAAGACCGCGTTGATTTGTACGAACTGTGGTTCTACCTTCTTTTTAGTTTCCTCAAAAATCTCGTTTTGAATTGCATCTCGTTTTGAAGAGTATAACTGTTCTGGTGTATAACGTCCAATCACTGAACGAGCAACGGCACGTATCTCTGGGACGATTACGATATTGAGGTAGTCCTCGCCTTTGGTTTTGTGCAACAGTCCCAAATCGTCAATAATTGGTTGATAGAGCACAGAAACATCAAGTGAAATTTCAAGACCATTAGAAGACAAAACACGCATACCGCTTTCAAATTCTTCTTGTTGCTTGATGTTATAGACATACACCTTGTTCCAAGGCGCAATAATATGAAAACCCTCCGATAAGGCTGGTTTGTCGGTAACGGTACCGCCACCAAATCGCTTCCATACGACTCCAGCTTCTCCATAGCCGATATTGACAGCTGAACGGAAAAGAAAAAGGAGTACAACAAAAAGCAATACAGTGATTGGTAGTCCGAGTTTAGGTAAATTATTCATTGATATAAATTAAAAGTTAGGTAAGCATTCCACCATCTACACTAAGAACCTGTCCAGTGATGTAACTAGATAGGTCCGAAGCCAAAAACACACAAGCATTGGCTACATCATTTGGCGTTCCACCCCGCTTGAGCGGGATTCCAGCACGCCATCCTGCAACAACATCCTCAGATAGTTGTGCGGTCATTTCAGTTTCAATAAAGCCCGGTGCAATCACATTGCAACGGATGTTTCGCGATCCAAGTTCAAGGGCAACAGACTTCGAAAAGCCAATAATTCCTGCTTTGGATGCTGCGTAATTTGATTGCCCAGCGTTCCCCTTTAAGCCAACAACAGAGCTCATGTTGATGATACTGCCATGTCGCTGCTTCAACATCGTGCGCTGAACAGCTTTGGTGAGGTTGAAAACAGATTTTAAATTGACTTCAATCACTTTGTCAAAGTCCTCTTCCGAGATACGCATCAGCAGATTGTCCTTGGTGATTCCCGCATTGTTGATCAACACATCAATGGTACTGAAGTCTGCGAGTATGTTCTCGACAAGCTCTTGCGATTGTTCAAAGTCAGCGGCATTGGATTGGTATCCTTTGGCTTGTACACCAAGTGCTTGCAATTCTGTTTCGAGTGCATTGGCAGCATCGACAGAAGAGCTATAGGAAAACACCACGTTGGCACCATGCTCCGCAAAAACAGTTGCGATACCTTTTCCGATACCACGACTTGCCCCAGTGATTAAAACAGTCTTGTTTTCGAGTAGTTTCATTGATTTAGTTTAGGATTTGAGCTACTTTTTTTCCGATTTCAGCTGGAGAGTCCACAACGTGAATCCCACAATCTGACATGATTTTCTTTTTGGCTTCTGCAGTGTCCTCAGCCCCACCAACAATCGCGCCTGCATGACCCATGGTTCTGCCTTTTGGCGCGGTTTCTCCAGCGATAAACCCAACAACTGGCTTTGGATTGCCTTGTTCGAAAACCCAGCGTGCCGCATCGGCTTCGAGTTGCCCGCCGATTTCACCAATCATAACGATACATTCTGTTTCCTCGTCATTCATAAGGAGTTCTACGGCCTCTTTGGTTGTTGTTCCAATGATGGGGTCTCCGCCAATGCCAATAGCAGTTGTGATTCCAAGACCTTCTTTAACAACTTGATCAGCAGCTTCATAGGTCAGAGTTCCAGATTTGGACACGATGCCCACATTTCCTTTTTTAAACACAAAACCAGGCATAATACCAACTTTAGCTTCTTCTGGAGTGATTACACCAGGACAATTGGGCCCGACTAGGCGCGCATTACGTTCTTTGACATAAGAAGACGCTTTGACCATATCAGCGACAGGAATGCCCTCTGTGATAGTTACAATGACCTGAATGCCTGCATCTGCAGCTTCCATGATGGCATCTGCTGCAAAAGCAGGGGGCACAAATATGATGGATGTGTCTGCATCAACGGCATCAACAGCATCTTTGACCGTATTGAAAACAGGTTTGTCCAAATGGGTTTGTCCGCCCTTCCCTGGCGTAACTCCACCAACAACCTGTGTGCCATAGGCAATCATTTGTTCGGCGTGAAAGCTTCCTTCACTTCCTGTAAACCCTTGTACAATAATTTTCGAGTCTTTATTGACGAGTACGCTCATAGTTAATCTTTAATTCGTTCGATATAGGTTGATTTTTCGGTGTCCACTTTGATTTTATCTCCTTCATTGATAAACAAAGGGACATTAATTTTTGCGCCAGTTTCCAATGTAGCGGGCTTGGTCGCATTGGTTGCGGTATTTCCCTTCACGCCGGGCTCACTGTGTGTAACTTCTAATATCACACTGGCGGGCATGTCAACAGACAATGGAATCCCGTCATCCGAATTGGTCATCACAGTGACATGTTCCCCTTCCTTGAGCAGCTCTGGGGCGTCTAATATGCTTTTTTGAAGTTCGATTTGATTGTAATCATCGGTGTTCATAAAATGATAGGTCTCCCCATCATTGTATAAAAACTGAAATTTACGGGTTTCAACACGAACATCATCGATTTTATGGCCTGCTGAAAAGGTGTTGTCAATCACTTTTCCACTGGTAACACTTTTGAGTTTTGTTCGAACAAAAGCGGGGCCTTTACCTGGCTTAACATGTAAAAACTCAATAACCTTATAAATGTCATTGCTGTAGCGAATGCAAAGTCCTTTGCGAATATCAGAAGTTGATGTCATGCGTTATGATGTTTTGGAATATCCTTTCATAATCCCTCGTTGTGAATCCCGAATAAATTGTAAAATCTCATCTCTTTCAGACGAAACTTCCATTTCTGCTTCAATAATTTCCACTGCCTGGGTATTGTTGTAACTTTGTTGATAGAGGATTCGGTAAATATTTTGAATCTCTCTAATTTTTTCACTTGTAAAACCACGACGACGAAGTCCTACGGAGTTGATCCCTACGTAAGAGATTGGTTCACGTGCGGCTTTGACAAAAGGAGGAACATCTTTTCGAACCAAAGACCCACCAGCAATAAAAGAGTGACTTCCCACGGAACAGAACTGATGGACAGCCGTCATCCCTGCCAAAATCACATAATCACCAATGTTGATATGCCCAGCCAGTGTGCTGTTGTTGGAAAAAACACAATGGTTACCAACGATACAATCATGTGCGATATGAGAATAGGCCATAATTAGGCAATTTTCACCAATGATTGTTTTCCCTCTTGAGGAAGTTCCTCTGTTTATGGTTACACATTCCCGAATGGTGGTATTGTCCCCGATTTCGGCAGTAGAGACTTCACCATTAAACTTTAAATCTTGTGGAACAGCAGAGATTACGGAGCCGGGGAAAATCGAACAATTTTTTCCAATTCGCGCACCTTCCATAATCGTAACGTTTGATCCAATCCAAGTGCCTTCACCAATTTCGACGTTTTTGTCGATGGTGGTAAAGGGTTCAATGACGACATTTTTGGCAATGATAGCTCTCGGGTGTACGTATGCGAGCGGTTGATTCATATTTTGACTTGATTTTTCTTGACAATTTGTGCCATCATCTCCGCTTCGGTGGTCAATCGCCCACGACTATATGCATATGCTTGCATATGACAGATTCCCCTTCTGATTGGAGAGAGGAGTTCCAATTTAAAAACAAGGGTATCACCTGGAACTACAGGGTGTTTAAACTTGGCATTCTCAATTTTCATAAAAAAAGTGAGATAGTTTTCTGGATCGGGCACAGAATTGAGAACCAATACCCCACCAGCTTGCGCCATCGCCTCGATTTGAAGGACACCTGGCATGACAGGTTGGCCTGGAAAATGTCCCTGAAAAAAGGGTTCATTCATGGTTACGCTTTTGACGGCTACTACATGTTTATCGCTGATTTCAAGGATTTTATCGACAAGCAGAAATGGAGGACGGTGTGGTAAGATATCCATAATCTGATTGACATCTAGTGCTGGCTCAGCATTTAAGTCATAATTGGGAACGTACTTTCTCTTCTCTTCCTTTATGATCTTGGCCATTTTTTTGGCAAACTGTGTGTTGATTCCATGGCCTGGTTTTGAGGCGATGACCTTCCCACGTATTCGAGTTCCAATCAATGCCAAATCTCCAATCACATCCAAGAGTTTGTGGCGTGCTGCTTCATTCGGATAATGAAGGGTGAGGTTGTCTAAAATGCCATTGGGTTTTACAGAGATCGATTTTTTATTAAATGCTTTTCGCAAGCGACCCATAGTTTCTTCGGACAATTCTTTGTCAACATACACAATGGCATTGTTGAGATCTCCACCTTTTATCAAACCACTTGATAAGAGATTTTCAAGTTCATGAAGAAAGCTAAATGTACGCGCATTGGCAAACTCTTTTTTGAATTGACTGAGTTTTTTTAGACTTGCATTTTGGGTTCCAAGTACTTTTGTGCCAAAATCAACCATGGTGGTAACCTCGTAGTTATCAGCGGGCAACAGCGTGATTTCGCTTCCCGTTTCTTCATCGGTGTAGGTTATATTCTCTTTGACAATATACTCATAACGTTCTGCATCAAGCTCTTGGATACCGACTTTATCGATAGCTTCAACAAAAAATTTGGATGAGCCATCCATAATCGGAGGTTCGGACGCATTTAGCTCGATAAGTACGTTGTCAACTTCACAGCCAACAAGGGCTGCTAAGACGTGTTCACTGGTTTGGATGGTCACGCCGTTTTTTTGGAGACTTGTTCCTCGTTTGGTATCTGCAACATGCTGAGCAAGTGCCTCAATAATGGGGTTGCCTTCCAAGTCGATGCGTTGAAAAGCATAACCATGGTTTGCACTGGCGGGTTTAAATGTCATTGTGACTTCTTCCCCGGTATGAATTCCTACACCTTTCAGTGTGACTGAACTTGCAATCGTAGTTTGTTTAGCCATTTTCAGATTGGTTTTTTTGGAGTTTGTGAAGCGTTTCGATGTGCTTCGGTAGATTTTTGAAATGAACATAAGATTTGTTGTAGGATAGATAGTCCAATGCTGGATAGCCCATGACCTTTTCGCCATCTTTTAGGTTGCGAAGAACACCACTTTTGGCTTGAATTTGCACGCGGTCACCAATTTTGAGGTGACCAGCAATACCAACCTGACCACCAATCACACAATGACTTCCAATTTTGGATGAACCAGCAACACCTGTTTGGGCAGCAATAACGGTATGTGATCCGATTTCAACATTATGAGCAATTTGAATCAAATTGTCAAGTTTGACGCCTTTCCGAATAATCGTTTGCCCGAGTGTTGCCCGATCAATCGTGGTGTTTGCCCCGATTTCAACATCATCTTCAATCAAGACCATACCCGTTTGGGGAACCTTCTCATAAGAGCCCTTGGCAGTAGGACTAAACCCGAAGCCGTCCGAACCAATTACCACGTTGTTGTGGAAAATACAATTGGCTCCGATTTCCGATTGTTGTAAAATTTTTGTGCCAGAGAAAATTGTGGTATTATCGCCAATAATCACATCGGATTCGATAACCACATGGTCATGGATTTTGACGTTGTTTCCAATTTTCACTCCATTATGAATAACCGTAAAGGCTCCTATATAGGAGTTTTTTCCAATGATAGCTGAGGAATCAATTACAGTGTGATTGTGAATGCCTTTAAACTCTTTCGCAGCGCCATTGAACTGACTGAGCATCGTTGTAAATGACTGGTAAGGGTCTGAAACTTTGATCAGTGTTGTGTGAATTTCTTTTTCTGGCTGAAAGCTTTCACTGACAAGGGTAATACTCGCTTTTGTCGAATAGACAAAGGGAGTGTACTTCGGGTTTGCTAAAAAAGCAAGTGACCCTTCAGTTGCTTCTTCAATTTTCGCTAATGTAGAAACGCGGGCATCTTTATCTCCTACTATAAAACCATCTAGGATTTCGGCAATCTGAGAAGCAGTGTATTCCATCGGTACAAAAATAACAAAATTGAAAGACTATTTAGGATAACAACAGTAATACTTGGTTACGGCTTTGGTGAGCATTTTTAAATTTGATTCATCTGAACCTGCCAATAACTCTTTGGTACCTTCATTCTTGTCAATTAATATAATCGGAGATTGCTCCAAATTGTATGCCATGTTTTTCATCTTCCCATCAAAAACAAAGTAGTGTACCTCCTGAGCGGATATGCCCAACTTGGACATCGCTTTGTATTTTTGTTTCTCAATAAAATCATGGGAGAACGGCTCATTACTGACTTCGATTTTTGGCAAACGACGGTTTAGAACCATCTCACATAGTGACGAATACACACGATCTTGGTGAGCAACCCCTGCTTTGATCATGGAAAGTATGTCCACATCATCAATTGCCGCATAGTGCTTTATATCAAGCTTTCGTTTTGAAGAACGTTTGGCAGATAAAAAGTATAATAAGTCAGGAGATGTCTGGATGGAGTCCCCATTTTGCAACAGTTCTCTAGCACGCAATATGATTCGCTTGAGCACTTCCTCTGCCACATAACTCGTTTTGTGAAGATAAACCGACCAATACATCAAGCGTCTTGCGAGTAAAAACTTTTCAATCGAATACATTCCCTTTTTTTCAACAACCAATTCATCTTGGTGTACCCGTAACATGGCGATGATTCGGTCAGTACTAATATTGCCCTCCGTAACACCAGAATAGAAACTATCTCTCTTTAAATAATCCAATCGATCCATATCCAATTGAGAAGAAATCAATTGGTTAAAAAAAGGACGTTTGTATTTTCCTTCAAACATTTGGATCGCCAGACTGAGTTTTCCATTGTATTTGTCGTTGAGCATTTTCATCAAAGAAAGTGACCAAAATTCATGGGAAACATTCTCAATCAGAATCCCTTCGAGGGCATGGGAAAAGGGGCCATGACCCAAGTCATGAAGAAGAATAGCAATCATGGCGGCTTCTCGTTCGCTTTCCGAAATGGGAGTTCCTTTTGTGTTGAGGATATCTAAGGTTTTACGCATCAGGTGCATTGCCCCTAGAGCGTGAGCAAAACGGTGATGAGTAGCTCCATTAAAGACGTAATGAGAGAATCCCATCTGCTGGATTCGTCGGAGTCTCTGAAACACAGACTCTTGGATGATGGTGGAAATAAACGGCGTAGGAATTGAAATAAAACCGTAAATTGGATCGTTATAATTCTTGAGTCTCAAACAGTAGAATTTAAACAAATATACACATATGGAGTCGATACAGGTGTTATGGGTAGATGATGAAATCAGTCGATTGCAACCACACATCCAGTTTTTGGAAGAAAAAGGATACCATGTCAATCCATGTACAAATGGTCCAGATGCATTGGAATTAATCCGAAAACAAACGTTTGACGTTGTTCTTCTTGACGAAAACATGCCTGGTATGGATGGATTATCGGTCTTGAGTGAAATCAAACAAATCCTTCCTAACCTTGCCGTTATCATGATTACAAAGAGTGAGGCAGAAACCCTGATGGAGGAAGCCATTGGCTCAAAAATAGCAGACTACCTGATAAAGCCCGTCAATCCCAATCAGATTTTATTGTCTTTGAAAAAAAACTTGGATCACTCGCGTCTGGTAACTGAGAAAACCTCGCTGGATTATCAACGTTCCTTCCAGGAACTCAATATGGAAATCAGCCAGGCAAATGACTATGCAGACTGGGCTGCCATCTATCAAAAACTTTGTTTTTGGGAATTGGAACTCGATGCTTTGGAGTCGAATGATTTACAAGAGATTCTCAATCACCAAAAGGCAGAAGCAAATCATCAATTTTCCAAATTTATATCGACCAACTATGAAGATTTAGTCATGGGAGACAGTCCTTTGGTTATGTACCATCAAATGATTGAACAACTGGTGTTGGAAAAGATGCCAAAAGACAAAACAACGCTTCTGGTTGTAATCGACAATCTTCGTTATGATCAATGGCGGGTTTTACAAACGCACCTCTCCCCTTTCTACAAGTTGCAAGAAGAAATGATTTGTAGTAGCATTTTACCAACTGCAACTCAGTATGCTAGAAATGCATTATTCGCTGGAGAATTACCCGTTCATATCAAGAAATTATACCCCAACTTATGGAAAGACGATTCCGACCCTGGGGGTAAAAACCTATTTGAAAAAGAATTGTTGAGTGCTCAGTTTGCTGCTTTAGAACAGGACATGTCGTTTAGCTACCACAAAATCACTCGTCTGGAACAAGGATTAAAACTTGCTTCCCAACTGCAAAATGAAGCCAATAACGACCTATGTGTCGTCGTTTACAACTTTGTCGATGTGATTTCTCATGCCAAAACTGAGATGGAAATCATCAAAGAACTGGCATCTTCAGACAAGGCCTTCCGGTCGTTGACGTCCACATGGTTTCAGAACTCTCCTTTATTGGACATTATCAAACGTGCGCAGTCATTGGGCTTTACCTTGATGATTACCACAGATCACGGCACCATCAATGTACGTCAGCCCTCCAAAATTTTGGGAGACCGAGAATCGAGTACCAACAT
Organism: Flavobacteriaceae bacterium; assembly: GCA_029248885.1. Lineage (GTDB taxonomy): Bacteria > Bacteroidota > Bacteroidia > Flavobacteriales > Flavobacteriaceae > UBA724. Next base: position 110,647 of record JAQWIL010000037.1, read on the forward strand.
TCGATATAAGACAGGGAAACGTCTCAATACGGAAGATAAAAATCTCTATACAGTTTCCAACCCTGAAGATATTGGCTTACCTAAAATCAATTTGTCTAGCAGCTTTACTTTTGCTACAGAAGATCGGTATTTGATCTATCCATCAAACTACAATCACTTTGTCAACTTTTATAAAAACACCTATCAACACGGTGGAATTTCTCTAGAAGAAATGCTGATTCCTTTTGCGGTGCTTTCCCCCAAGTGATCTATTTTTGCACCATGGTACTGGAATATACTTTGAAAGAAATCGATCGTGTTGCCAAACAGCTTATCGATTCGTTTTCTCATTCCATAGTCGCGATGAGCGGTCAAATGGGAAGTGGTAAAACCACACTGGTTCAATCGATCGTTTCCCAATTGGGAAGTGAGGAAATTGTTAGTAGCCCCACCTTTGGACTGGTTCATGAGTACAATATTCCCAATGGAAAGCTCATCCATATGGATTTGTATCGTTTGGAACAGGAGAGTGAGCTTGAACAGCTCGGTTTTGACGATTATATCTCCAGTGGTAATTTGTGCCTTATCGAGTGGCCAGAGCTAGCAGCAAAGCACATCCAAAGCGGGTGTCACCACTTGAATATCGAATGGGTTAATGATCACAAACGCAAATTGAATTTCAAATGAGTTTCTTAAAACGTTTGTCATACTATCTCGGTGGATTTTCGGTTGGTATCGTATTGTTACTCTTTTTTTTGGGTGGCAAAAATACGCGCTGTACCTATGGCCCTGATGCACGTGTGATCAATAATTTTTCCAAAAAAGAATGGGTCTTTAACACGCCCACAAATGACAGCATTGATCGAAGTCAGTTTTTAAAAGGAGGTGATATTGTTTTTTCCAAAAGCCGAGTTGGCCTCGACAGCTGCAATATCTACCGATTGCGACTTCCCCATGCTATATATGATGTTAAAAATTGCGATAGCATTGCTTATTTCACAACTCTTTAGTCGTAGTAGTTCTTCGTTTTAATTCCTTCAGCAATAGCTCAAGTTCTTTTGTCGTTTGTCCAGCTATCGCTGTGTTCTCCTCTGCTCTTCTAGCCAGATAAGGAACGAGTTTATCCATCGGTCCAAACGGTACAAACTTGACCACATTATACCCCTTGTTGGCCAGAATAAAACTCATGTGATCGCTCATGCCCAGCAATTGGCTAAACCAAATCCGATGATCGTTGTGCGCAATTTCATATCGATCCATGAGCTGAAGAGCTTGACTCACACTGTCTTCGTTATGTGACCCCAAGACAATTGCGATGTTGGCAAGATGCTTGACGCAATAATAAACCGCAGCGTTAAAACTTATATCTGTTTCAGACTTGGAGGCGCAAATGGGACTGGAAAGGCCGTATTTCTGAGTAATTTTTCGTTCTTTCTCCATATAGGCGCCACGTACCAGTTTTAGACCTAGATAAAACCCTTCTTTTGTTGCCAGGTTATGCATCTGCTGGAGACGATGATTTCCGTCGACTAAATACAATTGTACAGTATTGTACAAAACAGCTTTTGAAATATTGAACTCCCGCATCAAATCTAAAACCAGTTGATCGGTTGCAATTTGCATACTGTATTCTTCGGCATCGACCAGCAAAGCAACCCCATGTTCCTGCGCAGTTTGGCAACAGGAACGAAATCGATTCATAATCCTATTCCAAGCGATTTGTTCTTCTGCATTAAGCGACTGTTTCGCATTTATTTTTTGAAATAAATGCTTGTGACCAAAAGAGGTTGGCTTACAAACACTAAAAGGGACATTATTTGTTTTGCCGGCGTGAATAATCAGCTTTTTCACCATCGCACAGTTTGTGTCGAACTCGCTTTCAGTAGAACTATCTTCAATGGCATAATTGAGATAAGAATGCACCCCGTATTTGGAAAGCGAAACAACCGTAGATTCACATGCTTGTAGGGATATCCCTGCATAAAACGGTCGAAACAACCAGCGTTGAAGATGTTGTATCCCTGGTAATTGTATATGACCAAAGCGTTTCATTAGCTGAATACCGAATTTTGAAATTCTTGGGTTTGACAGCAACCGAAATAAACGCACCAATTGCTTAAGTTCTTTTGTTGAACGATGCGCAAAAGTGTAAGAATGGTTGTTAAAAATATCACGCATATAATCCAAACTGTTTGTTTTACAACATTTAAAAATAAAACATTTGGGTTACTTTTGCATCATGGCTGAAAAAAAGATTGACAAACCATCGATTAGCACGGTACTTTACACGGAGAAAGGTTGGAATCGGCTTGACGAAACGGTCGGGTCAAACCAGTACACTTCAATCTTTGTACTCACTGACAGCAACACCAACCAAAACTGCTTACCCCTTTTTGACAACCACTTTCAGCACGCTTACACTCTACTGACTATGGAAGCTGGTGAAACCAACAAACATCTTGCGACTTGCGAAGATTTGTGGGCTTTACTATCCGAGCAAGGAGCCGATCGCAATAGCTTATTGATCAACCTCGGAGGCGGTGTCGTTACTGATTTGGGCGGCTTTGTCGCCTGCACCTACAAAAGAGGAATTGATTTTATCAATATTCCCACCTCACTGCTCGCCATGGTCGATGCTTCAGTTGGTGGAAAAACTGGTGTGGATTTTCAAGGATTAAAAAACCAAATCGGAATCATTAAAGAGCCAGAGTTTGTTGTGCTAGATGATGTCTTTTTACAAACGCTACCCCAAGATGAACGTAGAAGTGGATATGCCGAAATGCTAAAACATGGACTCATAGCAGATGCGGATTATTTTTCGGTATTATCATCAAAACCAATCGATTTAAACGATCAAATCACAGAACATATCCGTCATTCGGTCAGTATCAAGAGTCAAGTGGTTACCGAAGATCCTTTTGAACAGGGTTTGCGTAAAATTCTCAACTATGGTCATACCCTAGGACATGCGATTGAAACCCATTTCCTTGAGCATCCAACTAAAAATCGTTTGTTGCATGGTGAGGCCATTGCGATTGGGATGATCATGGAAGCCGAATTATCGTGCCGTACCACAAATTTGACAGTGGAAGAGCGTGACCGAATCAAAACCGTTTTTTCATCGATTTATGACCCTGTCTCGTTTGCAGAAAGCGATGTGATTGCAATCAAAGGATTACTGAAGCACGATAAGAAAAATCAATCGGATCAAGTACGCTTTGTACTGCTACAAGCCATCGGAAAACCAGTCATCGATTGCCTGGTTAGCGAAGATGATATCAATGCTGCCTTTCAGTTCTACGCTGACTAAGCGGAGTTTCGACTCGCATTGATATTTCCAAATAGCGAGCGGGTTACCATTTTTTCAAGAATTTCATCACTCCCCTTTTCGTGTAGTTTACCCAATGCATATTGTTGGATCGTCAACAGTGGTAATACGATTTTTTCACGCATCATAATCGATGCTTTTCCAGCTGGCTCATTTTCCATCAATTCAGACTGTCCACTAAGCTTTAGCAAGTATTTCTTGGAGCGTTTGTATTCCGCATAGATCTGATCCCAAAACGCACCGTACTCTGGATCGTTTTGCATATAGGCAGTGAGTTTGAAAAACGATTTGGTCAAACTCATCATGGAGTTATACACCAGTGTTCTAAAGAAAGCGTTGTTTTGATACAAAGCCAACACCTGATCAAAACGCCCTGATTCTTCAAATTTCTCTAAGGCCAAGCCCACACCATAAAATCCTGGTACATTTTGTTTTAGCTGGCTCCAACTCCCAACAAATGGGATTGCACGAAGAGCTGAAAAATCCAAAGACTTGGATTTCCCTCTTTTGGTTGGACGGCTACCGATATTGGTTTTGGCGTAAAACTTCAAGGTGCTCATATGCTCCAAATAAGGCAAGAACTTTGGGTGAGACTTAAAATCTTGATAGGCCTGATAACTTGTTTCGGCAAGCTCATCCATGGTTTGCCGATCTTCGACAGACAACTCCGACGAGCTGCTGTTAAAAACCCGATTGGCAATCCCTGAGCTCAAAAGTTGTTCGAGGTTGTACTGGCAAGAATTAACCGTACCAAAGTTCGAACTGATCGTTTGCCCTTGAACGGTGATTTGAATTTCATCCGATTCGATGCTATCTCCCAGCGACGCATAAAACTGGTGAGTGTTTCCACCACCACGTGCTGGTGGCCCACCTCTTCCGTCAAAGAATAAGGCCTTGATCCCATGCTTTCGGGAGACTTCGGTAAGCTCTTCCTTGGCGCGGAAAATACTCCAATTCGCCATCAGATAACCACCATCCTTTGTGCCATCTGAAAATCCGAGCATAATGGTTTGCTTGTCTCCTCTCTCACGTAAGTGATTACGATAAGTTGGGTTACTATACACGATATCCATCACCTTAGGCGCAATACTCAAGTCGGTAATGGTTTCAAAAAGCGGCGCCACATCAACAGTGGGTTCTTCCCAGTTACTCAGGCGGATCATCGCAAAGACTTCAAAGATGTTTTGTGCGGTTTGGTTGTTGCTAATGATGTAGCGATGGCAACCGAGCTGTCCGTTTTTCGTTTGAATCTCTTGCATGGCGCGAATCGATCCAAGGGTTTTATTGACGAGTTCGTCGGAAAAACTCTCTGGAGATAAATCTCCCTTGAGTGTGGTTAGAAATTCAATTTTCTCCGCTTCGTCAAGTTGTAAATAATCTACATCCTTACTGACTACACCTTGCTTTTGAGCACCTTTGAGCAAAGTCATAAAGGCCTCGTGGTGGACACGCGAATCTTGACGGATATCCAAACTGGCAAAATGATACCCAAAGGTATTGACCTTATTGAGTAAGGCATCGACTTCTTTGGCAAACATCCCATGATAATCCAACACCAAAAGCTCGTGAATCTGTTTCAGCTTTGCGGTCAAGTCGGCAAGAGAAATCTCGGGTTGTTCTTTTTTGCTAAAGATGCTGTTATACAGCTTGGTTTCGATGTCAACAGCAATATCCTCTACCCCTTTAAAAGTGAGTCTTCTACGCAATTTGCGGATATCACGATAATAGTTCCGAATCACATTGCTACGCAGTCCCTGAGCCGTTTCAAGCGTGATGTCTGTGGTAACAAAAGGGTTTCCATCTCGATCTCCACCGGGCCAAAATCCAAGATTGATCAATGGGTTTACAAAGTCTTCCTTATCAAAAATGTTGTTTTTGATATACTGATGGATATTGCTGACCGAATGATAAAACACGTGCTCCAAATACCACATCAGGCTTTTTGCTTCGTCAAGTGGCGTTGGCTTTTCTTTCTTAAAAAAAGGAGTTCTACCGAGTTGAGCAAGCAAAATTTTGATGGAAGGCAAATCATTGGCCTTAATGGCAGTTGACAAATCTGTGATAATCCCCAGAACAGAACCAGGATAAAATTGTGTCGGGTGAGCAGTGAGTACTGGTCGTACTCTAAAATTGCTCAGATAATCTTTTAAAGCCGCTGTTTTTGATTTTTCAGCAGCCTCTTCTTTAGAGCTTCTCAGGGTTCCTCGTCCACTAAAATTATTGATTTCTGTGAAGGCAGCATCTTCAACGGCA
>JAQWIL010000025.1 GCA_029248885.1 Flavobacteriaceae bacterium
ACTGGATTCGAACCAGTGACTTCCGCCCTGTCAAGGCGACACTCTGAACCAACTGAGTTAATGACCCAAGGGTCGCCAAAAATAAGACAAAATCACCAGATTGTTTATGTTTGTAAAAAAGAAATGCTTCACTACACAAGACAGGACATTGATCAGATGGAAAAAATTTTCCGTCTCAACCTCATCAACAGTTGCACTGGGTACAAATCGGCAAACTTAATCGGGACGCAATCCGCCGATGGCCAAACCAATTTGGCTGTGTTTAGCAGCATCACTCATTTGGGGAGCAATCCCCCTCTGATTGGCTTTGTGTTGCGACCTACCACAGTACCTAGAGATAGCTATCGAAACATCAAGACCTCCTCTTTGTTTACCGTCAATCACATTCATCATGATTCTGTTGCTGATGCACATCACACCTCTGCCAAATATCCAGAAGACGTTTCAGAGTTTAGCAAAACAGACTTCGAACCAGAATATCTCGATGGCTTTGAAGCGCCCTTTGTCAAAGACGCCAAAGTACGACTGGCTTGCCGATTCCGCAATGAGTATCCCATCCAAGAAAACAACACCCTGCTACTGGTCAGTGAAATCCTTGCGATTCATCTTGAGGAGGGCATCATAGAAAGTGACGGCTGGCTAAATCTTCAACAAGCAGGTTCGGTTACCATCAACGGTTTAGACGGCTATGCCAAGCCCGAACTGATCGAGCGTTTTCAATATGCAAAACCCACACGCTGATGAATTTTATTTCAGACAAACTCCAACAATATATCGATGACCACAGTATGGAGGAGTCCGATTTGCTCAAAGCATTGGACCGGGAAACCCATCAAAAGGTACTCCAACCCCGAATGCTCAGCGGGTCATACCAAGGCCGATTATTGGCAATATTATCCAAGATGATTGGACCGAAAAAAATTCTAGAGGTTGGCACCTATACTGGCTATGCTACTTTGTGTATGGCTGAGGGTTTGACTACGGGCGGATCGATAGATACCATCGACCACAACGAAGAGTTGGCAAACATGCAGCGTCGTTATTTTGGCCAATCCCCTTATGGGAGCCAAATTGTTCAACACCTAGGCGAAGCCAAAGACGTTCTCAAAACCCTTTCGGGACCTTATGACTTGGTATTTCTCGATGCAGATAAGGAAAACTACCCCCACTATTTTGATTTGATTATCGACAAACTCGAAACGGGTGGGGTTATCCTATCTGACAATGTATTGTGGTCAGGAAAAGTATTGGAAAAAGCTACTGACGAAGCAACCTCTGCTTTGCAAGAATACAATCATAAAATCAATACAGATGTGAGGGTGGAGACCGTTGTTCTCCCGATCAGAGATGGCTTGACGATCACGAGAAAGCGCTAACTATTTCGTTTGACTGACCCAGCGATATCTTCTACCTCGTCTTTGACTTCTTTGATGTCTTGCTCGATCTGTTTGGTGTCTAAGCCCTGTTTTTCAGCAGACTTTTGAATTTCATCTTTAATATCTTGGGTCGCATTGCGCACCTGTCGCATGCCTTTCCCCAAAGTCCGTGCGATGTCTGGCACCTTATCGGCACCAAAGACAAGAAGAATGATAAAAAAAACGAAGACGAGTTCAGCTCCGCTGATAAAGTAAATCATTTGGTAAAGATAGGCAGTTCTGCTGATTCGCTCAAAACCGAAAGCTGTCCGTCGGTAAAACCAACCGACGGACAAAATTACATTTAGTTGTTTTCTTTAAAACGGTCAAAGTCTGTCAGGACTTCCTCTCTAGGCCAAGAGTTATTGGTGGTGTTCACATCGGCTGTTTCCTCGTTAGGATCCACTTGAATACCTACAATCTCCTTTTCAGAAGTCAATACCCTTGTGTAACTGTTGTCATTTTTACGCCATATCTGGACTGGGTATCGCTCGGACATTGTGGAACCATCTGCATAGGTGTACTCGACCAAAATCGGCATGACCAAACCACCAGGTTTGTTAAACGTGATTTCATACAGATAATTGGCTTTTGTCAAATTTTCTTGGGCAACTATGAGTCCATTTTCTGCTAGATATTCTCCTGCGTCGAGTTTGGCAAATGGAGCGGCGTTTTCGTCATAGTCTTCATCTTCCTCATTGACCCGAAAAACCAATGGCGGGAGATCCTCTATCGAGTATCCAAAACGCTCAAGTCTTTCCAAGTATGATGCGGGTGGTTCGCTCGTCACTTGTACGGTCTTCACACTTTCCACGCCAATATCTACAAAGTCTGTGGTGTAGAACCAGCCCCTCCAAAACCAGTCTAAATCGACAGCAGATGCATCCTCCATAGAACGGAAAAAGTCTTCTGGGGTTGGGTGTTTAAACATCCATCGCTGAGAATAGGTTTTAAATGCGTGGTCAAACAGGTCTGAACCCATGATAGTTTCTCGCAGAATATTGAGTGCTGTTGCAGGTTTTCCATAGGCGTTCGGACCCAATTGAAATACATTTTCGGGATTGGACATAATCGGTGCTAAAAAGTCCTGATCATCCGACATATAGGGAACGATTTTCTTGGCCTCACCTCTGCGAGATGGGTATTTGTCCAAGCCTGGGATCGACTGGGGATATCGCTGTCCAAACTCTTGCTCCGTTAGATATTGTAAAAAGGTGGTTAGCCCTTCGTCCATCCAACCCCATTGGCGTTCGTCAGAGTTGACAATCATCGGGAAATAATTATGCCCAATCTCATGGATAATCACCGAAATCATTCCAAATTTGACACGATCACTATAGGTCCCATCCTCATCTGGACGACCGTAATTCCAGCAAATCATGGGGTATTCCATGCCTTGATTTTTGGCATGAACCGAAATGGCTTTGTGATACGGATAGTCAAAGGTAAATCTCGATACGGTTTCCAGGGTTTGTGCAACCGCACGAGTAGACCATTCTTCCCAAAGTGGATTTCCTTCTTTTGGATAGAGTGAAACAGCCATGACATCGCGGTCGCCAACCTTGACAGCCATCATGTCCCAAATGTATTTTTTAGATGCCGTAAAGCCATAGTCCCGTACATTCTTTGCCGAAAACTTCCATGTTTTGGTTTTGGTTGTTGTGGTTTGTTCGTTGGCCTCCGCTTCTTCTTGGGTGACAATCATCACGGGCTTATCATAGGTTTTTTTGGCTAGCTTATAACGATTCATCATTTCTTTGGAAAACACCTCTTTGCGATTGGTCAATTCGCCTGTGGCATCAACGATAAAATTGGCTGGAACGGTCAGATTGACCTCATAATCCCCAAAGGGAAGTGCAAACTCACCATTGCCCCAGAACTGATAGTTTTGCCAGCCCTCTACATCGTCATACATACACATGCGGGGGAAAAACTGTGCAATCACATAGGCACGGTTATCGTCGGCAGGGAAATACTCATAGCCCGAACGCGCTCGATTGACCACGTGGTTGTTGATGTTGTACCACCATTTGATGGAAAACACCACTTGCCCACCCGACTGCAGCGAGGTTGGCAGGTCGATTCGCATCATGGTTTGATTGATGATGTATGGCAGAGGTTTCCCCTGTGCATCTGTTACGTTTTCGATATTAAATCCGCCATCAAAAGGGTCGCCAAGGTGGTTATTAGCAAAGGAGGACAACTGCGAAACCTGATCCAGTGATTGGCTGTTTTTTAGAAGAGCTGGGGAATCTTTTTTGCGAATATTCTGGTCGAGCTGTACCCATAAATAGGCCAATGCGTCGGGCGAATTGTTGGTGTAGGTAATGGTTTCTTCACCGTAGAGGCGTTGAGTTTCATCATCGATTTTGATGTCCATCGCATAGTCGGCACGTTGCTGATAGTAAGCAGGACCAGGGGCACCACTTGCGGTTCGATAATCATTGGGTGTTGAAAACTCGTTATAGAGCTGACGGAATTTGTTTTGATTGGTATGCCCTTGTTTGGGACCTTCTAGATTTTGCTCTTGTGCAAAAGCCAAGGTGGAAAGTAGAAAGCAGAATGATAATATTGAGGAAATAAAAAGTTTCATATTGAACATTTTTTTAAATAAAGGAGTTAAAAATAACGAAAAGGATTGGATTTTTTGTAGTTTTAATCTAACCAAATCTTATGCCCCCGATGACGAACTACAGGCAACAAGCAACGATTTATCGGAAACGCACAATTCTCAATATTGTGATTACAAGTTGTGATGGGATTAGGTGTTTATGGGATTTGACGGTGACACCCTTTGCAATTCAAACGATAAAAAATGTCTTTTAGTTCTCCTGAAAATATAACCCAATACCTCGATAGATTGTGTGGAGAACAATGCTCACAACTGGGTTTTTTTTCAAAGCCACATCGGGCAGAAATAAAGGGAACCAAAGTCATTATCAAGAGATATCATCCCATAAAAAAAGATGTGAGTCATATCATCAAATCCCATGACGAATATATCCATTCTTTGAAATCAATGGGAATTCAAGTACCATGGACTAAAATTCTGACTGTGAAAAGAAAATCGAAAAATGAATTGGTAATCATCCAAAAAGCTTTTAAAGAGGAAGAGGTTTTAAGAACCATGTTTAGCCAGAATCCTTTAGAAGATTTATATCGATACTTAACCCTAGTTTATGATGAAATCGTTGCTTATTGGAATAAAAAGCCATTTTCACTCGAGTTTGGATTTCACCCAACCCTAAGGAATTATTCAGTGAGAAATAATTCCTTGTATTATTTCGATACATTTCCTCCAATGAATATGCCACAAACTGAATTGAATAAGTTGATATTGCAAATGGCTCCAGTACATGACTGGATAAAGGGTTTTGTGCCGATTAAAGCAATTAACAGAGTATCAAACGAGTATTATAATTTTGATAAGATGTTTTTGGGAATCGTAGGTAGTAGCGTGAGATTAAGACCTGAATTCGGTCAACAAATTTTGGACTTTACCGAAAATTATTTGTCTGGTGCAAAGCTATCTGCTGATTTAAAAAAACAACTATTGGCTCAAGTTAACTCCCCTCCCAAACTATCGTTTTTATGGCGGTTTGTTCGTAAGCTTACAGGGAATATCGGTCGGCCAAACGTAAAGTTGCCAAATTAACAGTAAAGGTTATTTTAACTGAATCGTATTAATCCTGCGAATTCATCTGAAAAATTATCATAGCGACCGCACTGCCTTGAGCTCGCAAGTCGCCTTTTCGTTTTGTTGGCGACAGAGACCGAATCACTTCTCAAACCACAATAATTTTGGTAAGTCATCATTCAACAAAAATGATTAACTTGTACTCATAAACGCCCTAAATCGTTTACTCAGATCAAAGAATCGATTTCGCTTTTATTTCATGTTTACAGATTAGGGAGGTTTAATATACGAAACTCATAAAGGTTGGATATACGCAATGCGTATATTCAATTGTTAGGCATTATTAAAAAATAAAATATGAAAAAGACAACATTGACAATTTTAGTGATTTCATTTATCACAATATTGTTATTATCATTTAATTCAGAACAAGATAATCCTGTTCTGGATTTTTTGAATTCCCTGGATAAAGAACAATTGGAAAAAGTTAATTTGCCCTTTGACAATATATTTCGTGAATCATGGCATTTTATCCCGAGTACAATGACACCAAGAGCAGGAATCAAGCTTAAGGAACTAAATCAAGAACAAAGGGAAAGGTTCTATCAAATGCTTCAGAAATATTTAAGTGCAACTGGATATATCAAAACTCAAAAAATTATCGACCTCGAAAATGTATTAGCCGAAATTGATTCCAACACGAATTTCAGAGACCCTGAAAAATACCACATAAGTATTTATGGAAATCCACGAAAAGATAGTTTATGGGCTTGGTCTTTTGAAGGGCATCATTTATCACTAAACTTTACCATTTTAAATAACAAAATAGCTGCTTCACCACGATTTTTTGGAGCAAGCCCCGCAACTATTAAAACCGGAGAGAGAAAAGGCGAAAGAACTTTGAATGAAGAAGAAGATTTAGCTTATGAACTTTTAAATGGATTATCAGAAGCACAGAGGCAAATTGCCATTTTTCAAAATGTATCTTTTTTAGATATAGTCACATCTAATGCATCTGAAGTCAGACCTTTGAATCCGGTTGGAATAAAAGCAGAAGAACTAAATCCTCCTCAAAGAAACAAACTCAGCGATCTAATCACTTTATATCTAAGTTCATTACCTGAAAAAATAGCTAAGGAACGGCAAGATAAAATTCAAAAAGAAGAATTTGATGAAATAAGATTTGGTTGGGCAGGGGGAATAGAAAAAAATGAAGCTCATTATTATCGAATTCAGGGAAAATCATTTCTTATCGAATTTGATAATACCTTAAATAACGCAAATCATATCCATACAGTTTGGCGAGACTTCAATGGGGACTTTGGACGAGACTTAATCAAAGATCATTACCATATTTCAAATCACCATAAACATGATTAAAACAATGCCTAACATTGCATAAAACGTTCATAGCCAGCAAAAACTGGCTACGCCGTTTATGCGAGGACGTTGGATTCCATTCAGCCTTTGGCTGACCTAAAACGCTACGATTTGCCATGCAAATCCTCGATCTTTAGGAAATGGAATCCAACGACCTGCTAAACCAAATTGATATATACCTTTTCAGGTAGTTTGAAGTTGTACAAGTTTCTAGCAATTGTAGAGATTGCGCAACAGATGGAGATGAGATCCATTATTAATAACCTAAAGATTTAAACAATGAAAACCATGTTTTTACTTTTCACATTCTTTTTCTTCGCATCAAGTTGTGGTGAGGAAAAACAAACCGAACCACAAGAAAGCTCGATTTATGGAACTTGGCAGTTAATTAAACAGACTGCAAATAATGCCGATGGCTCGCCAAATGGCTGGCAGGATATTAAAGATGGACGTACGATTACTTTTAACGAAAATTTGACCTATAAATCTGAAATTACCCCTCATGACTGTAATGAGATTACTACCAGCACATTTGAAATTAGAAAAGAGTCAGAAATTAAAGCATTAGAAATTATTATAATGTGTATCAATCCAAATATGACTTTCAAAAGTCAATACAGTTATTCTTTTCAAGATTCTACTAAACTGATTTTAGTTCCAATAGAACCCGCTTGTGTTGAAGGCTGTGCATTTCTTTACAAGAAAATAAATGAATAACCCTGTTTCTATGAAAAATATGATTTTACATTTAATAGTTTTGATTTTAGTTTCCTCTTGCTCTGATAATGAAAAAAGTGGAATAGACTGTTCCGTAGTAGATTGTTTTGGTGGTGATATAATCGAATTGACTTTCTTCAAAAATGATCAAAATATTCTTGAAATTGAGCCAAATACAGAAATTGAAATAATTCAGAGTAATGAAAATGCGGATTTTCATATAAACACTGTTAGTAATGTAATAACTCTTTTTTTACTGGATGATGACCCAATTACTATTAGGATAGATAATCAAGAACTGAATATGGAAATATCTTCAACTTTTGTTGAGGGAGAATGTTGTAGTGGAATTAAGGTTGATAATTTAAAAATAGATGGTTCAATTATTTGTGAAAATGAAGAATGTAGTGAAATTATACAGATTAAAATAAATAACTAAAGCTAACAACTTGTAAAACGAAAACCCACACATGAATGGCGTTACACTTTAAACTTACGCATAAGGCTCTCGCCACATACACAAATGCCGTTATCACAAGCACCCCTATAAACCACGAAACAGATCCCGCGCCTGTCCTTGGGTTTGCAAATAGTTTTTTCGTTTTGTTGGGGTTTTAATCCGTACGATATTTTGCTGGCCTTCCAATTCCGCAAAGAGAATACGGTTGGACACCCCTAGGGTTTGGAGTTCTGCCACGCCCGCTACCTCCAAATACAGAACCAACTGATCGTCTTGATACTCCCTCCCCAAAACGCTTGGGGTTACATCTTTGCCATTGAGCTTCAATTCCAAATGTTGTTGAAGGTACTCTGTGGAGTGGATTTCCATTTGCTCCTCATCCGAGTCGGGATCCAAACGAAGAGTTTTATCATAGTGGGTGTTGAGCATCAACTGCCAATCGTCTGTAAACACACGCATCGTAATTTGTAAAGCCGCTCGGTCGGGGCGGTAATCAATCTCTAGGGTACTGACATAATAGGGATGAATCGTGGCTTGAACAAATAGCAACCACACAAAAAACGAAAAAGCAAAAGTTCGGTTCATCATTCCTTGGTTTGGGTGTTTGCGTATTGCGTCATCCCTTCCAAAACGAGGGGATGATTGCCTTTAAGGTAATCTGTCTGCATCTCTGGATTGTTTTCTACACATGCCATTACAAAGCCATAGACTTCCTCCTCAACCAAAGTGAATTCGCGTTGCAAAAAATTGGTCCCATAAAAGTCAATCATACGATACACCGTTTGAAGTTGTGTGTTGAGCTTCCGACTTTGCCGAAGGCGTTTGTTGTACCCACTGATTTGTTTGTACACCCCTTCAATATCCAATGGCATGATGGGCAATAGCAAGGTACTTAAAATCAAGTTTCCTGTACTGCTGTATCGTATTTTTTCCCGACGCTCCCCTTCAAAACCTGGAATCCCTACATCATTAAAATTGAGAGGTGGAGGCGGAGCAGCGGTAACATCGTCAGCGAGGTTTCCGGTTAGATCATGGGGTTTTACAACGACCTCTTTTAGTTCATTGACAGCATGCTCGACATACACATTGATTTCGGGTTGAGAAAGCACCAAAGAATCCAAAACCAATGCTTGTATTTTGATATGAACCGCAGAAAAAATAATCGTGTCTGTGGGTTGAACGCCTATCGAAAACTCTCCTTTTCGATTGGTAATGGTGGTTGCCCCACTGTTTTTGTTGACCACATGAATCCCCGAAATATCTAGAGAATCTGAAATGACCTTTCCTGAAAAATCTTGTATGCTTTGGGCATATCCCATAAAGCTCACAACCGATACAACCCAAAGAAAATGCCTATTGCGCCTTTGCAAACTTTTCACTTTGTTTGATTAAAAAATCCATCAACTGAAATTCATTTTCCTTTTTCAATAGATCTTTTGCTTCTAGCCGATTATCGATAAACTCCAAAAATAGACCGATTTGGTCTGGGGGAATATGGAGTTCTTCCGTAAAGAACACATCTGGATAGATTTGACGTATCACATCACTTGGCGCATAGGCCGAACCACCCCCGTCGTCGGAATCCTTTTTGCGAAGGGCCTTGTACATCAACTTGAAGATATTGACAAAGTCAACCCCTTCATAGAGTTGGTTTTTTCGTAAAATTTCGTTGTCAACTCGAGTTGATTTATCAGATGAGTAATCGAATTTTTTAAATTCTTCTTCTTGCAAATCCAAAAACTTTTCTGGGCGTGTGGGGCTCACAACCACCTCGTCGAGAACTTGTATTTTTTCGTTTACATCGACCACCAAACGATTGCGTTGTAAGATCTCCTTGGTAATGATAATCGCACGAATTTCATATTGTACAGACGAAATAATGAGTTCATCTCCGAGTTTTACCTCTAACGCAAACTCTCCATTATCATCGGTGATCGTGGCTTGTTCGGAGTTGGTATTCAAAATATTGGCAGCGACGACACTACTGTCTTGGTATAGCACCTTTCCGCGCAACCAAGTGCGATAGTCTTGCTGGGCTGTTGCAAAGACAACGCAGAATAGAGCCAATATGGGGATTGCTTTTTGCATGAGTTCACGTTAAAGGTAGAGAATCGAATGTGAATGCCAAAATTTTACAAGCGCTTCACAAAATGAAAGCCCAAATGCACAAAGCCCTCTCGCTCATAAAAACGATGCCCTGCTTTGTTTTCTTTGTAGGCATTCAGCTCGATGGCCTCATAGTCTTTGGCTTGGAGTTCTAATGTAATCCAATCGAGAAATTGCTTGCCATATCCTTTTCCTTGATAGGGTTCATCAATATAAAAATGATCGAGCTCACAGCACTTGCCAGAGTAATGTCGTGTTTGATACCACAAACCGCAAAAACCGATAAGTTGATTCTCCAAATAAATGGCAACGCAGTCATAGTCGTAGGCAAACATGGCTTTCAATCGATCAAGTAAAACCTCATCTGAATACTTGTTTGACGTAAAGTCTTGCATGAGCGGAACAATTTGTGCTATATTGTTCTTTGATAAATACGTGAATTCTACATTCTGCATGGAATCGCCAAAAATACATATTAAAACCATTTCCGCAGAAACGACTCATCTTGTTCGTCATCCTGTGTTACGTCCAGGTATGGCAATCGAAAGCTGTATTTTACCTGGAGATGAGCTTAAATCCACGATTCATCTGGGGGCTTATGATCAAAATACCTTGCTTGGCGTATGCACAATTTTGGACAATCCCAAAGATGGTCGATTCATGGTACCAAATGGACAAATTCGAGGTATGGCAGTGCTTAGCTCGACCCAAAACAGCGGCGTTGGGCGGCTGTTGCTCACAGAGGTCGAAAGTCGTGCAAAATCTCGAGGTTTTGAAGTGATATGGATGAATGCCCGAAAGGGAGCTTCTGGGTTTTATTTGAATATGGGGTATCGTATTGAGGGATCTGAGTTTGAGGTTCCTATATTTGGGCCACACTATGTGATGAAAAAACAGCTATTATGAAAGCACTGCTAAAGGGTTTATTTTTGTGTGTGACGATGCATACTTCTGCACAACATATCGATCCACTTTTGGTGTTGGGAAAAACATCACCTTCACTCGTTGGCAATATGCAGGAAGAGGTCTTTAAGGCCTATAAACGTATGCGCAAGGCAGCTGCCAAAGTAGGTATCGACATCAAGGTGGTGTCTGCTCATCGCAGCTTTTATCGGCAACGGGAAATCTGGAATGCCAAGTACAGCACGTTGATCTCGCAAGGCCTTTCAGCTAAAGATGCCATTCGAGAAATCATTACCTATTCGACCCTACCAGGAACCTCTCGTCACCACTGGGGTACAGACATCGATATCATCGACAATGCCAATCCGCAGGCTGGTGATGTGTTATTGGCAGAAAAATTTTATGGCGATGGCCCTTCTAGTGCACTCCGTTCTTGGATGAACCAAAATGCAGCAGACTATGGCTTTTTGGAAGTTTATACAGATCATCCCAACCGCAAGGGCTTTGCCCATGAGCCATGGCACTACACCTACCACTCCCTCTCAAAAGCATATTTGGAAATCTTGACAAACCACGCGATTTCAGAAATTGCAAAAGATGAACAATTGCTCGGGCGTGAGTTTTTAGATGCAGAATTTCTTACAAGCTATACAGCAGAGCATCTTCTAGATATAAATCCAGCATTATTTGACTGACAAACCGTGTTGCTTTCGCTGGGTTCTACTTATCTTTACAGCATGAAAGTACTACTGATGATTTTGGACGGCTGGGGGATCTCTCCAGACCCTTCTGTATCGGCGATTGACCAAGCGTATACACCTTTTATCGACTCTTTGTACAAGAGCAATCCCAATGCCACCCTCCGTACAGACGGTATGGATGTTGGGCTTCCCAACGGACAGATGGGCAACAGTGAAGTAGGGCATGTCAATTTGGGTGCTGGTCGAGTGGTGTATCAAGACCTTGCCAAAATCAACATGGCTGTTGAAAAAGATACGCTCAAAGACGAGCCCGTATTACAAGAAGCTTTCAAAACTGCCAAAGAAAACAAGGTCAAACTTCATTTTCTCGGTTTGGTCTCGGACGGTGGCGTACATGCCCATATCAACCACATCAAAGGATTGGTTCGCGCTGCCAATCTTGCCGAAGTACCCGATATTTTTGTCCACGCTTTTACCGATGGTCGTGATGTTGACCCCAAATCCGGAGCAGGATTTATCAAAGAGTTGCAAGAAAGCTGTGCTGCCAACAATGCTCAAATCGCATCCGTCGTTGGACGTTACTACGCAATGGATCGAGATAAGCGTTGGGAGCGCGTCAAAAAAACATATGATTTGTTGGTTAATGGCAAAGGAAAAGCAACCACTGATTTTGTTGAAGCTATGAAAGATAGCTATGCAGATGGCACCACGGATGAATTTATTGAGCCACTCGTTCATGTCGGAGCGGACAATCAACCCCTAGCGACCATTCAATCGGGTGATGTTGTGGTATTTTTTAACTTCCGAACAGATAGAGGACGACAATTAACTCAAGCTCTGCATCAGCAAGATTATGGGGATTACGATATGAAAAAACAAGATCTTCACTTTGTAACGTTGACCAATTACGACGATTCTTTTGAGGGGGTTCATGTCGTTTTTGATAAGGATAATGTGACCAATACTCTTGGAGAAATTCTTGCCAAAGCAGGGAGAAAGCAAATTCGTATTGCAGAAACAGAAAAGTATCCCCACGTGACCTTTTTCTTTAACGGAGGACGTGAAGAACCATTTGAAGGCGAAGAACGCATTTTATGCCCCTCGCCCAAAGTTGCAACTTATGACCTTCAGCCAGAAATGAGTGCTTATGAATTGAGAGATGCCATCGTTCCCAAACTCCGTAACCAAGAAACAGATTTTGTATGCCTCAACTTTGCCAATCCCGATATGGTCGGGCATACGGGCAGTATGGAAGCAGCTATCAAGGCTTGCGAAACGGTTGATACCTGTGCAAAGGATGTGATTGAAGCTGCCAAAGCGGGCGGTTTTAGCGTGCTGATTATTGCCGATCACGGCAATTGTGATACGATGATCAATCCCGACGGATCCCCCAACACCGCACACACAACCAATCCCGTTCCGATGATTTTGATCGATGACAAGCACAAATCCATAAAAGATGGTAATTTGGGTAATATTGCGCCGACAATCCTAGACCTTATGGGTGTAGAAAAACCAGCTGAAATGACAGCAAATTCTTTATTATGATGGTATGAAAAATAACATCCTATATCTATTTTGCCTATGTGGCTTCGTGGCATGCACAACGCCATTTCAATCTTTTGGAGAATTCAGCAGAGACGAATTGGAAAACAGCACCCATAACAGTTGGTTCGTAGAAAACTACAAAGCACACCCTTTAAACGAAGCGTTGGTTTCACAAATCGATTCTTTGTTTGATGATATCGAGGTAACAATTTACATGGGCACTTGGTGTGAAGACAGTCAGCGGGAAGTGCCTGGCTTTTTTAAAATCATAGACGCTCTTGAAGCTAATGATCAAGTCCAACCGATAGTTGGCCTAAACGAGGATAAAGTCAGCCACGATAGGAGTGCTGAACAGGCAGGCGTTACCAACGTCCCCACGTTTGTCTTTTCAAAAGACGGCGAGGAAATCAATCGGATTGTTGAGTTTCCGATTATTTCTTTAGAGCAAGATATCCTCGACATTCTACAAGACAAGGGCTATAAGCATGCATACGATTTTTAGAAATGGCTTTGCAAAAAACAGCTGAGGAAATCGAACTGATCAGAGAAAGTGCGCTCGTGGTATCCAGGACTTTGGGCATGCTCGCAGGAGAAATCAAACCCGGGGTAACGACACTTTATCTTGACGGTCTTGCCGAAACCTTTATCCGTGATCATGGCGCAAAGCCCGGTTTTCTTGGACTATACGATTTTCCCAACACCCTATGTGTGAGCCCCAATGCTCAGGTTGTGCACGGTATCCCCAATGACAAGCCATTAGAAAATGGTGATATCGTTTCAATCGACTGTGGCGCATTAAAAAATGGATATTATGGCGACCATGCCTACACCTTTGCAGTTGGGGATATCGACAAAGAAATCCAGCAGCTTCTCACCGTAACCAAAGCATCCTTGTATATTGGCATTGAACAATTTTGTGTCGGTAAGCGAGTTGGTGATGTTGGTCATGCCATACAGCAATATGTAGAGTCCTATGGCTATGGGGTTGTTCGCGAGTTGGTCGGACATGGTCTAGGTAAAACGATGCATGAAAAACCAGAAATGCCAAACTACGGACGACGAGGTAGCGGCAAGGCCTTTCAAGAGGGAATGGTAGTCGCCCTTGAACCCATGATCAATATGGGAACACACAAAATCAATCAGCTTTCCGACGGCTGGACAATCCTGACTGCAGACCGTAAACCAAGCGCGCATTTTGAGCACAATATTGCCATTGTTGATGGTCAACCTGAATTGCTCTCCACTTTTGATTATGTTTATCAAGCACTTGGCATTCAAAGTGATGAAGAAGATCGCTTTCGGACAAAACCATTGAGCAAGTGAGTGCCTTATTTCGTTTTGCATTGCGTCTCTTCCCTCGCCCACTATTGATACGAGTGAGCCAATGGCTTTACCCCCTACTCGACTTGTGGTATCGCGGCAAGGGATTTACCGATCCAATCAACGGGAAATCCTATCGAAAGTTTTTACCCTATGGCTACCAAAAACAACGTCCAAATGTGCTGAGCCCGGGGACTCTTTCACTGGAAAGACATCGACTGTTGTGGTTGTATTTTGATCGAGAAACCGACTTTTTCGATCGTGCTGCTGACGTCCTACATATCGCCCCCGAGCAGGCCTTTGTCAAACGCTTTCAACAGCTAAATCATCGAAGCTATATCACTTCTGATTTGCACTCCCCTCTAGCCGATGTACAAGCCGATATCTGCAATCTTCCCTTTTCCGATCAGCAGTTTGATTGGGTGATTTGCAATCATGTCTTGGAACACATCCCAAACGATAAAATCGCCATGCAGGAGATTTATCGCGTGCTCAAGCCCGGAGGGACTGCGATACTGCAAGTCCCCTTAAGCCTAGATCAAAACACCTTTGAAGACGATCGCATTAAAGACCCTAAAGAGCGCGCCCAAGTTTTTGGACAATACGATCACGTTCGAATCTATGGCAAAGACTATCAAAGCAGGCTTGAGCAAGTTGGCTTTCAAGTAATGATGTTGGCTTATGCTGAGCAACTCACACCAGAGGAGCAGACACGATATGTGGTGCCAACCAACGAAATCATTCCAGTTTGTGCTAAGGCAAATTGAGCGAAGGAAATCCAGGACTCAGTCGAATATCATAGGTCCCATCATCTCCAAAAAGAACCAACATATACTCAATCCCATCCAATGATAGGGTTTCAATCATGGAAATGGGCATCGACATCAAAGCCGTAGCATAGGCATCTGCGGTCATACAGTCTGCTGCAATGACCGAGGCACTAAGCACCTTAGATGGCCGTGCCGTGCCGTCGAAAGGGTTAATCGTATGTACATACTTATTGCCCTTCTCATCAATACGGAATTTCCGATAATTTCCAGAAGTCGCCAAGGCCTGATTTTGAAGTGAGAGTGTTCGTAACAAATCCCTTTCTGCTACATCTTCATTGGGCGCATCAATCGCAACAGTCCATGGACTGTTTTTAAGAATATGCTTTCCTTTGGCTTGGAGCTCACCACCAATCTCAACAAGAGTGTTGGCATAGCCAAAACGATTTTCCATCATCGTTGATAACACATCAACTGCATACCCCTTACCGATGGCATTAAAGTCTAGATAAATATTTGGATTGGACTTGTCAATACGACCCTCTTCATTTAGTGTAACTTTTTCAAATCCTGTAAGAGTTAGCAAGCGATCTCGATCGGAAGCTGTTAGTGTTGCCAAACCCCCTTCAGGGCCAAAACCGTAGGCATTGACAAGATTCCCAACCGTTGGATCAAAAAACCCTTGGGTGGCTGTAAAGACCGCTTTTGCGGCATTAAAAACCGTTTTAAAATGATGATCGACAACCACTTGGTCATCCCCCCGATTGATTTTGGAGATATCAGAATTTTGTATGTAGGTTGACATCGATTTGTTTAATACATAAAAAATGGAGTCGATCGCTGGTAGTAACTCGGGATTGATTTTGGTATCAAAATAGGTGATGTTATAAGTTGTCCCTAAGGCATAGCCAGAAAGACGTTGGTATCCTGTTTTGGACGTACAGCCAGCGAAAACGATAACAATGATTAGACTATAGGTCTTGAAGGCCTTCATAATTGATCGCATAGGGTTTAGACTTTATCAAAGGTAAGTCGTAATTGTCAGCTCGCGCAAACCCTACTCCAGCAAAACAGACTGAGGCGTCGTATTTCTCTGCGTGGGCTTTGATTTTATTGAGAAGTTCTTGATTGTAGTCCCTTGGGTTGGTGGGGTAAACATAGGCCTTCACGACAACGAAAATGAGTTGCTTATCTTTTTTACAAACAAACTGAGGGTCTTTTTTGAGTTCACTATTTACGGCAACAAACTCGTATCCTTGCGCAATGAGGTCATCACCCACCGTTTTCATCGCCAATTGATGTAATTCTTGCTCTGAGGGCTTATCCGCCAAAGTCGTCAAATCGAACATTTTCTGGAGGAACGCCAAAGTCTTCGGCCATTTTCTCAACCGCCATATTCATCAATGGTGGTCCACAGAAATACACCTCAATATCCTCGGGCTCCTCGTGATGATTGAGATATTGGTCGATCGCAACTTGGTGAACAAATCCTACAAACCCATCGCCATCAGCATCCAAATTGTCCTTCACATTCCAGTTGTCTTCCTCTAGGGGCTCTGAAAGTGCAACATAAAATTTAAAGTTCGGGAAATCTTTTTCCAAAGCACGAAAATGATCGACATAGAACAACTCACGACGTGAACGACCACCATACCAAAACGTAACCTTACGACCCGTTTTGAGTGTACGGAACAAGTGATACAAGTGAGAACGCATCGGCGCCATTCCTGCACCTCCCCCAACATACATCATTTCAGATTCGGAGTGGTTGATGAAGAACTCACCGTAAGGTCCTGAAATTGTTACTTTATCCCCAGGTTTTTTGGAGAAAATATAGGACGATGCAACACCAGGGTTTACATCCATCCATGTATTTTTATTTCGATCCCATGGGGGCGTAGCGATACGCACATTGAGCATAACCTCCTTTCCTTCAGCTGGGTAGGAAGCCATCGAGTAAGCACGCTCTACAACCTCTGTATTTTTCATCTTGAGATCCCATAGGTCAAACTTGTCCCATTCGAGTTGAAACTTATTGGCATCGTCAGGGTGCTCCTCAGGGTGAGCAGAAATATCAATATCCTTGTAAGGAATTTCACATTGCGGGATTTCAATTTGAATATAGCCTCCTGCCTTATAGTCCATTTCCTCAGGGATCGAAACGACAAACTCTTTGATAAACGAAGCTACGTTCCAGTTACGAACCACGGTAGCTTGGTATTTTTTAATCCCAAACACCTCTTCAGGTACTTCAATAACCATATCTTGCTTGACTTTGACTTGGCAGCCCAAGCGCCATCCTTCTGCAATTTCTTTTCTGGTAAAGTGAGGTGCTTCTGTAGGGAGTATCTCACCTCCACCCTCTTTAATAATACATTTACACTGGATGCAAGTTCCTCCACCACCACAAGCTGATGGTAAAAAGATTTTATTATTTCCTAGCGTAGTCAGAAGCGTACTCCCTGAGCCAACCTCAACATCTTGTGACCCATTGATCATCAGTTTTACTGGTCCTGAAGGAAGCAACTTGGCTTTGACTCCCAATAGCATTCCAACCAATAGGAACACGATTACCATAAAAACAACTACACTAGCAAGAACAACTGTAATATCCATAATGCTTAAATCTTAATTCCCATAAAACTCATAAACCCAATGGCCATGAGCCCCGTTATAATAAATGTGATTCCCAACCCACGCAAAGGCGCTGGTATGTTGGAGTAGGCAATCTTTTCGCGAATGGCGGCAATTGCAAGAATGGCCAAGAAAAAGCCAATCCCTGATCCCGCTCCATAAATTACTGATTCCCCAATGCCCGCAAAGTCTTTTTGCTGCATAAATAAACTTCCCCCAAGTATCGCACAGTTTACAGCGATCAGTGGTAAAAAGATTCCAAGAGCACCATAGAGAGCTGGTGCAAATTTTTCGACAATCATTTCAACAAGCTGTACCATGGAAGCAATCACCGCAATAAACATGATAAAGCTCAAAAAACTCAAGTCAACATCTGCATAGCTAGAATCGAGCCATAGCAAAGCTCCAGGTCGTAGCAAATAGCTATCTAGCAAATAATTGATTGGAACAGTAATCGACAAGACAAATACGACAGCAAGTCCAAGTCCAACTGCTGTTTTTACCGTTTTGGAAACTGCGAGATAAGAACACATTCCTAGGAAATAGGCAAAAACCATGTTCTCAATAAAAATACTTCGTACAAATAAGTTTATGTAATCCATGATTTATCCTTTTTCTATGAGTTTTCGATTGCGCGCACGCTGTAACCAAATGATAACGCCAACGGTAATGAGCGCCATTGGAGAAAGCAACATAAAACCGTTGTTGACATATCCCATTTCGTAGAAAGATTCTGGAATGATTTGGTAACCATATAGCTTACCCGATCCAAAAAGTTCTCTAAAAAACGCAACCAGTATGAGCATAAAGCCATATCCAGCAGCATTTCCAACACCGTCCAAAAGAGACTTCCAAACACCATTCCCCAAAGCAAAGGCCTCTAAACGTCCCATGACAATACAGTTTGTGATAATCAGCCCGATAAAAATCGATAGCTGTTTGCTAACGTCATATGCATAAGCACGTAAAATTTGATCGACAAGAATTACCATCGACGCAACGACAACGAGCTGTACAATGATTCGTATACGATTCGGAATCAGATTTCTCAACAGTGAAACGATCACGTTACTCGCACCCATCACGGCAATCACAGAGATAGTCATCACGATTGCTGGTTCAAGCTGAACGGTGATCGCTAAGGCAGAGCAAATACCCAGTACCTGAACGGTAATGGGGTTGTTATCGTCTAAAGGGTCTGAGAGTAGCGCCCTGTTCTTTTTTGAAAACAAGGGCTCTTTCTCCTTTGCAACAAAAAGAACAAGTGGTTTGTTTGTTTTTTTAGACATATCGATTAGTCATTTACAGCAACTGCTGTTGTGGTTTGGTTTTGTGTTAGGTAGGATTGATAATGCGTCAGACGTTCAATGATCATATCTGAAACACCATCACCTGTGATTGTCGCCCCCGATATCGCATCAACCTCATGGTCGTCTTTATCAAGGTCTTTTGGATCGTTGTTTGTTTTGGAAACAGAGATGCCAACCAATTTGCCATCATTGTCAAATACTTTTTCTCCGACAAAGCGATTCATAAACCATTGCTGGGTGATCTCGGCACCCAATCCAGCGGTTTCTGCTTTGTGGTCAAATACAGCTCCTTTGATCGTATTCCGATCGGATTCCAAAGCGATATACCCCCAAATGGCATCCCATAGCCCAGAACCGCGCAGAGGAATGATGTAATATGACACGTCCTGTACGTTTGCCAAATAGAGTGGAAAGCGCTGCTCACTTGGATCTTTTTTCAATTCCAAGGCAAGTTTGATTCCTGAGAAAGGATCAACGTCTCCATCAACTGTGCCGTCATTTCGCAGGGCAAGTTGCGATACAATATGATCATTGAAGAGGGGTTCAGCCCCTTCGCGATCGGTTTCAATACCAATCGTTGCGAGTATGTTTTGCATTTTTTCTTTGCGGACATTTTCTTGCTGTAAGTCTTTCAGGGAACTAGCGGTAAAAGCCAATACTGAAGCGACCACAACCACCATGGCAGCGGCAAATACAAAAGTGTAAGCGTTAGAATCTCTATTCATCATTAAGCAGTTTGCACAGTTGTACTGTGTTGTTTTCTTTTAAGTCTTCGATTGACATTGGCTTGCACCACATAGTGATCAATCGTTGGTGCAAAGACATTCATCAATAAAATGGCTAGCATCACCCCTTCAGGATAAGCAGGATTAAAGACGCGGATCAGGATACATAATATCCCCACAAGAATTCCGTAAATCCATTTTCCACGAACAGTTTGTGCTGCCGAAACTGGGTCGGTCGCCATAAAGACAATTCCAAAAGCAAATCCACCAACAATCAGGTGATTCATCCAGTCGAACTGCATCAAGGCATTGGCTCCCCATAGATTGAACAAAAAGCCCATGACCGCAGCTCCAATTACACCGCCGAGCATGATCCGCCAGCTTCCTACACCTGTAAAGATGAGAATCGCAGCTCCAACCAAAACCCACAAGGTAGACGTTTCTGCTATCGACCCTGGTATGGCACCACTAAACATCTCAAACATGCTGTAATCAACATTTACACCAGAGGCTAGAGAACCCAATATTGTTTCTCCAGAAATCCCATCTACATTACTCGCCTCAGAAACCCATACCTTATTTCCAGACATATAGGTTGGATATGCAAAAAAGGCAAAAGCACGAGCTGTAAGTGCGGGGTTGAGAATATTCATTCCAGTTCCTCCAAATGCCTCTTTGGCAATAAAGACCGCAAAAGCAACTGACAAGCCAACCATCCATAAGGGAATATCAACTGGCATAATCATTGGAATTAAAAGTCCCGTTACCAAATATCCTTCGTTGACTTCATGTCCGCGATAGACCGCAAAAGCAAATTCGATCGCAAGTCCAACCCCATAGGAAACGGCAATCATCGGAAGGATTTTAAACGAACCATGCAGGAAAGCATCTAAAAAAGTAAAGGCCTCCCCTGTTTGAATATAATATTGATAACCTGTATTGTAAATTCCATAGATCAAGGCAGGAATAAGTGCAATAATAACGGTTACCATTGTGCGCTTAAGGTCAACAGCATCTCGAATGTGAGCGCCTTTTTGGGTTGTGTGGTTGGGTACAAACAAAAAGGTGTCGAAGGCATTGACAGCAGGTGCGAATCGTTCGTATTTCGATCCTTTTGCAAATGGTTTTTTTAATCGGTCAATTTGTTTTCTTAACATCATAGCTTTGGATTAACCTATTTCTTTATTCATCAAATCCAACGCTTCGCGAATAATCGCTTGCGCCTCAATTTTGGAAGAATTCGCATAATCGATCAATGCAAAATCTTCGGGGGCAACCTCGTAAATACCAAGTTGCTCCATTTTTTCAATATCATTCGCCATACATGCTTTGAGTAGCTGCATGGGGTATATATCCATAGGAAATACACGTTCCATCTCACCGGTAACTACAAGGGCACGTTCTTCTCCGTTCAAATTGGTGTCAGGAGTATATTGTTTTTTGGGGAATAACCAAGAAAGTGATGTGTTGGACATGCTGTGCAAGTTTGATCCTGCAAATGGCAACCAACCAAACATGCGATATCGATTCCCTTCAGGAACTACGGATATGGTGTTGTTATAGTAACCAACATACCCATTAGCTGAGGTAGCTGTGCCCGTCAACACATCACCATTGATGACGCGCAATGTAGCAAGGTTCTCAGTGCCCACATCTTCGAGTAATGGTTCGAGCGATGCACCAATTGTTGATTTATAGTAGCAAGGCGTGTTCAATGGATGACCTGCAACCGCAAGCGTACGAGTAGGATCAAAAACTCCGGTTTGAAAAAATCGGCCAATATTGGCTACATCTTCTGCGCCGACGACCCATACCGTTTCACCAGCATTAATTGGGTCAATGTGATGTATTTGCACGCCAACATTCCCTGCTGGATGCGGCCCTTTAATTCGATGTACTTTACAGTTTTTGGTCTGTGCGATTTGACTGGACTCTTTGGCTCCGATACTCAAATGTAAATTTGGCGAGAGTTTTGACAACATGTCAATTCCCAATTGAAACGCATCTTGTTGTCCTTCCAAAATCACATCGTACTGAGCAGACAAAGGGGCTGTAGCCAAGGCACTGACAAAAATCGCCTTTGGCGTGGCGTTGGGATTGGCAACGATATCATAGGGACGTTGCTTGATAAACGGCCAATTTCCTGATGCCAACAAATACTCTTTAATTTGCTCAGGCGTAATCTTATTCAATGAAGGAAGTTTGTGCGTAACTGATTGTTGTTTTTTGTCGGCAGAGATCACAATCTCAAGTATCTTTCGTTTTGCACCCCGAAGAATTTCTTTGACTGTCCCGCTGACTGGAGAGACAAATTGAATACTGTCTTGATATTTGGAATAAAAGAGCGGTTGGCCAGCTTGGACTGCATCTCCCTCTTTACACACAAGTTTGGGAAAAACACCATGAAAATCAATGGGTTTTAAAGCGAATTGTGTTGATGGTGGTGCGGTCTTGAGCGTGTTGGTAGGAGCCCCCTTTAATCGGAGGGAAAGACCTTTGCGGATCTTGATGTCAGTTGACATGATGAATTGCTTGTTTTGGAGCACAAATTTACTTAGTTCAAAGCGCTTAAAAAAAGGTTAAGACTCCTTTTTATTATTATTTATATTAATTCCAAATAATTTGTTTAACGCTACTATTTTTGACTTGATTTTGACTTTGTAGTTTCATATCTGATTTTAGGTATCTTTAGCCAATATTTTTAAATTTTTAGAGTTGCTAAACGTTAAACAAATCTTTTTCACACTTGTTTTTCCCAGCATTTTGATGGGACAACAGTTGAAAGAAAAAAAACCTCCAAATCACATTGGTACAATCATTTTTCAGGCAGAAGAACAAATCGAAAATACCCCTATTGTTGAACTGGGTAAAGCATTCACTTTGCGCTTTGACGATCTAAACGCCGACGAGTCTTATTATTACTACACCATTCAACATGCAAATGCGGATTGGACAGCATCTGCATTGTATAAATCAGAATACATCAACGGTTTCGATGACGTTCGAATTCGGAATATGACCAACTCGTCGGCGACATTGCAAAGCTACACACACTACGACTTGACAATTCCGAACAGAGATACTGAAATTATCGCAAGTGGGAATTATGTGTTGGCTGTTTTTGACAAAAGCCAAGAGTTGGTTTTTACCAAGCGTTTTGTCGTATATGAACAGCGAGCTACTGTGCAAGTAGGCGTATATCGACTACGTGATTTGGAAGGAATTGATAGCC
The DNA here is from genome assembly GCA_029248885.1 of Flavobacteriaceae bacterium. Taxonomy (GTDB): domain Bacteria; phylum Bacteroidota; class Bacteroidia; order Flavobacteriales; family Flavobacteriaceae; genus UBA724. The sequence goes on from JAQWIL010000025.1 coordinate 22,856, forward strand.
AGCAGCGAATTGAAATCGGGGTAAAAACAACCAATATCAATTCTCGACAACCTGACCAAGAGATTAGCGTTTGGGCTCTTCAAAACTACCGCTGGTCGTCTGCCAGAAAAATCCCCAAATACGATTATGTGATGAACCAAAGTTTACGATTTGAATACGACAACAATCTAATTTTTGAGGGAGGAAACGAATACTTGTTTTTTGACACCAAAGACATCCGATCAACAGGCGGAAATGTTGCCCTCATTAGACGTGACAATATGTATCAAAGCATTTTGTATCCCAATTTTGTACGCAACGGAAATGTATATACCTATGCGCCAGACATCAATGGCAATTTTGTGATTCAAACCACCGAAGGGTTCAATTCAGACACAGATGCCGATTACACAGAAGTCACTTTTAGTTTGCGTTCGTCAGAAACCAACTATGATTTTTATGTGACTGGCCTGTTCAATCAGCATCAGCCACAGCCAGTCCATAAATTAAAATACGACTCTGCAAACAACCTCCACCAAGTGACAATTCGACTCAAACAAGGTGTGTATAACTACAAATATATCGCTGTCAATTCCGCTGGTCAATTGCTTGAAAATGGTGTTGGGGGCAGCCATTGGGAAACCGAAAATGAGTATTTGGCGTTGGTTTATCTGCGAAAGTTTGGAGACCGCTACGATCGATTGATCGGGGTTGGAGTTGGAAACTCCACACAAATCCAAAATTAATTGCCATGCAATCCGTAAGTTTTGTAACTTGCAATTATGGTACATCTTCTCACTCGTGGTATTCGTGTTTCAGCAGAAGTTTTTTTTGAAGGAACCTACTTCAAAAATTACAACTTAAACTATTCTTACGCTTACCAAATTACCATTTACAATGAGGGAAAAGAAGCCGTTCAACTCCAATCTCGACATTGGGAAATTATTGATTCCCTCAGTCCGAAAACCATTATTGATGGGGAAGGCGTTGTGGGTAAAAAACCCGTGATTTCGCCTGGGAAAAATTACACCTATAGATCGGGATGTTTGGTGACGTCTTCTGTGGGAGCCATGGATGGACACTATAACTTTATCAATCTCGCAACAACCAAAAAATTTAGAGTTTATATCCCCAAATTTAAGTTGAGCCCCGCCTTTGCAATGAATTGATTTTTATAACACTTTTTAGTAAATTTGTTAAATAACCAAAAAAACACGCATCATGCCTTACGGATTTTTCAATGTTAACACACCACTTAACGAAGTTACTTATGAATATCGACCTGGTTCGCCAGAGCGAAAAAAAGTGGAAGAAACCTACATAAAAATGTTTAATGAAAAAGTTAAAGTTCCCCTGTACCTTGGCGATGAAGAGGTCTTTACTGCAGAAACGCGCCCCATTCGACCTCCGCACGATCATCAGCACATTGTGGGAACCTATAGTCTTGCCCAGCCCGAGCATGTCACACGAGCAATTGACAACGTACTGAAAGCCAAAGCAAAATGGGCAGCAATGTCATGGGAGCATCGTGTATCAATTTTTATCAAAGCTGCTGATCTCATCGCAGGGCCCTATCGAGAGATTATCAATGCCGGAACCATGATTGGTCAGTCTAAAAATATTTTCCAAGCAGAAATCGATGCCACTTGTGAATCGGTTGATTTTCTCAAATTCAATGCTGCTTTTGCTTCGCAAATCTATCAGCAACAGCCCGCTCCTGGTCATGGTGTTTTTAATCGTATTGAACACCGACCACTGGAAGGATTTACCTATGCAGTTACGCCATTTAACTTTACTGCTATTGCTTGCAATCTCACTTCGTGTATGGCGATGATGGGGAATGTGGTGGTCTGGAAACCCAGTGACCACCAAATGTATACTGCCAAAATTTTGATGGACATCTTTAAAGAGGCTGGACTTCCTGATGGCGTAATTACACTCGTCTCTGGAGACCCTGAAATGATTACAGATATTGTGTTGAAGCATCCGTCTTTTGCGGGCTTGCACTTTACAGGTTCAACTTTTGTTTTTCAAGATCTATGGAAAAAAATCGGGGAAAACATCGAGACCTATAAAACCTATCCGCGTATCGTAGGTGAGACTGGCGGAAAAGATTTTATTTTGGCTCATCAATCAGCGGATGTCGATGTGGTTGCCACTGCCATAACGCGTGGTGCTTTTGAATATCAAGGGCAAAAGTGCTCAGCTGCGTCACGAATCTATTTGCCAAAATCGATTGCACAGCCAATCATTGACAAAGTCGTTGCCAATGTCAAGTCCTTCACCATGGGATCCCCACAAGACATGAGCCATTTTATCACAGCTGTAATCCATGAGGCATCGTTTGATAAACTCGCTGCTTATATCGACCAAGCCAAAGCAGACAAGGATGTAGAAGTACTCGTTGGTGGAACTTATGATAAGTCCAAGGGATATTTTGTATCGCCCACCGTACTCCTTACAACCAATCCGAAATACAAGACCATGGAGACAGAATTGTTTGGTCCTGTCGTGACCCTTTACGTTTATGAAGATACCAAATGGGAAGAGACCATTGATTTGGTCGACAATACCTCAGTCTATGGGCTCACAGGTGCTGTGATTGCACAGGATCGTCAGGTGATAGAAGACGCAAGTTTAAAACTCGTCAATGCCGCTGGAAACTTTTACATCAATGACAAGCCCAGTGGCGCAGTGGTCGGACAACAACCATTTGGGGGTGCCAGAGCGTCTGGCACCAACGACAAAGCTGGCTCGATGCAAAACCTATTGCGATGGGTATCCCCAAGATTGATCAAAGAAACGATGGTGCCAGCCAAAGACTATCGTTACCCACATATGGGCTAGATAGGCAGGTGTACCACGTATTTTGTAGCAAAAAATTCTTCTTGAAAATAGTTGGCAAGCGGATAGCAAGTTGCTTTGGGAAAAGATTGAAGCTCTTCGGTCAAGTCGCCACCTTTTAGGGCAAGAATGCCATTGGCCAGATCGTGTTGTTGCGTTGGGCTAATTTTGTCCTGTAACCATTCCACAAATCGGGGCATTTGGGTGACCGCACGGGAAACCACAAAGTCAAACTTTCCCTTTACTTGCTCGGCGCGTTGATGAGTTGCTTGTACATTTGACAATCCAACCGCATCAGCAACTGCATTGACAACACCGATTTTCTTCTGAATGGAGTCAACAAGGTAAAAGTCAGTTTCTGGAAAAAGGATGGCAAGTGGAATGCCAGGAAAACCGCCACCTGTACCCACATCGAGAATTTTCGCATGGGGCGCAAATGACAGCACTTTGGCAATGCCCAAAGCGTGTAACACGTGTCGTTCGTAAAGGGCATCGATGTCTTTACGAGAAATCACATTGATTTTCTGATTCCAATCTGCATATAAGCCGTGAAGCTGCTGCAATTGTTGTTGTTGCAGATCGTTTAGGTCGGGAAAGTAGGTGAGGAGTTTCTTCATATGCCAGTAGTGCTGAATACAAAAGTAAAAAAAGCAAAAAACAATCATTACTCAATATCATAATTACTACTTTTGCTTCCACAATCTCATTCTATGAAAATTGCAAAAGGAGCCATTCGGTTCTCAAGAAAAGACAGAAAACAATTTTTTTCTACTCTCAACAAACGTGTCAATGCCTATTTTAAAGAAAACAATCTCCGTAAAACTGGCAATTGGAGGCTTCACCTCAAAACCGTCATTCTTCTTACATTTTTTATCACTCCATATGTGCTATTGCTATCACTAGAGTTGAATCAGTGGATCAAGCTCGGCTTGTGCGTTCTTCTTGGTTTTGGGATGGCAGGGATTGGTATGAATGTGATGCATGAAGGAAATCATGGGTCCTACTCACGCTATGCTTGGGTGAACAAACTCATGGGCGGTGCAATTTATATTTTGGCGGGTAACGTATTCAATTGGAAGGTACAACACAATGTCCTTCATCACAGTTTTACAAATATCGAAGGGCACGACGAGGACTTGGATGCAGGAACGGTTTTGCGGTTTTCGAAACACGCCAAATGGCGTAAAATTCACCGTTTTCAACACCTCTATTTTATTTTCCTCTACGGCTTGATGACCCTCCGCTGGGTGGTTACCACAGACTTTATTCAGCTCAAGCGGTATTTGAAACTAAATCTATCGTACAAGAAAAAAACAAGCCCAACACGAGAATGGTTTGTGCTTTTTTTGTCAAAAACTTTTTATGTATCCCTATGGATTGTTTTGCCGCTTTTGGTTCTTGATCTTGCTTGGTGGAAAATCATGATTGGCTTTGTCGTGATGCATTACACTGCTGGGGTCATTCTCAGTGTGGTCTTTCAGCTCGCACACATCACAACGAGCACCACCATGCCGCTACCATCAGAAACGGGTACGATGAAAAATACTTGGGCGATTCACCAACTGTTTACCACAGGGAATTTCGCTCCCAAAAACTGGCTTATCAATTGGTTTGCAGGGGGACTAAACCACCAGATCGAGCATCATATTTTCCCCTATGTCAGCCACATTCATTATAAAAAAATCGGGAAAATTGTCAAGCAAACCGCTCGGGAATTTGATTTGCCCTACAACGAATTCAAAACTTTTCGCTCCGCGTTCTATTCGCACTATCATCTACTCAAATCATTGGCAAAAAAACCAATCACAGTTTAATTAAGACGATGAAAGAAGCATTATCGAATCGGATCAACAGTTTGCCCGCCTCGGCAACCCTAGCTATGGCGGCCAAAGCAAGAGAATTAAAAAATCAAGGCATTAACGTTATCGGACTCAGTCTTGGAGAACCAGATTTTAATACGCCTGACTTTATCAAAGAAGCAGCTGTACAAGCTGTCAACGACAATTATAATTCATACACCCCAGTCGATGGGTATGCAGAATTGAAAGAAGCCATTTGCAGAAAGTTTAAGAGAGATAACCACTTGAACTATAGTCCGAGTCAAATCGTGGTATCAACGGGCGCAAAGCAATCAATCGCAAACGCCATTCAGGTGTTGATCAACCCCGGAGATGATGTGCTGCTTGTGGCTCCCTACTGGGTGAGTTATTCTGCAATTGTTGTGCTGGCAGAAGGAAACCCAGTAGAGATTTACTCAGATATCAAAACCGATTTTAAAATCACGCCTGAACAGCTTGAAAAAGCGATTACGCCCAAAACAAAAATGGTGGTCATTAACTCGCCCAACAATCCCAGTGGATCGGTTTACACTGAAGACGAATACCGTGCATTGGCAGCCGTTTTAGAAAAATACCCTGACATCTATATTCTTTCAGATGAAATTTATGAGCATATCAACTACGGGGTGCCACACTTTAGTTTTGCTCAAATTCCGTCCATGTACGATCGTACATTGACCGTCAATGGAGTGGCAAAAGCATTTGCAATGACGGGTTGGCGTATCGGCTACCTCGGCGCACCAGAATGGATTGCCAAAGCGTGTACCAAAATGCAAGGTCAGATCACAAGTGGGGCCAACTGTATCGCACAACGTGCCACCATTGCCGCTTTGGACGCGCCCGTTAGCCAGATTCAGTATATGGTTGACGAATTTGCGACTCGCCGCGAAAGGATAATCGACTTACTCGGTGCGATTGAGGGCTTTGTACTCAACCAGCCCAAAGGTGCTTTCTATGTGTTTCCAGATGTATCCCATTATTTCGGCAAAACAATTAAGGGTAAAACGATTGAAAATGCTTCTGACTTTGCGCTTTACCTCTTAGAAGAAGCCCATGTCGCTACCGTGACTGGAGAGGCCTTTGGCTGTCCGAATAATATTCGAATATCCTATGCAGCTTCTATGAATGATATCGAAGAAGCGGTTCAGCGAATTCAGCAGGCATTGACCTAGTGATCTCTCCAGAAATAGGGAGTAAATAGTATCAGTGCAGTAAAGAGTTCTAGACGACCAACCAGCATCAAAAAGGAACACCAAATTTTCCCGCCAGTTGGCATGGATGCATAGGTTGAAACGGGGCCAAAATCACCCAAACTTGGCCCAACATTTCCTAGGCTCGCTGCGGATGCGCCTATGGACGATAAAAAGTCTAAGCCAAAAAAGCTCAAAACGACTGCTCCGATGATAAACAGCAACATGTAGAGGATAAAAAATCCGAGGATTCGATAAACCAAACTCTGTTGAATGGTAACGTGATTAAGGTGAAGAGGAACAATCGCATTGGGGTGTAGGGCGCGACGAAACTCAAGGATAGCATTTTTGATCATCACCAAATGTCGAATCACTTTCACTCCCCCAGATGTCGAACCAGAAGATCCGCCCAAAAAGAAAAGACCAAAGAAAAGCATGGTCAGAAACGGAATCCAACCAGCAAAGTCTGCAGTCACAAAACCAGTGGTTGTAATGATTGCAACCACTTGGAATAAGGCATGTCGAAAACTGCTTTCAAACTCCCCAAAGACTTGTGGGTGATCAACTGCGGTTGATTGTAGGTTTACGTTGGTGTAAATCCCAATAAAGGTAATCATTGTAAAAAACGTCACAAAGCCAATATACCAACGAAACTCATTGTCTTGCCAAATTCGTTGCAGTTTCCCTTTGAGTCCAAAATAAATCAGAACGAAGTTGGTACCCGCTAAAAACATAAATAAGGTCACGATATATTGGATCACAGGTCTGTGGTTCCAATACGCCAAGCTTTCATTTTTGGTTGAGAACCCACCAGATGCCATCGTACTCATCGAGTGATTAACAGCATCAAATACGGTCATTCCAGCCAGAGATAATAAAATCGCCTCCAAGGCCGTAAAGCCCACATAGATATACCAAAGTCGTTTTGCGGTATCGCTGATCCGCGGGTGGAGTTTGTCCCCACCAAGGCCTGTTGCTTCTGCAGAAAACAATTGAACACCACCAATCCCCAATAGGGGTAGGATTGCCACTGCCAATACAATGATACCCATCCCACCAAGCCAGTGCGTAAGGGAGCGCCACAAAATGATACTTTTTGGAAGTGCTTCGATATCTTGAATGATCGTAGCCCCAGTAGCTGTAAAACCAGACATGGTTTCAAACAATGCATCAGAATAGCTTTCCAACGCGCCAGTCAATATATAAGGTAGTGTGCCAAAAAGTACCATGCTGAGCCAGCCCAGCACCACCGTCAAGTACCCATCTCTCTTCCTGATTTCTCGTTTTCGATTTCGGGTGATGACTAAGGTTACAAGGGCTACCCCTGTGGTAATAAATGCAGAGTACAAGAGTCCGTTCATTGCGCCATCATCTGCAGAAGCACTCAGCAGTGAACAGATATACATTGCTGTTGCATTAAACAAAAGCAACAAGCCCAACATGTGAAAAATTGTCGAAAAATTATACACCTTCATCGCTACCGAAATAATCGCTCAATACGTGAGATGGACTTTGGCAAACAGCAAACCAAGACTCTATCGCCAGGCATGATTTCAAAATCTCCAAGGGCAATAATCCCTTCCCCTGCTCGAATAACACCGCCAATTGTAGCTGTTCGAGAAATCTCTAAATCCTTGATTTTTTTTCCTAAAACTCGAGAATCTTCACTGACAACAAACTCGAGAAGTTCAGCATCCATATTATTAAGTTTGGCCAAGTCAACGACCTTTCCTTTCCGCACATAGCGGAAAATACTGTTGGCCGTTAGCAGCTTCTTGTTGATTAATGTATCTACCCCAATTGACTTGGTGAGCTCGAAGTAATCTACATTCTCAACCAGTGCTATAATTTTGGATACCGTATTTGATTTGGCCATCAGACAGGACATGATATTGGTTTCGGAGTCATCTGTGACTGCCAAAAAAACATCCATGCCGCCAATATTTTCCTCAAGCAATAGCTCGGCATTTCGCCCATCGCCATGAATCACAAGAGTGTTGGGAAGGGACTCAGACAATTTGATTGCCTTTTCTTTATTCGACTCAACGAGTTTAACGCGCATTCCGCGTTGACATAAGTCCTCTGCTGTCTTTTTCCCTATGCGTCCTCCGCCAAGAATCATTACGTTCTCAACCTCTTGCTTGGTGTAACCAATCAATTCGTTTAATGCGTCCATTCCTGATTTGGAGCTTGTGAAATAGACCTGATCCCCAGCTTCGAAAAGAGTGTTCCCACGAGGAATGAGGGTTGTTTGCGAACCTGCCCGTTTAATTGCAATCGGCATAAAGTGTACTTCCGAATATACAGCAGCTGCTTCTTTTACCGATTTACCAACAAAGGGAGCCGATTCTTCCAAGGTTGTTCCCATCATTGTTAAGGCACCTTCTTCAAATTCATAGCTATTGTTGAACGCTGACTCGTCAATTAACAATTGAATCTCTTTAACAGCTAGTTCCTCAGGAGAAATCAACTCATCGATGCCTAAAGAATGAAAATCGACATCTTCTTTGTACTTGTCAAACTCAATATTGGTCACACGTGCTATGGTGCGTTTACAACCTAATTGTTTAGACAGCAAACAACACATCAAATTGGTGGTTTCTATCGGGCTAACGGCAATCATCATATCAGAATCGCCTGCATCTGCTTTTTTGAGAACTGCCAAGGCTGAAGGGTCTCCATGTATGGTACGGATATCCAGATGAGTCTCGGCATATGTAAGGTGCTCCTTTACACTGTCAATCAGCGTAATATCCTGAGATTCAAATGAGAGTAGCTTTGCAAGATGAAGTCCAACATCACTCGCGCCAGCAATAATGATTTTCATGAAAAATCCTTGGTTTGCAAGTACAAATATAGATGTTTTGCAATGATTTAATACATCGAAATGAATCTCTGATTCGCTTATCTTTGCACAAATTGCTATAAAATCACGCCATGGTCAAACCTTATCAAAATTCTTCTACATCCAAAAAAGAACAAGTTACCACAATGTTTGATGGTATTGCTGATAATTATGATTCGTTAAACCGCGTCATATCGATGGGCATTGACAAATCATGGCGTCGAAAGTTGGTTGAGATGGCCGCCAGTAAAAAACCCAAAACGATTGTAGATGTCGCAACTGGAACTGGAGATTTGGCCATTGCATTAACGTCGATTCCGTCTGCCACAATTACGGGGATTGATATTGCTGTTGAAATGTTGGAAATTGGAAAACAGAAAATCATTCAGCGTAAACTTGACCGTAAAATCAATATGATTGTTGGCGATGCGGAGTCTCTGCCTGTCTCTGACAATACTATCGATGTTGCAACCGTAGCTTTTGGTGTGCGAAATTTTGGAGATCTCCACAAGGGGCTTTCTGAGATTTACCGCGTTCTGAAACCAGAAGGGCAGCTTTTTGTTTTGGAAACTTCTGTGCCAAAAAACTTGTTTTTTCGTGTCGGATATAAGATCTACAGCTCGCTTTTTCTGCCTCTCGTTGGGCGATTGTTTTCCTCCGACAAAAACGCTTACAGTTATCTTTCCGACTCTGCTGCTGCTTTTCCCTATGGAGAAGCTTTTAACAATAAACTCCGAAAAGTTGGGTTTACAAGAGTACACGACCATCCACAAACCTTTGGGGTGGTAACCATTTACCAAGCCACAAAGAGTAAAGATGCGTAAACGCCTTCTTATCGTTTCTCTAATCGCCATAACTGCAACGAGTTGGGGTCAACGAAGCAATACGCCTGAATATCATAAAAAGGACGATGATTATTTATTCCGCTTTGGCTATTATTTGGGAATCAATCAGATGAATTTTAAAGCCGACTATTCACGGTACACATTAGATCAAATAGAGATTCAACCACAATTGGGGTTCAACGTCGGTCTTTTTGCTGATTTGCGAATTCTGGACAACATCAACTTGCGAATCGAACCCGGAATGTTTACAAGTCAACGAAATCTTACATTTCCAGAAAATTGGCCAGAGGTTCGCAATCCCGACAATCGCCTACGAGAAGTCAAATCGACATATATACGCGTACCCTTGGTCTTGAAATTTTCAACCAACCGAATCCACAATGTGAGGCCCTTTGTCGTTGGCGGAGTTTCGACCTCCATCAACCTGTCGAGCAATGAAAAAAGTCGGGAAGACAATAACAGTGGACGATTTCGCTTACGCACCAATATGAATGCATTTGAAGTTGGACTTGGCGTGGAACTGTATTTGCCCTTTTTCCGACTAACCCCATCAGTACGAGGGATTTTTTCTCTGCAGGATGAAATTGTACCCGACGACTGGACAGTGGCAATTCAGTCTCTCAAAACGCAGGGGGTTTTTCTCAACTTCATTTTTCAATAGGGTTTTTTCGGCGCGCCTCTGCTACAATAATCCCCGTTGCCATAGCAGCGTTGAGACTTTCTGCACCGCCATATCGAGGAATCGAGATGACGTTAGTTGCAAGTTCTTGAAGCTGTGTTGACAATCCTTTACCCTCATTTCCAATGACCAAAACTGTAGGTGAATCAAAAGCGTATTCATATATAGACTGTCCAGCCATAGACGTGGCGACAATTTGACAATCTTGCATTCCCACAAGCCATGCTTGTAGGTCTTTATAAAGCACTTGAACTCGAGCCAAAGAACCCATGGTCGAACGGATCACTTTTGGATTGTAACAATCAACCGTATCTGACGAACAAACGATGTCTTGGATGCCGAACCAATCACATAACCGAATGATCGTGCCCAAGTTTCCAGGATCTTGAATACTCTCCAGTGCGAGAATCAATTTTGATTGTGATAGCGATTGTTCATTTGGTTTTACAAATACTGCCAATGTATCTGAAGGGGTTTTTAAGGCACTCATGGTTTTCATTTCCGATTGACTTACCAATTTGGCTTGATGGGAAGAAAACAGGGATGAATTTGAAGTAAAAAGTTGGTGCAATTGGTAATTTTCCTTGACAAATTCCTCCACGACCTTATGCCCTTCTGCCACAAACAGATGGTGTTGATCTCTTTGTTTTTTTTGCGCCAATTGACGAACGAATTTGATTTGGCTTTTGCTAACCATACAAATGATGTATTTTTGAATTTCGATGCTTGCGTTCAGACCACATACTACAAAAATACTACTATTCATTTGCTTAGGCACAATGCTTTCGAGTTGTCGCGTGTCAAAAACTCTCAATAAGGATGATTTGTTGCTTGATCAAAACCTATTTTATTACAATGGAAGTCGTACTTACGCAGATTCGATACAGGCACTTGTCCCGCAGCAACCAAACAAACGGGTGTTGGGCATTCCTTTACGTTTATTGATTTACCAATCTGCAAATGAAAATTCTGCCCAAAAATTTGACAACTGGCTACAAAAAAATCCAAAACGCAGTCAACGCATGCAGTCGATTTGGTCTCAAAAACAGGTCGATCAAATGCGAGCTTACAGAGTTCAATTTCAAGACTGGAAACGAAGGAATGGCGAACCCCCGTCTTTGATCGATTCCTTGTATTTTGACGAATACGCCAACGACATTACCACCTACCTGTCGAATCGTGGATATTTTAAAGCCAAAACAACGGTGGCTAAAGAACTGACAAGCGAAGCGAGAAAAAAGGCCAATCTGATTTATGATATTCAAACAGGACTTCCATATTATCTCGATTCAATCACAACAGACATCAAGAGTCCCATTATTGATTCGCTCTACCAACGCAAGTCTACGGAATCGATTCTAAAAAAAGGAAATCAGTTTAACACGCTAGATTTTGAAGCGGAACGAAATCGATTATATGAGTACTTTAAAAACAATGGCGTTTATCATTTTCAGCTAAATGCGATTGACTTTGAAATCGCATGGGATACTACGGGGACTGATTTTCAACTTCCTGTAAAAATTTTGATAGAGGATTTTAGAAAGTCCACACCCGACGGTATTATTCTTGAGCCTTATAAACAAACCAAAATCAACGCAGTGAATGTATACACCAACCCTGCGAATGAGGCGGAATTCAAGACTCGATTTGACAGCATTTCGTTTTTTGGATTAAAGACGAAACGATACAGTCACAATATGCTCTCCAAAGCCATTGAGATGCGCTCTGGAGACCTCTATAGTGATCGTGCACGAACCGAAACAATTGCCAAACTGAATCATTTGGGGATTTTTGAATACCCAACCATTAGTTACTCCTATTCCGATTCATTAGAGACCGCCTTGAATACAATCATAACCCTGAAGCCAAGGGAGCGTTTTGAACTCGAATTTGGATTGGATCTTACCCAATCCAATATCCAAGATCAGGGTATTGCTTTCAATAGCAGTATAAATATTCTCAATATTTTTCGAGGAGCCGAAAACTTTGAATTTGGGGTGCGAGGAACTATCGGTCGTTCAGCCAACGAAGTCATATCTGAAATCGGAGGTGATGTGAGACTGCGGATTCCCAAAATTTTAATGCCGCGTATCATAGCAAAAATATTCCCGGAAAATCTACAACCCATATCCGTTCTCAATTTTGGTACGGCTCTTCAAAACAATATCGGATTGGACAAACAGGCCTATAATGCGGGCGTTCAATATCAGTGGAAATCGAAAAAAAATAATCGGATTGACTTCAACTTACTCGACCTGACTCTGGTCAATAACCGGAACGTACAAAACTATTTCAATGTGTACACAAACGCCTATTCCGAACTCAATTCACTAGCAAAATCAACAACTGGTACAACTGCTTTTTTCAACGGAGACAATCTCGCCATACCAGCGGGAACAGCTGGCTTTACGAACTATGTTCTTTCCGATAGCTCTCCCATCACAAAAGGAAGTCCCAATTACCTCAACGTGCAGCGTATTGAAGAACGGAGAGGCCGCCTGACCCAAAATAACCTGATTATCGGATCGAGTATTGATTTTTTAAAAAACACCCAAACCAGTTTTTTTGATGAAAATTTTTATCAAGTCCGTTTCCAATTTGAATCTGCTGGAAATTTGATCAGCTTGTTGGCTAAGCCACTTAATTTGGAAAGAAAAAACGACACCAATTACCTCTTTAATCTTCCATACAGCCAGCATGTCAAAGGAGAGTTTGACTACATTCAGCACTGGCTTGTCGGTTCGTCATCTGTTTTTGCGTTGCGAACGTTTGTGGGCTTAGCGGTTCCCTTTGGTAATGCCACAAGTATTCCTTTTAATCGCTCTTATTTTTCTGGTGGTGCAAATGACAATCGGGCTTGGGAGGTCTATCGTTTGGGACCTGGAAGCAGTTTTTCAGGAAATGAATTTAATGAAGCAAATTTCAAACTTGCGCTGAATGTGGAGTATCGATTTGACCTATTTGGATCATTTAAAGGTGCATTGTTTACCGATGTCGGAAATATTTGGAACGTATTTGACGATGTTACTGACCCTAAAAGACGTTTTGATGGATTCGCTGATTTGAGTGAGCTTGCCGTTGGATCTGGTTTTGGTGTACGATATGATTTTGGATTATTTATTTTTCGACTCGATACGGGCTTTAAAACCCATAACCCAGCACTGGAAAAGTCGAAGAGGTGGCTAACCGAACTGCAGTTTAGAAAAGCAAACATTACAATCGGAATTAATTATCCTTTCTAAAGGTTAAATTTTATTCTATTTTTGCGCCTTCAAACAATAAAAACCAATGAGTCACTCTATTCAGCCCGGCGTTATTACCGGTAAACAAGTTCAAGAAGTTTTTCAACTTGCAAAAGACAAAAAATTTGCTCTTCCTGCCGTGAATGTCATCGGGTCGAGCTCGATCAATGGCGTTCTTGAAACAGCTGCTTCCCTCAACGCACCTGTTATCGTGCAATTCTCCAATGGCGGAGCACAATTTAACGCAGGCAAGGGGCTTTCCAACGAAAACCAACAGGCAGCCATTGCTGGAGCTGTAGCGGGCGCAAAACACGTGCATCAATTGGCTGAAGCATACGGAGCGGTTGTGATTCTCCACACCGATCATGCAGCTAAAAAATTATTGCCTTGGATCGATGGTTTACTCGATGCAAGTGAAAAGCATTTTGCAGAAACGGGAAAGTCATTGTTTAGCTCTCATATGATTGATCTTTCGGAAGAACCATTGGAGGAAAACATTGCAATTTGTAAAGAATACCTCAAGCGCATGTCGAAAATGGATATGACTCTCGAAATCGAACTCGGCGTAACTGGTGGTGAGGAAGATGGCGTTGACAATACCGATATTGACAGTTCGAAACTCTACACCCAGCCAGAAGAGGTTGCTTACGCTTTTGAAGAGCTTTCTCAAGTTAGCGACCAATTCACTGTGGCTGCAGCATTCGGAAATGTACATGGGGTGTACAAACCTGGAAACGTCAAGTTGACTCCCAAGATTTTAAAGAACTCTCAGGAATTTGTGAGTGAAAAATACGGCGTTGAGCATAACAATATCGACTTTGTATTTCACGGTGGCTCGGGTTCAACTGTAGCCGAAATCACCGAAGCCATTGGGTATGGTGTGATCAAAATGAATATCGATACGGACATGCAGTATGCTTTTATGAGTGGCGTTCGGGACTATGTTCAAAACAAATCTGGTTATCTCCAACAACAAATCGGAAATCCAGAGGGAGACGACGTGCCTAACAAGAAGTTTTATGATCCTCGTGTCTGGTTGAGAGAAGGAGAAAAAAGCTTTATCGACAGACTCAAGCAAGCTTTTGAAGACCTAAACAATGTGAATACATTGTAGTTTTATTTGGTTTTATATCTTTGATTAAAATAAAACCGTATGCCTTGGTTTAAACGAACAACTAAAGGAATCCGAACGAGTACGGAGGATAAAAAAGACACCCCCCAAGGTCTTTGGTATAAATCCCCAACGGGAAAAATAATCGACACAGAGGAACTGGCGGAAAACTTTTATGTTTCCCCTGAAGACGGTTACCACGTTCGGGTCGGGAGTCAAATCTACTTCGATCTTCTTTTTGACGAGGGAAAGTTTAAAGAACTTGATAAAAAAATATCCTCCAAAGACCCGCTCAAATTTGAAGATTCAAAAACCTATAAAGATCGTTTGACGACAGCCCAGAAAAAAACAAAACTTTCTGATGCTGTTCGCACAGCAGTAGGCAAATCGAATGGCAATCAGCTTGTCATAGCATGTATGGATTTCGCATTTATCGGCGGATCTATGGGTTCGGTCGTTGGTGAGAAGATTTACCGTGCTGCCGATTATGCCTTACAGAAAAAAATACCTCTTCTGGTGATTTCCAAATCTGGAGGTGCGCGCATGATGGAAGCAGCTCTTTCTTTAATGCAAATGGCAAAAACCTCAGCGAAGTTAGCCCAGTTGGCAGATGCCAACATCCCGTACATCTCATTATGTACAGACCCAACAACTGGAGGAACGACTGCATCTTTTGCGATGCTTGGTGACATCAATATCGCTGAGCCAGGTGCTCTGATTGGATTTGCTGGACCTCGCGTGGTTAAAGACACCACTGGACAAGACTTACCAGATGGCTTTCAAACAAGCGAGTTTGTTTTGGAGCATGGCTTTTTGGATTTTATCACCCATCGTAAGGATCTAAAAAAGAAGGTAAACTTGTATTTAGACTTGGTTCTAAACCGTCCCGTTAGCAAAACATAGCTTTTTAGGATTTAATTCCTACATTTGCACCCTCAAGAAAAGTTCTTGGGTTTACATAATAATCATTTACAATAATATTGGCATGTATTTAACAACAGAAGTTAAGAAAGAGATTTTTAAGAAATACGGTTCTTCCGAAACAAATACTGGATCTACCGAAGGCCAAATCGCTCTCTTTACACATCGGATCAATCATTTATCCAATCACCTCAAAAAAAATCACAAAGACTACAATACCGAAAGATCGCTTGTTAAGCTCGTTGGTAAACGAAGAAGTCTTCTCGATTATTTGAAGAAAAAAGATATCAATAGATACAGAGAGTTGATTAAAGAACTCAACATCCGAAAATAACATAAAAAGCATCATCGTTTTTCATTGGTGACTACGAACGCAACACAACAAACGTTCACATATAAAATGAAAAAATATGATACCAAAAGTATATACCGAGTCCATTGACTTGGGAGATGGCCGAACCATTACCATTGAAACTGGTAAGCTGGCCAAACAAGCAGACGGTTCTGCTGTTATTCGCATGGGCGACGCCATGCTTCTTGCCACTATCGTGTCGGCAAGAAAAGCTTCAGACGTTGATTTTCTACCATTAACTGTAGATTACAGAGAAAAGTTTGCTGCCGCTGGGCGTTTTCCAGGTGGTTTTTTCAAACGAGAAGCTCGTCCTAGTAACGATGAAATTTTAACAATGAGATTGGTGGATCGTGTGTTACGACCCCTTTTCCCTAAAGACTATCACGCAGAAATTCAAGTCATGTTACAGCTGATGTCACATGATGAAAACGTCATGCCTGATGCTTTAGCTGGATTGGCCGCATCGACCGTGATTCAGTTGTCTGATATTCCATTTGAGTACCCGATTTCGGAAGTTCGTGTAGCTAGAATTGAGGGAGAATTTGTCGTTAATCCAAGTCGCGAACAACTCAAAGATTCTGACATCGACATTATGATTGGTGCGAGTGCTGACTCTGTTGCCATGGTTGAAGGAGAATTTGACGAAGTTTCTGAGCAATGTATGGCCGATGCCATTCGTTTTGGCCATGAAGCCATCAAAAAACAAATCGAAGCGCAAGAGCGCTTAGTTAAGGCCGTAGGTAAAAAAGAAACACGTACCTATGATACAGAAACACAAAACGAGGAGTTAGAAAAAAAGATTCATGACTTTGTTTATCAAAGTTGTTATGACATTGCAAAACAAGGGCTCTCTAAACAAGAGCGCGGTGAAAAATTCTCTGAACTCAAAGAGACATTAGTGGCTGAATTTTCAGAAGAAGAGCAAGAAGAGCATGGAAAATTGATTTCCAAATATTTTGGTAAAGCACAAAAAGAAGCCATTCGTGAGCTCGTCTTAGCGGAAGGGATTCGATTAGATGGACGTGAGACTACGGATATTCGCCCGATTTGGTGTGAAGTAGATTACCTCCCTTCTACGCATGGATCCTCTATATTTACGCGTGGTGAAACGCAAGCGTTAGCAACAGTAACGCTTGGAACTTCAAGAGAGGCAAATATTATTGACTCTCCATCGAATCAAGGAGAAGAAACCTTTTATTTACACTATAACTTCCCCCCATTTTGTACGGGTGAGGCACGACCGCTACGTGGTACATCTAGACGAGAAGTTGGTCACGGTAACCTTGCACAACGTGCACTCAAAATGGTGATGCCAGAAGAGTCGCCTTACACAGTTCGTGTGGTCTCTGAGGTTTTGGAATCAAACGGTTCCTCATCTATGGCAACGGTTTGTGCTGGTACTATGGCACTGATGGATGCTGGTGTTAAAATCAAAAGCCCAGTTTCAGGAATCGCAATGGGATTGATCTCGGATGGAGATCGTTTTGCTGTTCTTTCTGATATCCTTGGTGATGAGGATCACCTTGGGGATATGGACTTTAAAGTCACCGGAACAGACAAAGGGATTACGGCTTGTCAAATGGATATTAAAATCAAAGGGTTATCGTACGAAATTTTGATCCAAGCATTGGAGCAAGCTCGTGACGGTCGACTGCATATCCTTGAGAAGTTGACAGAAACCATTGAAATCCCTGCGGAATCGATTAAGCCACATGCGCCGAAAATGATTAACTGTAGAATTCCAAATGAGTTTATCGGTCCGTTTATTGGTCCAGGTGGTAAGGAGATTCAAAACCTGCAACGTGAAACAAGCACAACCATCGTGATCAATGAAGACCCTGATACGCAAGAGGGAATAGTTGAAATCCTAGGAACTGATCAAGATGGAATCGACAGAGTACTCGCTAAAATTGAAGCACTCACCTTTAAGCCCGAAAAAGACGAGGTTTATAAGGTTAAGGCGATTAAAATTTTAGAATTTGGTGCTGTGGTTGAATACCTCGAAGCACCTGGCAACGAAGTCCTTTTACATATTAGTGAAATGGCTTGGGCGCGTACAAACGCTGTTACCGACGTGGTGAATGTTGGCGATGAGTTTGATGTCAAATACTTAGGCTTTGACCCACGTACCAGAAAAGATAAAGTGTCACTAAAAGCCTTGCTTGAAAAGCCCGAGGGCTATGTGGAGCGACCACCAAGAAAAGGTGGCAGCGGCGGTCGAGATCGAAAAGGCGGTCGAGACAATCGCAACAGGAGATAATTTTACAAACCCCCTTTTTGGGGGTTTTTTTTATATCTTTAGCTTAGATTTTGAACCCCAATCTGTTCTACAATCATGAAAAACCTACTGCTTATTTCAACATCATATCGCATACAAGACCTTGCTGAGGTTGGCTTTGCCTTTGGTCAAAAGGTTGAGGGGCTTTCTATTGAGCGAAAGGGAACAAGAAATAAACGCAATATGCGGATATAAACAAGTTATGCACAATTGAAATAAATGGCAAAATTTAGTTTCATAGAGAAAAGTAAATTCGAAAAACTCTTCGGAATGAGTTCAGGGTATGTTTTAGACTTCTCTGATAGAACTTTTCAAGAGTTTTTTGCTGATGCGATAAAAGTTGACATTTATGACGAGAAATACAACCACGGCTCAGGCTCGAAAGCTAATCGGCTAAGAGGTTATTGGCTCGCTGAAAGCAATTATAATATTGGAATGCTTTTAGAGAAGCTACTTGAGTATTGGATGCACAAAGTACAGATGCAAGAAATTGATTATGATCGGACCGATGAACTTTTATATGAAGAGTGTCTTAAAATAGTTCAGAATCTAAAATCTGAAAATCCAGTAGAAAACTTAGACGCATTAACTCCAAATTCTGATGAAAAGGACTTTTCAGTTTTAGCTGAAGCTATTAGGCAAAGTATCGAAAAGAATGAGCCAGAGCAGGCACTTGACAGACTCCACACATTTACTATCAAATACATCAGACAACTAAATGACAATCATGGAATAGAATATAACAAGGAAACGCCTCTTCATAGTTTATTCGGTGGCTATATAAAAGAAATAGATAAGAAAGGGATTATCGAATCAGATATGACAAGACGAATTCTGAAATCCTCAATTTCGGTTTTAGAAGCATTCAATGATGTGAGAAACAATAAAAGTTTTGCTCACGACAATCCTGTTCTAAACTATAACGAAAGCATCTTAATCTTTAACGACATCTCAAATGTTATCAGGTTTTTGGAAACAATTGAAAAACCAAAAATTGAGGAGAAAGAGGTTGAAGAGAATTGGGATGACTTACCATTTTAAGATGAGACAGGAGCATTTAGATATCATTCTTGAGAAACACAAAGCACAGCCTGTGGGGAGTGGATATATTGATATCATAGTAAGAAGAGAAAACTATCAAAATCTAATTCAAGAATTGATTGAAAATGGATTTATAATTGAAAGTATCTCTTGGTGGGAATGGTGTGAAAATGAAACCGAATGCAAATATGGATTAGGCGGTCCTCAAAGTGATTTCTACGATGGTTGGTTTGCAGAAATTCCAGTTGATGTGGATGACGTACAATTACCTAAACTAAATGATGCAGAATCAATTGAAGAAGTAGTAAGAATAATTGAAGATAAGTCTATTAAGTTCTCTGATGAAACAATAAAATTTAAAAATTCGGATTGGTTAACACCAGCAATTTGGATGAATGTACCGGATGAATGGAAAAATAAAAAAAGTGCATAACAAGGTGTATAGTGCATACCCTTCGGGATACGCACCATACACAGAACGTTAACACTCCCCCTCCAGAAAAGAAAGCTGTTGCTGTGACACCATCGCAAGAGAGAATAATTTTAAAACCCATTTTTAATTTTTTTACTATCTTGAAAAATCAATTTTTTCAAACAAATACCGATTCATGCCATGAAAAAAATCACTCTATTTATATTTGCGCTCGTAAGCACACAATGCACAACTGAAATGCAACAACCACCAATCGCCAAACAAGTCCCAAAGACTTTAGAAATTCACGATGACAAACGCGTCGATCCCTATTTTTGGATGCGTTTGAGTGATTCGCAAAAAGAAGCCGAACAAGCAGACGAACAGACGCAGGATGTGCTGGACTATCTCAACGCGGAAAACGACTACCTCAAGGGGGTGATGAAGCCCACCGAAAAACTACAAGAAACCCTCTATGAAGAAATCATCGGACGAATCAAGCAAGATGACTCTTCGGTTCCCGTTACGGTGAATGGCTACACCTATTACACCCGATTCGAACAAGAACAAGACTACCCCTATCATTGTCGGAAAAAAGCCGTCGAGGACAGCGAGGAAGAAGTGATGCTCGATGTTCCCAAAATGGCTGAGGGGTTTGCCTATTATTCCATTGGGGGGCGAAGTGTGAGCGAAAACAACAGCATCCTTGCCTATGGCGTTGATACGGTTTCCAGAAGGGAATACACCTTGTATTTTAAAAATTTAGAAACCGGAGAAATTCTCGATGATAAAATCGAAAATACAACTGGTGGGATCACTTGGGCCAATGATAACAAAACCGTTTTTTATGTCAAAAAAGACCCGGTAACGCTTCGTGCAAATCAGATTTTTAAACACCGATTGGGAACGGACGTCAGTGAAGATGAGCTTGTATTTGAAGAGACGGATGAGACCTTTTCCTGTTGGATTTCAAAAACCAAATCACGGGAGTTTTTAATGATTGGGTCAAGCCAGACCCTTTCCACAGAGTTTCGGTTTTTGGATGCCAATACCCCAGATGGCAAATGGCAAGTGATTCACCCACGTGAACGAGATCTTGAATACTTTGTTGACCACTACAAAGATGATTTTTACATCATTACAAACGATCAAGCCAAAAACTTCCGCTTGATGAAAACCCCCGTTAACCGTCCGCAAAAATCAAATTGGACAGAGCTGATTGCGCATCGCAATGAGGTGCTGTTGGAAGATATCGAAATTTTTAAAGATCATCTTGTTGTCAATGAGCGGCACAACGGACTTACGCGCCTTCGCATCATCCAATGGAACGATCAGACTGAGCATTATATCTCTTTCGAAGATCCCACCTATGCTGCTTGGATTTCTGCAAATCCAGAATTCAACGCAACCCAACTTCGTTTTGGATACAGCTCATTGACCACCCCAACATCGATTTATGATTACGAGCTAAACACCAAAGAGAAAACACTCAAAAAACAGGATGAAGTATTGGGTGGAAAATTCGATTCGCAAAACTATCGTTCAGAGCGTATTCTGGCGCCTAGCCGAGATGGGAAAACAGAAATTCCCGTTTCACTAGTCTATCACAAAGATTTTGCGAAATCAGGTGATGAGCCGCTACTTCTCTACGGCTATGGGTCTTATGGCAACACGATTGATCCTTGGTTTAGTTCGGCTCGATTGAGTCTGCTAGATCGTGGTTTTACATTTGCCATTGCACACATTCGCGGGGGACAAGAACTGGGACGGTCATGGTATGAAGACGGGAAAATGTTAAAGAAGAAAAATACATTTTACGACTTTATTGATGTTGGCAGTCATTTGGTAAACGAGGGCTATACTTCCTCTGATCATTTGTATGCACAAGGAGGCAGTGCCGGTGGCTTACTCATCGGAGCTGTGATCAATATGGCGCCCGACTTGTGGAATGGTGCTATTGCGGCAGTCCCTTTTGTCGATGTGGTCTCTACCATGCTCGACGAAACAATTCCACTCACGACCTTTGAGTTTGACGAATGGGGGAACCCCAAAGAAAAGAAATACTACGACTATATAAAATCCTATTCTCCTTATGATAATGTCGAAGCAAAAGACTACCCGCATCTGCTGATTACGACTGGCTATTGGGATAGTCAGGTGCAGTATTGGGAACCTGCAAAGTGGATTGCCAAGCTCAGAGCAACAAAAACAGATAACAATTTGTTATTGATGGATTGCAATATGGAGGTCGGCCATGGTGGTGCTTCTGGTCGTTTTAAACGGTATAAAGAGGTTGCCCAGTCATATGCTTTTTTACTCCACCTCGAAAAATAATTGAATTTTTGTAACCTTTTGGTTCCTCTCATCGTATAACCACTTGTAAAATAAGAAGATGAGACAGCTGAAAATTACAAAGCAGGTTACCAACAGGGAAACCGCTTCACTTGACAAGTATCTACAAGAAATCGGAAAGGTTGATTTGATTACAGCCGAAGAGGAAGTAGAACTTGCCCAACGCATCAAAGCAGGAGATCAAGTTGCACTTGAAAAATTGACAAAGGCAAACTTGCGATTTGTGGTCTCTGTAGCAAAGCAATATCAAAATCAGGGTCTCACACTTCCAGACTTGATCAACGAAGGGAACTTGGGTCTGATCAAAGCCGCAAAACGATTTGATGAAACGCGTGGTTTTAAATTTATTTCTTACGCCGTTTGGTGGATTCGTCAGTCGATTCTACAAGCACTTGCAGAACAGTCGAGAATTGTGCGCTTACCCCTTAACAAAATTGGGTCGATCAACAAAATCAATAAAACCTATGCATACCTAGAGCAGGCCCACGAGCGTATGCCTTCTGCCGAGGAAATTGCAAAAGAACTCGACATGACGGTTTCTGACGTTAAGGAATCGATGAAAAATACAGGTCGGCACGTATCCATGGATGCGCCACTCGTAGAGGGTGAGGATTCCAACTTGTATGATGTCCTTCGAAGTGGGGAATCGCCAAACCCGGATCGTGAGTTGTTGCACGAATCATTGCGAACAGAAATCAGCCGTGCTCTTGAAACCCTAACGCCTAGAGAATCTGATGTGGTTCGTCTTTATTTTGGGCTTGGTAACCAACACCCGATGACGCTTGAAGAAATTGGAGAAACCTTTGACTTAACTCGCGAGCGTGTTCGTCAAATCAAAGAAAAGGCAATCCGTCGATTAAAACATACCTCTAGAAGTAAAATACTGAAAACCTACCTCGGGTAATGAGTGACAAAAAGCTGATTGCGCCTTCTATGCTAGCTGCTGATTTTAGCAACTTAGCACGTGATATTGAAGTGGTAAATCAAAGTGATGCAGACTGGTTCCACCTAGACGTTATGGATGGGGTTTTTGTGCCAAACATCTCTTTTGGAATGCCTGTCATCAAGTCGATGGCAAAGCATACGACAAAACCGCTTGATGTTCATCTGATGATTGTTGAACCCGATCGCTACATCCAAACCTTTGCCGATTTGGGAGCTGATGTGTTAACCGTTCACGTTGAAGCCTGTACGCACTTACACAGGAGCTTACAGTCGATCAAAGCGGCGGGGATGAAAGCTGGTGTTGCGCTAAACCCTCACACACCAATTGCATCTTTATCACACATCATTGCAGATATCGATTTGGTATGTTTGATGAGCGTAAACCCTGGTTTTGGTGGCCAATCGTTTATAGAAGCTACCTATGAAAAAATTCGTGAGCTACGAGCGCTAATCGATGAGCACAAGGCAAGTACACTGATCGAAATCGATGGGGGTGTTACCAATCAAAATGCAAGTCAGTTGGTAGCTGCAGGGGCCGATGTTTTGGTCGCTGGCAGTTACGTGTTTTCAGCATTTGACCCACTAGGTACGATCGCAAATTTGTCTGCGCAGGTCAATTCGTAATCAAATGTCTGTTGTTCTAGGTCTCATGAGTGGCACTTCTTTGGATGGGCTCGACCTTTGCTGTGTTCGCTTTGCTGACAATCACAATGACTTTCAAATTCTTGCTGCCAAAACGATTCCTTACTCCGCTGAATGGAAATCCAAACTCGAAAACGCATTCTTCCGCACGACAACTGAAGTCGATGCACTTGACAAAGAATACGGCGTGTTTTTGGCAGAACACATTACCGACTTCATCCATTCACATTCGCTCCCCCCTATCGATATGATTTCTTCTCATGGACACACTGTGTTTCACAAACCCAATCGAGGCATCACAAAACAAATTGGATCGGGTGAAGAAATTGCCAAACACACAGGAATCCAAGTGGTTTATGATTTTAGAACGCAAGACGTCGCATTGGGCGGACAGGGAGCTCCCTTGGTTCCCATTGGGGATCGCATCCTTTTTAACGATTATGATGCCTGTTTGAATCTGGGCGGATTTGCCAACGTGTCTTTTGATATGCATAACAAACGCATTGCCTATGATATCGGAGCATGTAATCTCATCCTCAATCATTTTGCCCAAAAACTCGGCTATGAATACGATGACCAGGGGTTGCTCGCCCAAGGGGGAACTTGTGATGAATCTTTGCTTAAAGCGCTCAATGACATTGACTACTATGACTTCAATCCTCCGAAATCTTTAGCGAGAGAGTTTGCAGAGTCTAAACTTCTGCCTTTAATCTCAACCTATGATGAAAAAACAGTGCTACACACCTATACAAAACACATTGGTTTTCAAATTGGGGTGTCGCTGACAAAAAGCAAAGCAACCAAATGCTTGGTCACTGGTGGTGGTGCTTATAATCGTTTTCTAATGGATCAAATCCAAAAGCATACCAACTGTTTTCTGGAGATCCCGGATGACACGATCGTGGACTACAAAGAGGCACTGATCTTTGCGCTTTTAGGACTTTTGCGAAAAGAAAATCAAATCAATGTGTTGTCCAGTGTAACAGGAGCTAAGCACGACCACAGTTCTGGTCGCATAGCAAAGTCATTGCCTGAAAAATTGTAAATTTATTGTCGAATTTTAAAAAACCTATCTATGAAACTTTATCAAACTTTAATCGCAGTTACACTCGTCTTTTTTTCGTGTAGCACCCCTAGCCCAACAGATCAGCTCCACCAACTGATGGACGATTACCATCAGGAGGCGTTACAACTCTATCCGTTGAGTGCTACCTACCAAGGCGATAAAAGGTACAACGACTATTTGCCCAATTCGCTTTCAGATGAATTTATGGCACAAGAAAAAAAGTTCTACTCCTCTACGCTAGAAAAGCTCAATTCTCTTGAGGAAGGAAGTTTAAGCGAAGTCGATTTATTGAGTAAAAAGGTGCTTGCTTGGGAATGTGATATCAATCTAAAACGATTGGGATTCCCAACCCATCACTTGCCAATCAATCAGATGTGGACACTCCAATTAACGATTGGTCAATTGGCTGGTGGAAGTAGTGCACAACCCTTTACATCAGTAGAAGACTATGAAAACTGGCTCAAGCGGGTCGATGATTATTTGGTTTGGCTTAACACTGCTGAACAGCGAATGAAAGAGGGAGTCGAAAAAGAGATTGTACTGCCAAAATCACTGATCAAAAAAGTTATTCCTCAACTTGCAAGTATTGCACTTACAGATTTAGAGGATCATTTGTTTTACGGTCCAATTCGCGAACTCCCAGAAAGCTTTTCAGAGGAAGACAAAATGCGGTTAACTGCAGCTTATGTGTCTATGATTGAAGACAAAGTAAAGCCAGCATATCTGCAAATTCATGATTTTATGAAAGGGGAATATATGGAAGCTGGCCGTTTGAGCAATGGCTTTGATGCTTATTCTTTTGGTGAAGACTATTACGACTATGCCATCCAGCTCTATACAACCACCACGATGAGTGCTGATGAAATCCATGAGTTGGGCTTGCGTGAAGTCGCGCGTTTGCGCTCTGAGATGGAAAAGGTAAAAAAACAGGTCGGTTTTTCAGGAGATTTAAACGCCTTTTTCGATCATGTGAGAACCCTACCCCAACTTGTACCCTTTAATGATCCCCAGCAAGTGATTGATAACTTCAATGCGATTCACGACAAGATGAAAGCCAATGTCGATCGCCTGTTTTCACTCCAGCCAAAAACAGCTTTTGAAGTACGTCGCACAGAGGCGTTCCGTGAAAAATCGGCGAGTGCAGAATACAGTCCAGGATCGCTGGACGGCACAAGGCCAGGGATTTTTTATGTTCCGATTCCAGATGTAACCAAATACAACATCTTTTCAGACGAGGACTTGTTTTTACACGAAGCGATACCTGGTCATCATTTCCAAATTGCCTTGCAACAAGAAAATACTGCCTTGCCTGATTTTAGAAAAACTCTGTGGTACAGTTCCTATGGAGAAGGCTGGGCGCTGTATTGTGAGTCCCTTGGGAAGGAGCTGGGGCTATATGATGACCCCTATCAATACTTTGGGATGCTCAGTGCTGAAATGCATCGCGCAATCCGACTCGTTGTTGATACCGGGCTACACACCAAAGGGTGGACAAGAGAAGATGCTATCGCGTATTCTTTGGCAAATGAGGCAGAGCCAGAGGCAGCGATTATCTCTGAAATTGAACGATATATGGCCAATCCGGGGCAAGCATTGTCCTATAAGATCGGGCAGCTAAAAATTCTTGAATTAAGAGAGAGTGCCAGCATGACTTTAGCTGATCATTTTTCGATAAGCACTTTCCATGAAAAGGTCTTGGAAACGGGATGTATTCCTTTGGCTTTGTTGGAAGAAAAGATACAGAACTGGTCAGCGCAATCCCCCGAATGAGAAGAGCTTAAAAATGTATAGTCTGAAATGAAAAACTCTGAATTAGATAGTCCGGTAGATGCTGTCATAACATGGGTTGATGGTGAGGACAAAAAACACAAAGAAAAAATTTATCATTACGCTCCCAAAACGAAGCAAAAACAGAAAGATTTTTCCTCTCGTTATGCACAGACGAATGAGATTCTATATTGTGTCCATTCTATTTTAAAACACGCTGGCTTTGTTCGAAATATATTTATTGTAACAGACAACCAAATACCCAAATTTCTTATTGATGAAAAATCGAATAAGTACAAAAAGATAAAGGTTGTCGATCATACAGAGATATTTGATGACAACAAATCACTCCTCCCCGTTTTTAATTCTCGGAGTATTGAAACCAAAATTCACCACATTCCTGGACTTGCTGAACACTTTATTTACTTCAATGACGACATGATTTTATTACGTCCAGTAAGTAAATCGGATTTTTTCTTGGACAATCTTCCTGTACTGAGGGGGAAATGGAAGCCATTTAAGGAGAATATATTGTACAAGAAATTACATTTTAAGAAAAAAGTCAATCAAGCAGGGCACGTATATGCCCAGGAAAAAAGTGCAAAGATTCTCGGGTTCCAGAAACTTTTTAAATTTCATCACACCCCCCACCCGATGCGAATTTCAACGATCAAATTATTTTTTTCTAATCACAATGAATTGGAAGAACTAAACAGCAGCTTTAAATTTAGAAGCCCCGAGCAATTTCTAATTCAGGGGATTGCAAATCATTTAGAAATCAAAAATGGGAATTGTCACGTGTTAAATAATTATCAGATGGTTCACTTCCGATCATACAATAAGCCGATTTTTTGGTTAAAGTTTAAACTCAATTATTTTTGCAATAAGAAAGATCGCTTATTTTTAAATATTCAGGATCTAGACTTGTGCCCTTCTTCCAAGCAAACTTACTTGATAGCGTGGCTCAATAAGCGATATCAATTGTAATGTTAGGTATAAAAATTTACAAGAATATAAAGCAGTTTTACTACGCTAAAAATGTGCTTCTTTTGCTCATTCCTCGTTGGTTTTTCCAAAATCGTTTACGTGAGATGATTCTGCCAAAACCTGAAGATGATCTTTATTATCTGAACAAACGTGTTCAGTACTACAACAAATTAAACGGAACATCTGCACTTCCAAAAAAAGTTAAATCTCTAGATCAGCTTAAAAGGGGGAAAAAACACACAACCTATTTTTTTGACAGCTACGAACTCACTCGCTACTTTAAACCGAAACTCGTAGCGAACTTTGAGTTTGGAGATATTACCGATGTTCCCAAAATACCCTCCTTAGTAAAAAGTAGGCCTATTGAAGGGAACAACGAAAATTCAGTTCTTTTAAAGCTAAATAAGGTAAGGCATTTCTTCTTTGTTCATGACTCAAATCCTTTTGAAAGCAAAAAAAACATCTTGATTGGTCGTGGTGGAGTGAGTGATAAAAAACCAAAAAGAATTGCGTTTTACAAACGATATTTTGATCACCCTCTCTGCGATTTGGGACAAACCAACCAAAATAGCAAGTATCATTTTTGGTATAAAAAAAAGATATCAATAGGCAAGCATTTAAAATACAAATTTATTTTGTGTTTGGAGGGAATTGATGTTTCATCAAATCTCAAGTGGGTGATGTCATCAAATTCTATTGCGGTTATGACAAAGCCCCAGTTTGAAACTTGGTTTATGGAAGGGCAATTAATCCCTGATTATCATTATATTCAGATTAAAGATGATTACTCCGACTTGGAGGAAAGGTTAACATCTTTCATAGAAAACCCAGAAAAATGCCTGCGCATTATTCAAAATGCGAATGCTTACGTAGAGCAGTTTAAGAACAGGCGTAGGGAGAAATTAATATCTTTGATGGTGCTTGAAAAATATTTTACAAAAACGCAGCAAACTCTATAAATCCATAACTAAAAATGATTCCTTTTTACCTTCGTAAAAAAATATACAAATCCATTTTTCTTGTTTACAAGTATCTGATCAGGCCTAAAAAACAAGTTAAATCCATATATGGCATTTACCTCTTGCCTGCTTTTAAAGACAGAACCTTTAAGTATTATTTTAAAGGGACCTACGGTACTTTTCTAAGCAATCTGATCAAAAGCATTGACACAAAAACCCAATTTGTGGACATTGGTGCGAATCAGGGACTTTACAGCATACTGGCGGGACAAAACAAAAATATAGACCAAGTAATCTCGTTTGAGCCTTCTTTGCGGACCAGTAAACTGTTGAAGTCTAATTTGAAGGTAAATCATATTACAAACTGTAAGGTGATTCAAAAAGGAATTAGCCATGAGTCGGGCCAGGTTGAACTTCATATCAATGAGGGGCATTCGGGGAAAAATTCTATGCGTGAACTGAGTAGCATGGAAAGTTCAAGGAGTGAAACGGTAGACGTCATAGATTATCAGGGATTGGATGAATTGATCCCAAACCACAATCGGATCTTTATTAAAATCGATGTTGAAGGACACGAGGAAATTGTAATCAATCAGTTGATCCAATGCTCATTTTTTGAAAATGTGTACCAAATTTTTTGTGAAGTTGACACGAATTGGATAGACGTTAATAGAGTAAAGGTAACGCTGAAGGAGAAAGGGTTTACGAGTTTTGAGAAAATGGGGAAAAACCCTTCTCACTACGACCTTTTGATTTCACGACAATAGAGACGATTTTAAAGCATTATTCGATATCGAGCTCATACGTTTTATAGAGTTTTTCAAGCACTCCATTGGAAATGGTTTTCTTTTTTAAAAGCACCAAAGAATCAATTTGATGAACAATGCGATAAGCTTGAAGCATATCTTGATATTTCAGTCTTGTAAAATCATGTACTAAGACACTATCCTGATCGGAAAGATTGGGGTGGATGTGTAGCGCAGTTAATACCCGACAGCGCCCATCGAGAAAAACAATTACTCGTTGATTCACATTTTTCAGTAGATAACTATCAAATACGCTTGAGATTTTATGAGTAATCGTGGGGTTGACCTCTATGGGACGTCCATACTTGTGTACTTTTCCCACTGAAACATAAGTTACTTTATTTGCCTTCAGCAGTTGGTTCATATATGTTGTATAGTCTTCGCTTGTTTCGTAGGCATAAAACAGTAGCCCAAGACGGTTGGCAATCAAAGTACTCCCCCCCGATCCACTTTCCAAATAAAGGGCTGACGTATGTTGTGATAAATAGTCTTTAAAAAAACGATACTCATTATAGGTCATTTTGGGCACCATTAAGGTACGGTCTGCAAAATGAACCCCAATCTTGTTGAGGTATTTTTTGAGTCTATATCGGATGTAAAAAAGAACTACTGCCAGTTTAAAATTTTTAAAAATGAATACTTAAAAATAATAATTTATTTATATGTACAAATCTTATTGAGAATAGATTACTTATTTCTTCAAAAATTCGCTCTGAAATCGCCCCCACACGAACTAGACATGCCTTGTGACCTAAACATAGAGTAGTTCAAACTTGATACATTTTTTTTGAACGAATAGTAGCTGAACATTTTTTGTATTTCTTAAATAATTTAAATACAACCAATTCAAATTATTCTTTCATTTGCAAAAATTTTTTAAGATGAATTCGAAAGTTACAATTGGTTCTGAAGAATGGATTTCATTAAGTGATTTGAACATCCCTTACATCAAGGCACGTATTGATAGTGGAGCTAAAACTTCGAGCTTACATGCTTTAAATATTCAGCCTTATCAAAAAGAAGGTCAAACTTGGGTAAGTTTTGATGTATATCCCATTCAAAATGATGGTAAGCGAAGGGTGAAATGTAATGCATTGGTGACAGATAAGAGAATTGTAAAAAGCTCAACTGGCAATAGAGAACAAAGATTTGTTATTCAAACATTCATGACTATTGGTGCTAATACTTGGGGAATAGAAATAACACTAAGCAATAGAGATACGATGGGATATAGGATGTTGTTAGGTCGGGAGGCCATGAAAGGAAGACTAATAGTTGACCCTGAAAAAAGTTTTTCTCTTGGAAATATTAATGACAGTACTGTTTTAGGATCTTATGAGAAATTTAGAAATACTACAACTGGACTTAGAATCGGCTTATTGGCTTCTAATCATGAGTTATATAGCAATAGAAGAATTATAGAAGCTGCAGAACAAAGAGGACATGAAATAGATTTTTATAATATCCGTCAATGTTTTATGAAACTAGATGCTTCTACTCCACAAATTTACTACCGTGGAGGTGAAACCATTGATAATATAGATGCTGTTATACCCAGAATTAGACCCGCACAAACATTTTATGCCTGTGCTCTTTTACGTCTATTTGAAAGTATGGGAGTATTTTGTTTAAATACATCAGATTCAATTATTCAGTCTAGAGATAAATTATTTTCACTTCAATTGCTATTAAGCAAAGGCGTCAAAATACCAACCACAGGATTTGCAAGTTCTCCATTAGACACAAATGACTTGATAGAAATGGTAGGTGGATCGCCATTGATTGTAAAGCTGTTGGAAGGAACGCAAGGCAAAGGTGTCGTATTAGCCGAAACGAAAAAAGCAGCTGAGAGTGTTATTAATGCTTTTAAAAGTTTGAAAGCCAATATTTTAGTACAAGAGTTTATCAAAGAGGCCGATGGAAAGGATATTCGTTGTTTTGTAATTGACGGAAAGGTTGTTGCCTCAATGCAACGTACCGCTCCCCCGGGTGAATTTCGTGCAAATGTTCATTTAGGCGGTACTACTGCTTTGATTAAAGCCACCGCTGAAGAACGTAAACTTGCAATTAAAGCAACTAAAGCGATGGGGCTAAGTGTTGCAGGTGTAGATCTAATTCGATCATCAAGCGGCCCTTTAGTTCTTGAGGTTAACTCATCACCTGGTTTAGAAGGGATTGAAGCAGCAACACAA
>JAQWIL010000030.1 GCA_029248885.1 Flavobacteriaceae bacterium
TGCAAAACCGATTCCCTCGATAAGGGCAGCTGCAATCAACATTGCAGTTTGAATCTTTCCATAGGCCTCTGGCTGACGAGCGATCGCTTCCATAGCAGAACCACCGATACGGCCGATTCCCATTCCTACTCCGATAACTACTAATCCTGCGCCTACAATTGCTGGAATTTCCATAATGATTATTGTTTTAAATATTAATAATGTTAATGTGCTTCTTCATGTTCTTCCACTGCAAATCCAAAATACAAAGCGGATAGCATCGTGAAAATATACGCTTGCAATAAGGCAACTAAAACTTCGATAATCGAAATCGCAAATGCCAATACAAATGATAAACTACTCCCGAGCCAATTGTTGAAAATAAACATCAATCCAATTAAACTCATCAATACGATATGGCCCGCCTGGATGTTGGCATACAAACGGATCAACAATGAAAACGGCTTGATAATCACCCCTAATAATTCGATGGGTGCTAACACGATTTTCATCAATACAGGCACGCCTGGCATCCAGAAAATATGTGCCCAATAATTTTTATTTGCGGTGAGGTTGGTAATCAAAAACGTCAACAAGGCCAGCCCAAATGTAACGGCTATATTCCCAGTGACATTAATCCCTAATGGTGACAGCCCTAGGATATTCAAAAACCACACAAAAAAGAAGATGGTAAGCAAATAGCTCATATAGGTTCTATAATGCTTTTTTCCGATGTTGGGGATGGCAATGTCGTCACGTATATAGATGACAATTGGCTCAAAGAAACGACCAACACCAGCGGCGATACTGCCGTTTGTTTTGTAGGAGTTTGCCAAGCTGCGAAACAAAAAAAACATCAAAGCCGCAGTAAACAACATGGTGACCACACTTTTGGTCATCGACAGGTCAAGGGGTTTGTCGTTGGTTACTTTTTTGTCTGCATCATAAGTGATGGTTCCCTCCGCATCGGTGAGATAAATTTTGCCGTGGTAAAGCTTGTAATACTTAGATCCAACTTGGTGTACCGCTTTTCCATGCTTGAGTTTGCCTGATGAAAAGCTGACCAATTCATCATCCCACAAGATAACAGGAAGCGAAAATCCAATGTATTTTTTCTTGCCCTGGTCTGTGGTGTAGGATCCGATTGAAAAGTCGTGCGTGTCTTCTAAGTGATGGCGGATGTATGCCTTGATTTCGGACTTTAAGTCGCCTGATTTTTCTTCGTCTTTTGGTCCGCCTTCTGCTGCCTGAGCAAAAAAGCCCGAAAGGACAAAAAATATCGCCGAAATAAATTGTTTTTTCCTCATGCGAATTACGGCTGCAAATGTAAATTATTTACCGTTAAAAATGAAATGGATTTTAACAAAAAATGTGGGGGCTAAGCGCGTTGCAATACGCGGGATGCAGCATAGGTCATCGAAAACATAGAAACCAGGTAAGGAACAAAAAACAAACTGAGCTCGTCACGACCCACTAACCCATCTGCTTTGAAGTCGGGATAAATCAATAAAAAGAATAGACCAAACTTCAATATACTCCCACCCATAAACACAACCCCCACGAGCATTGCGTTTTTTTTGTGTGTGGCAAGGACCGCCCAAAAGATAAGTACAGCTAATCCGAAATTAAACCCATAGCAGAGCCACATGATTCGGATTTGTCCCCAAAGTGCATCAGGCATCAAAGTGGTGTGTGTTACAAACGCCAAAGAAAGCGCGACAAGTAACCCGCCGCCAAGCTTGAGCAATGGTTTAGTCATGATTGAGCGTTTTGAGTTGTTGCAACAAAATGGTTATGGAAAAGAAAAGACCCGCCAAAACACAAATCAATGTCCAAGTCCGATCAGTTTGATAGGTGAGGTCGAGCCATTGACCTAGACGAGCAGAAGCATACATTGTAACCCCGAGTTGGGCAGCATAGCCAGTAAGGGCTAACCAACGGAAAGCGTTGGGTTTATGCGGTTTTTTCGGATTTTTCTTCATCGACGGGCTGTAGGGATTTGATGGCTTTTTTCATCAAGCACTGTGCGTTGAGCATTGCGCCTGCTTCTACCGCCAATTTTCCGACGATTACTTTACCATCGATCACCCCTTCGTCCTTGATAGATAGGAGATTAGATGCCTCGATTGTTCCCTCAAATGTCCCCATGATATCTGCGTTTGTACAGATGATTTTACCTTTAATTTTACCTTCTTGACCAACAACGACACGGCCAGTGGTTTGTACCGTTCCCTCAAGGGTTCCGTCTATACGAAAGTCGGATTCGGAATGGATTTCTCCAATCACCTTGGTATTGGGCTCAATAAAATTGATTTTGATGTTGTTTCTAGAGTTGTCCATTTTTTGTTTTGCTTTAAATACCATTGCGTTTATTCTTTGGTTACATTTTTGAAAATGAGAATGTCTCGCAAAGCGGATGTCAAAACTACAAAATTTTTGATTTTACGCAATTCTGGGTGAATTCTCAGCAAGTTGTCACGATAGTCATTCGCTTGGTCTTGGGATGTAAATCGCTGAACCACCAACAGCTCGGTTTGTCTGTCGAGTACATCAATCGTTGCGCTTACCGTTCGTTGGAGACCCTGAGAAGAAATCGTTCCACTTACTTTGGTTTGTATACGTTTTGTCGTGTCGTGATCTTTTCGATCAAATACAAAATAAACCAAATAACGATCGCCTTCTTCAGCATGAGTTGGGGTCAGGTTTTTAAGTTTAAGAAGTCGTTTGCTCGCCTCCTCTCCTGCTTGTTGGTTGGGAAACGAAAGTGCGACTTCAGACAAGGCCGTTTGATAGGCCGCCATGCCGTCCAATCGGCCGATTGCATGAGCCCGTAACAAGGCAAAGCGCGAGCGTAAGGCCTCATCTTGTAAAGAGAGCATGGCCGTAAAGCACTCATCGATGACCTCTTCGAAAGCTTGGATTTTAAAACGGTCTTCAAGCATCGTGTATCGTTCCTCAAAACGGCTCAGGGCTTCTTCCATAGCTTCTGGGTTTTGAAGGATCATGGCATACTGGGAGTCTGGGTATTCTGTGATAATACGGTTTTTATAGGTTTCGACTTGGTCTCCCCCAGTTTCCAATTCGATTTGATAAAGATGGTATAAAGACGGCAAATTGTATTCTGTGTCCAGAGACAAGAGGGTTTGCAGTCGGTCTTTGGCTTGTGGGTACGCGCCAAACTGTTCTTTGTAGGCCAGGCCTGCATCAAAATAGGCCGCATTGCGCACTTGACTCAAGCTGTCATTGGCTTCGGGTGGGGGAATCTGACTTGTATAGGTTTCAACGATATAGCGGGGGTCAAGTGGTTCCTCCTCAACTTCGTCTTCAGGCACACTTTCATCTGGAGTGAATGCAACAGATTGCAAGCTCGAATAGCGCCAGTTGTCTGTTTTTTTGATATTCCCCCAAATGCGATAAAACTCACTCTCTCCGCGAGTCCGAGCCGATCGGTTGTAGAAATAAAAATCACTGTCAAAAAAAGAAGTGTTGGCAACCAATTGCTGTTGTCGTTCTTGTTGGACAAGTTGAAGTGAATCTGCTGTTTTGAGGGCTTTGATATAGGCTTCAAATATTGCGGTTTGCTCCTCTGGTGTTTTGTCGATTAGAACCAATAAGCTGTCTGTCGTTTGTCGAGTGATCTCATAGTCAATAATGTCGTTGAGTTTATCTCTTTTGCGTTTGATTTTTCGATATGTACGCGTTTTGGGTGGCAGAACCTGTAAGGTGCTGTCGAGATATGCCCCAGAGAGGACAAATTGATTTTCTTCAAAAAACACATTCCCCATCGTTTCGTAAGCCAACCCTTTTAAAGTCTTGTCTTTGGTGTTGGTTCGCAAACTTGCATTGATCAGCTCTTTGGCAGAAAGGGTGTCATTGGTTGACAAACTGTATAGCGCATGGCTAAAATGAATTTTGTCCAAGTAGCGTTTGTTTTCCTCGTTTTTGGTCAACTTGCCGTATTGTTTCTGCACGGTTTTCTCGTCCAATTGGCTGGTGTTTAACTGATTTAGTTTCGCATGTATCCAATAGGTTCGGGGAATCCGTCGATTGAGGTCAATTACGCTTTGATAGGCAACCGCAGCCGAGTCTCGGTGTTCGAGTTTGTCATGCAATTGTCCGAGAAGATAGTAGTATCGCGCACGGGTGTTGTTGTCTTTTGTAAAGGCGGCTGCGTTGTAAAGTGGTTTGATTGCTTGTTGGGGTTGGTTGAGGGCAAGGTGTGCCTTTGCCAAATAGGCAGAGACATCAGCTGATTCGGCTAGGGTGAGTTCGGGGTTGGTTAGCAATTCTTCAAAAATGGCAATGGCTCGTTGTTCTTGTAAAAGCTGAATAAAGACTTTGGCTTTCCAAAGTTGGGCTTTATTTATACTACTTGTGTTTGGCAGCTGGTCAATGATATAATTAAAAGCGTCAAGGGCTTGGAGGTATCTCCCGTTGTAATAGCGCGCCTTACCGAGCAACATATAAGCCTCGTCAATTTCTTGGTTGCGCTGTTCGTTTCCAAACTGCATACTGTGTTTTTGCACAGCGATTACCGCTTTTTCTTCCCCTCTTGAAAAATTGGCATTTTCTTTGGGGCTAAGGGTGAACAAATCCACCAAAGGAAAGGGTTCTACGGGCAACTGCTCCCAAAAATTGGGTTGGTGAGATGCGATTTCGGCTTCGATTCCAGCAGCAATGGCTTCCTGTCCGTTGAAAAGAACATTAAATTTGGTCGTCGTTTGGTGATAGACCCTGTTTACCGCTCGATCCTTGCGCGTTGAACAACTGGCAAGTACAAGAAATACAATCGCTACAAAAAACGCATGTTTCATGTAGATAAAACTCTTTTTTTGACGGTTTGGTATGGGGTTCATCTTGTTTATTTGGTAAAAAACGCCTCGAGTTCTTTTAACGTTTTCGCAGTGGTTTGTAGGTCTTTAACAATTTCCCCTTTCTCCAGAACCGCTATGCGTTCACAAACCTCTGTCACATGCTGGATGTCATGGCTCGAAATCAGAATGGTTGTGTTTGTGTCTTTTCCTTTTTCGGTTAGTAGCTCTTTAAGGCGAATTTGTGTTGTGGGGTCTAGATTGGCAAAGGGTTCGTCGAGAATCAAGAGTTCGGGAGCGCCAATAAAGGTTGCAACCACTCCGACTTTCTTTTGATTTCCCTTCGACAGGTCACGGATATATTTTTTTTTGTTTAGAATCTCATCATTAAAAAAATCGGCATACCCCGCCAGTAATTCGTCAATCTCCTCCTTTGAAACCTTGCGCAATTCGCCTATAAAATAAAAATACTCCTCAGGAGTTAAATATCCAATTAAAAAACTATCGTCTAAAAAGGCCGCGGTATTTGTCTTCCAGTCTTCTGAGGTGCTCACATCAACCTGATCAATCGTCACTGTGCCTTCCGTAGCTTGAATCAAGTCGAGTAGCAGACTGAACAGGGTTGTTTTTCCTGCCCCGTTGTTTCCCACAAGTCCAAAAACTTGACCCTTGGGAATATCCATTTCGGGAATATTGAGAACCGTAGTGTCTCCGTAGTGTTTTGTCAATTGTTCAATGCGAATCATGTGCTTTGTTTATATGCATTTAGGGTTTTGTACTTTTCTGTTTTATACAGCGTTTCTATCAAATCGAAGGCCTTGTTTTTTAAGAAATACCCGAAAATTCCTGTGCAAGCGACTGTAATATAACCAACCCACTCCCCTCCTAAGAGACTCCCCACAAAATAAAGAACCATTGGTAAAAACAGTTTTGGTAAGGTCAATAACAAGGTCTTTGCATTAAAGGCCTGTTTGTCGCCAAAGGGTTTTTTGGTCGATGTCAAATCGATTGGGGTTTTGATATAGGCTCCCGAAAGCAGTACCAAGTATCCATTGATTCCAATATTATAAATCGCTCCTGTGAGAATCGCAGCATAAACATCCCAGCCAAACAACATATAAAAACTCGCCAATAAGGTGCTGACAGCAGTGGTAATTGCAATCATAGACCACTTGGCGTTCAGGTATTCTCGATAGGCAATGTTTTGGCTCATCATCAAAGGGTAGTAGGCGCTGTCCCAACTCGGTACATATTGCCCAAAGGTGAACAAAAACCCACCCGAGACAAAAATTCCAGCAAAAATTTTCCAGACAGGGTTATCATATAAGCCCCCTGATGAATCTGTAAAAAACAGAAGTCCGTAAAATAAAAACATCAGAGAAATCCAAAGCGTCATTTTGGAGCGTTTGTTTCTCAAAATGAGTTTGATGTCGTTTTTCACAAAGATGGCCGTACGTCCAAAACGATTGAGCCACCCCAATTGAATCTGTTGTGCCTCTTTTTTGACAACCTGTAATCCTGCGTCGAGATACATTCTTCGCTTAAAATGAGTAAAAGTCGATCGGTAAAGCAATAGCAACATAAGCCAAGGAATCAAGGTGTAAATTGGATCGTTGTAAAATCTGTCAAATACTGGCCCCATATAGGTCGTGACATCAAAAATATCATAACGCTGAAAAACGGCAAACAAAACCAAAATCACCGCAACCGTATAAAAGACATCATTGCGATCGTTGATCAGGATATTGATATAGTTGGTGCAAAAGACAATCGCTACTATTGCCAAATGCCAGCTCAATACCTGAGAAAATGGATATCCGTTATTGACCAAAACAACGGAAAAGGGTATAAAGAAAAACGCATTTGAGACATTAAAAAACGAAAATATCGTTCGCCCGAGTGCGTAATGGACAATGGTATTCACATTGATCGGTAAGGTCAACAGGGCCTGAATATTTAGTACTGGCATTTTTTGAATAAAATAACGCCAAACAACCCAAAAAGAAGTTCCATAAATCAAATATTGATTGATAAAGCGCAAGGGGTCAACCCCCATTTCTTCATCTAATAAATAAAAACTACCATAGCCCAAAAGCGTGAACATGCCGATAAAATACAGCATCCCAAACAAGTAAAAAACAGAAGTAATCACCCCCGATGTAAATGCAGCAGAGCGGCGATATGATTTCCATTGTAGTTGCAGTAATCGAAGAAACATCAGGTTTTTTTGGACTCCCAAAGATATCATTTTTATATGTTTGTAAAAAAATTTGCTATGTCTGGACTCCACCCTTTACAAGTTAAGGAGGTTCAGCGTCTGACTGATGATGCTGTTGCCATTTCGTTTTCCGTGCCAAAAGAGCTTACACAACCCTTTTCATACACGGCAGGGCAATACCTTACCTTGTCTCACACCATTGAGGGCAAGGATGTTCGGCGATCCTATTCGCTTTGTAGTGCACCGCACGAAGAGGTTTTGCGTGTGGGGATCAAAGCCATTCCCAACGGATTGTTTTCCAACTATGCCAATACGCAAATCAAGGTTGGTGACACCCTTGAAGTGGGTACTCCAGAGGGGCGTTTTATCTATAAGCCCGACGGTAATAATACTCTTTTGTTGTTGGCTGCAGGGAGTGGGATAACCCCTATTTTGTCAATTGCCAAGACAGCCCTCAAAGAAACAGAAGGAAAAGTGGTCTTGGTGTATGGAAATCGATCGGAAGAAGACAAGATGTTTGCGGATGAATTACAAACCCTTCAAACCGCATACGGCCAACGCTTTGAAATTGTGCATGTTTACAGTCGAAAGAAAACGATTGATGCCCTTTTTGGCCGGATCGACATGTCTCACATCAACTATGTGCGAAACACCTTGTTTAGTCAATTGGACTTTGATGATTTTTATGTGTGTGGCCCTACTGGAATGATTGAATCGTCGGTACAAGCACTCTCCGACTCAGGAGTGCGTGATGAAAGTATTCATGTGGAGCACTTCACCGGAAGTGGTGAAATCGACCGTTCGGTGGAGGGTCTCGTAGATTATGAAGTCGTATTAGACGATGAAACACATCCGTTTTCTGCCGCTGCAAGCAAGACCATATTGGAAGCTGCCATCGATGCCGGTATCGATCCCCCTTATTCCTGCCAAGGAGGGGTTTGTGGAAGCTGTATTGGGCGTGTGAAAGAAGGTAAGGTCAGTATGGCCAGTAATCAGATTCTTTCCGACAGTGAGGTGGCTGAAGGCCTTGTATTGACCTGTCAGGCCAGTTGTACAACTGAGCGGGTCATCGTTGACTTTGATGATGTATAGCTAGATTTTTTCCAAGACCATTTCAATGACCTCTTCAGGCGCAATGGTACGCATGGCGTCTCGATATCCTTTGGGCACCGTTTTGCCATAGGCCGAGGTAGGTACTTTTGGAAACTTTTCTCGATCAACGAGGAGGTGGTTATTTTGATCAAATGCGGAAAATCCTAAAAAGGGATGTGTCATCCCCCACAGTGTTATGACTGGCACCCCAAAATTGGCTGCCAAATGGCCATTGGCTGAATCCATAGAAATCATGGCATCAAGGTTTGCAATGAGATCGAGCTGATCCGAAAAAGGCATCTCCAACGCATGCGGAATCACATGGGGATAGGCCTTGGCCCAAACGTGGATTTGCGCAGCTTCCTTGGGACCATGACCAAACAGAAAAACCGAATGTTCTTGTTGAAGGTAACCCACCACCTTTTGCATCAAGTCGAGGGGATATACTTTGCCAGGGTGGGCAGCAAAGGGGGCAATCCCAATCCATTTTTTGTCGGCTGGAAGGTCGATGTTCAAACTCGATTTTGGTAGCCCCGGCTTAATGGGAAACTCGTGCTTATCAACATCAAGTGCAAAGCCCAAACGGGAAAACACCTCCACGTAACGATAGTGCTGTGGGGTGAGGGGTTTCAGTGTTTTTTTGGTCGGATGGGTCAGTCGTTTGCGCTCGGTATAGCCTTTATCAATGGCTTTAATCCGGGTAAATGACAGTCTAAAAAACAACCGTAGTATGCGGCTGCGCAGATTGTGATGGATGTCGGCTATGCGGTGGGGCTTGGTTTGTTTGAGCTCTTTATACAGCCGATAAAGGCCTTTAAGCCCCTTGTGTGTTCCTGCAAAATCAGGTGTCATCAGCTGGAGTTCGCTAAACTCCTTAAAGATCGGCGCAAAACGATCTCGTGTAACTAATGTGATCTGAATCTTCTGGTTTTGGGCGTATAAACATCGCAATACAGGTACCAACATCGCCACATCTCCCATCGCTGAGAAGCGAAAAATCATGAGATGTTTTGGCTTGGTCACCTAATCGGATTTTGAACTGTAGAGCACTGGGTTGAGCGCCTCGTCATTGTACATTTTCATTTGCTTATAGACCTTCATGGTCTTGCGTCCTGTAGAAAGGTCGTCGAGCAATTGGTCAATAGCGAGGGAAAGGTCTTCACGTTGTGTTTGTAATACGGATAGCTTATCGGCACACTGCTGGCGATGAGATGCCGAGGCAGTACTACGTTCACTTTCCTCAAGCATATGATAAATTTTGAGTGATAATATCGACAAGCGATCATATGCCCATGCTGGACTTTCGGTGTTGCTGGTTGCATCGGCTTGTGGGGTCACGCTGCTGTATTGATCGAGGAAATAGCTGTCGATATATTCAACAGTATCCGTGCGATCTTGATTGGATGCATCGATTTTTCGTTTGAGTGCAAGCGCTTCAACAGGGTTGATGTTGGGGTCACGAATCAGATCCTCGTAATGCCATTGTATGGTGTCGATCCAGTTTTTTCGATACATCAGGTGTTCGACCGAGTCGGCTGGATAAGGGTTGTTGTAGGGCTGATCTATAAGATCCAACACGTGATAGTCCTTAACACTTTGTTCAAAAATTGAATAGGCCGCCGCGCTCTTCATTTGATTTTTTGACAAATATAAGAGACTGGGTTGTATCTCATGCCCCTATGCCTTATTTTTGTACCACCAAACACTGAGAAGATGAAGTCTTTTTTCGAAGCGATTGCTTATTTGTTTCAAGAAATTTTATTTATACCCCTCAACCTCCTGCGTGAGCTCGAACTCACAAGTTGGTTTTTGGCCAATGGTATCAACTGGGTGTTTTTGGCGATTGGGTTTGCTGCTTTATCTTATTGGATTGGCCAACTCAAAAAATTCAGTGATAGCGGCGAAGAGGATACAGACTCCACTTCCCATTCCTTTCTATAAGTCGAAGCCGATATCTTTTCGGTAGTATATGCCTTCAAAATCAATCTTGGACAAGGCCTGATAGCTCTGTGCGATGGCTTGGTTGTGATCCGCACCAACGCCCGTTGCGGATAAGACTCGTCCTCCACTTGTAACCAATTCCTTATCAACCATTGCTGTTCCCGCATGGACAACAAAATCACTTGGGTCAATCCCATGAATCGCCTTCCCTTTTTCATAGCTTTCAGGGTAACCCCCTGAAACCGCTACTATAGTAGAAACAGAGCGCTTGTCTATCGACAGCTTTATGCTATCGAGCGTTCCAGAAGCTGTGGCTTGTAGCAATTCAAATAAGTCATTTTGGATCCGTGGCAGTACCACTTGGGTTTCGGGGTCGCCCATCCGCACATTATACTCGATCACTTTGGGATTTTCTCCAACTTTGATCAGCCCAATAAAGACAAAACCGACATAGGGAATTCCGTCTTGCTGGAGTCCGCGCATGGTTGGCGCTACAACTTGGTCTTTGATCTTTTGCACAAAGGTCTCCTCGGCAAAAGGTACGGGTGAAACAGCACCCATACCTCCTGTGTTGAGTCCTGTGTCTCCCTCGCCTATGCGTTTGTAATCCTTAGCCATGGGCAGGATTTTATAGGACTTGCCATCGGTCAGGACAAAACACGACAACTCAATCCCATCCAAAAACTCTTCAATCACCACCTTATGACTGGCTTCTCCAAACTTCGCATCTGCAAGCATGGCGGTGAGTTCAGCTTTGGCATCCACAAGCTCATTGAGAATGACCACGCCCTTACCCGCTGCCAAGCCATCGGCTTTAAGTACATAGGGAGGTGTGACGCTTTCTAGATAGGCAAGCCCTTCCGCAAGTGTGTCTTTGGTAAAACTTTTATAAGCGGCAGTGGGAATGTTGTGACGTTGCATAAAGGCCTTGGCAAACTCTTTACTCCCTTCAAGCTCTGCACCCTTTTTGGAAGGTCCAATTACAGGAATATGAGATAGGTCTTGATCGGTCGCAAAAAAATCAACCACTCCTTCCACCAATGGAACTTCAGGACCAACAATAACCAGTTCGATTTGATGTGTTAAAGCCGCTTGCTTAAGCCCTTTAAAATTTGTTGGTGACACATCGATGTTTGTGCCAAACTGTGCGGTTCCCGCATTGCCAGGCGCAATAAATAACTGTGGTTGGTGTGGGCTTTTTGCCAATTGGTGACAGAATGTGTATTCACGACCACCGCTTCCCAATAGAAGTACCTTCATGCTTGTTTTTGGCAAAAATAGGAATTTGTCGCTTGCAGATTGGCGGTTGATTAATTAAAAATTCGCCGAAATGCAGCACGGATCAACATCCATAATGAAATGATAATGATTTCAAGGTCTAAAAAGAAAGATTGCCTGTTGATATATTCAATGTCACTATTGATTCGGTTATGAATGGACGCATTATTGGGTGTGTCCCCGCGGTATCCTCGGATTTGGGCCAGTCCTGTCAGCCCTGGTAGCGCGTTGTGACGTTTATCCATCTCCTCTTGTCCGACTACACGCTGATAATAAGCGTTATATTCTGGCAGATGTGGTCGAGGGCCGACAACAGACATTTCCCCTTTTATGATATTCAGGACTTGTGGAAGTTCATCGACACCCGAATTGCGAAGCAAAGTGCCCAACCAAGTAATTGGCGTGATTGTCGGTTCTCCTGGGTTTGGGTGGGCGGCATTTTTGGGAAATGTTCTAAACTTGTAACACCAAAACAACTTACGGCCTTTCCCTTCGCGCTGATGGCTAAAAAACAATGAGCCTCCGCCGATAAAAAGATTCAATACCCACAATACGGGTACAAGCCATGACATGACCAAAAACAGAAGTGCCAAGGCAAACAATACGTCAAAACTCCGCTTGAGTAGAGATTCCAAATAGGGTATGGTTGGTGTTATACAATGATTAAACGCTGGCAAAAGTAAAAAATTGCATACTACCTGCTCAAAAAATGATTTGTACTTTTGAAGCAACTCTTTCGTTATCTATTGAACGTATGACCATATTAGTTACAGGTGGAGCGGGATTTATTGGGTCTCATATGATTCGGCATCTTGTCAAAAG
The DNA here is from genome assembly GCA_029248885.1 of Flavobacteriaceae bacterium. Classification (GTDB taxonomy): domain Bacteria; phylum Bacteroidota; class Bacteroidia; order Flavobacteriales; family Flavobacteriaceae; genus UBA724. The sequence goes on from JAQWIL010000030.1 coordinate 12,142, forward strand.
CTATCCCGATTATACTCTTATAAATCTGGATGCGCTGACTTATGCCGCCGATTTGTCGCGTTTGGATGACGTAAAAGATGCCTCAAATTATCAGTTTGTGGAGGGGAACATCAATGATGCAACTGTACTTGACAGTCTGTTTTCAGCGCATCAAATCGAAGCCATTATTCATCTTGCAGCCGAGTCACATGTTGATCGCTCTATTGAAGGTCCTGTGCCCTTTGCCGAAACCAATGTCATCGGTACGATGAACCTGCTCAATGCCTGTCGTGCGCATTGGAAAAAAGGAACAAATCATCGATTCTATCACATCAGCACCGATGAGGTCTATGGGTCTTTGGGAAAAGAAGGTGTCTTTACAGAACAAAACCCTTATCAACCCCGATCACCATATGCGGCTTCTAAAGCAAGTGCGGACCATATGGTACGAGCTTATGGCGAAACCTATGGCTTGCCCTATGTGATCTCCAATTGCAGCAACAACTATGGCCCTGATCAACATACTGAAAAATTGATTCCCACCTTGATATCACACCTCCAACAAAATAAGCCTCTTCCTCTTTATGGTGATGGGTCGAATGTGAGAGACTGGCTCTATGTAGAGGATCATGTGTTGGCTATGGATGTCATTTTTCATCATGGCAAATTGGGTGAAACTTACCTTGTTGGAGGGCGTTGTGAACAATCAAACCTCGAGGTGGCCAAGGCGCTTTGTCAGGCTTATGATCGTCGGGTTGGTCAAGGTCTCGGCACTGCCGAAAAGTTGATTACTTTTGTGACTGACCGCCCAGGGCATGACTTTCGCTATGCGATTGATCCAAGCAAACTAGAATCAACATTGGGCTGGTCTCCAAAAACAAATTGGAAGGCGGGAATTGAAAAAACCATCGCCGCTTATCTAGATAAAATATGAAAGGAATACTCCTTGCTGGTGGAACGGGCTCACGCTTATACCCGATGACAAAAACAGTGAGTAAGCAGCTATTGCCTGTTTACGACAAGCCGATGGTGTACTACCCCTTGTCCACGCTGCTTTCTCTAGGGATTTCAAAGGTTTTGATCGTCACGACCCCAAAAGATAAAGACAGCTTTCAAGCCCTTTTGGGTGACGGGAGTTCGTTGGGGTGTTCATTTTCCTATGCTGTTCAGCCAAAACCAAACGGCCTAGCAGAAGCCTTTTTGATTGGAGCTGATTTTATTGGAACAGACTCGGTTGCTTTAATCTTAGGAGACAATCTATTTTACGGTAGTGCCATCCAAAAACAAAGTCCTTCTGCTGGTTTTACAGGGGGTCTGATTTTTGGTACGCATGTACAAAACCCTGAGCGTTATGGGATCGTGGAGCTCGATGCTGAGGGAAACGTTAAGTCCATTGAAGAAAAACCTAAAACCCCAAAATCCAACCTCGCGATTCCTGGTCTTTATTTCTTTGATCATACTGTAGTAGAAAAGGCAAAGCAAGTCAAACCGAGTGCCAGAGACGAACTTGAAATCACAGACATTCACAATGCCTATTGGAAAGAAGATTCCCTGCGTGTTGCAATCCTAGAACAAGGCACCGCTTGGCTGGATACCGGAACCGTACAAAGTTTATCCAAAGCCCATGTCTTTGTCGAAGCCATTCAAAGTCGACAAGGGGTATTGGTAGGCTCTCCTGAACTAGCAGCTTACAAAGAAGGATTTATCGATCTTCCCCAACTCAAAGCACTCGCCTTAAACTATAAGGATGCGGAATATGGTAAATATCTAAAACGGTGGATCGATGAACAGTAAGCCAGGACCCATCACAGGCAGTTGGTTGCTTACGCCCAAGGTGCACACCGATTCGCGAGGGCAATTTGTCGAAAGTTTTCAAAAAGTTGTTTTTGCAGAACAAACCGGCCTTTCAATCGATTTTATACAAGACAATGAGGTCGTTTCTCATCAGGGTGTTGTTCGGGGCTTACATCTGCAAATAGAGCCTCATGGACAGGCCAAACTGATTCGGGTCGTGCAAGGACGTATCTATGATGTAGCCGTTGACCTCCGCGCAGACTCTCCAAGTTATGGAGAATGGTTTGGTGTGGAGCTTTCTGCAGACAACCAAACCCAATTGTTTTTACCAAAGGGGTTTGCTCATGGGTATAGCGTGCTGAGTGAACGAGCGATTGTGCAATACAAGGTTGATGCGCCCTACAAATCACAAACCGAAAGTGGGATTCGCTACAACGACCCTGACTTGGGTGTTGACTGGCAAGTGGACAATCCCAAACTGTCTGAAAAAGATCAAAAACTTCCCTTTCTTAAAGATCTTAACCCATGAAGCGGGTATTGGTAACTGGCGCCTATGGGCAGTTGGGGCTTGCCTTACAAGGTGCCGTAAAAGATTCTAATCTTGACCTCATCTTTAAGGACAAAAATGCACTAGACATTACCAATGCCGAGGAGGTAAACAAAGTGTTTGCCACACAATCCTTTGATGTGTGTATCAACGCTGCTGCCTATACTAATGTAGATGGTGCGGAATCCAATAAAGAGCTCGCCTATAAGATTAATTCCACAGCGGTTGAAACCCTTGCCAAAGCCTGCAAACAACATAGGTGCTGGCTTGTACACATTTCAACCGATTATGTGTTTGATGGCACTTTGGACGGGCCTTACACCCCATCCGATACGCCCAACCCCTTGAATGTGTATGGTGCAAGTAAGTTGGCTGGTGAACAGGCCATACGGGCGGTTGGCGGTACGTATTCGGTTGTGCGCACATCTTGGTTGTATTCTCAATATGGGAATAACTTTTACACCAAACTCCAAGCCCAGCTCGATGCTGGAAAAACACTACAAGTCACAGCAGACCAAAAGGGGTGTCCAACCCCTGCAGAAGACTTGGCTGCCCATTTGCTCACTGGAATTGCCAACCAACAGCTCGTAAAAGGCATTTCACATTATTGTGGCAGTGAGGTGATGACGTGGCTGGATTTGGCAAGGCGGTTGTTTCCAAACCAAGAGGTTTTGGAGTGGGGTGGTACAAGCTCCCCTCCTGTTAGACCCAATAAGGTTGTCCTAAAACACAACAATAGTTGAACTAGTTAAACGTTTTACAATAGATGCTACAACGATTTATCCATAGTGCAAGAATGAATGTGTTTGAAAGTGCGCGGTTTTATTATTGGTTATTAGTGGCACTAACAAGCTATTTTTTGCTAAATCGTTTTTTACAAAAATTATCCTATGTGTATTTGGATGACCGATGGACAGAGCTTAAAATTGGTGAAGGGGTTTTATTTGGGTTAGCTTATGGATTTATCCTTATTAGTGCTTGGTTGTTACGAAGAAAAATACCCCGTTATGTGTTTTGGTGTTGGGGTGGTATCGTGCTTATATTCTTGATTAACGAATTTCGATTTGCTTGGGGTAACCCTGATTATAGTCTTATGGAAAGCCTTACCAAAAGTCAAGGCTACTATACGGCAAAATTCACAATGCCCTTGTTGTTTTGGGGGGTTTGGTCGGTGTTAAAAAATGCAAATCACTATGGGGGTGTTTTTGTTAATCAACTACGTGTTTTTTTAACAATCAATGCTGTTTTCATCGTCTCTGGAGCAGTGTTTGGTGTTTCTCTTTTTGAAAGTTATCCATTGTCTGGTCGATGGGGGTATAGCGGGTTGTTGTGGCACTTAACCTTTCATTGTGCTTCTTATGGGATTCTTTTAATTTACCTACTGCAGAAAGAGCATAAAGATTGGGTGAGTGTTTTTCTATTTGTATCGGCATTGTTGTTACTGGGACAAAAAGCTGGGATATTGTATCTATTACTAATTTTTATGCTTATGATCGTTAAAACTACTTTGCTTCGGACAATTATTCTAATAAGTAGTGTGGTGGGGATTTTTTCTGCTCCTGTATGGATGCCTATTGTAGTGGGTTTTATTCCCTTTTGGGAGAAAGTATACACCAATCACGGAGTGTGGGGGGTGATTTCTTCTTTAAGAAACGAAATGGTTGAAAGTATTTGGTCTGAAATTAATCAAAACCTTAATTTTTTTGATCTTTTCTTTGGTAGTGAAATCAGGTTTAGAAGGCGTATTGAAATGATGCCATTGGATTTACTAATTTATTTCGGAACAATCGGGTTGTTTCTAAAGAGCTCTTTTTTATATAAAACAATCTCACATTGGGCTTTGAGCATTCCTATCATAGTTGCTTGTTTTGCAGGCGGTATATATGAAGCTCCTTTGTGTATGCTTTTTTATTTTATAATTATAAAAGATATAAAACAAAGCTAAAAAATTTACATCCCAAAAGCTTACTTCAAAAATAAAATGAAGCCTCTAAAAAAAGACTAAGAAAGTACAGTTTGCTCTATTATTCCACGAACTTTCTTTAGCTCAATTTTTGACTTTTTTACTTTATTTATATTATTGGGATTATATACGAAATACCCTATTCCATTGTGTTCTCCATTTTTGATAGCTACAAAACTTATATGCTTTTTGAAATTAGTAATCGACAATTCTTTGTCTACAGTTGATCTTATACTATCTCCATCCCTGATGTCTGAGCTATATATTAACTCAACAAACAAACTCGATCCTCGGTTATCAATGTTAAAAACCTTTGCTTTGTCTTTCTCCATTATGACTGAATTTAAAATTTCTTCCGCTTTCTTAGCGGTTTGATCAGAACTAAACTCAATCAAAAAGTCTCTTGACATTCTTGGAAGTACTTCTTTTACTCCTTTTATTTTTAAACTACTTACAAATTCATTATGCTTATTTATTCTCCAATAAAACGTTAGGTTTTTATGGGGTTGTTGATGAAGTCCTGTTGCTAAAAAAAGATTAATGTCTGATCTTAATAATTGTCCAATTAAATCGTCATACTGTTTGAGTAAAACAATCAAAGGGTCAAAACCTTTTTTACAATACCATTCTGGATTTGTTAAACTTCCTTTGTAGGCTGCTGAGTTAAATAAGTAATGGTGTTGTATGTGGGCTCCTGAATTTAAAAATAAATTTGAAAAATCCGGTTTATGCTTTTTATATAAGAATATAAAAGTATCCGACAATAATAAATCTAATATTACAGCTTTTATACCAGAATTTTTTCTTTGGGAAAATAGTTTAATGTATTTGGGATATTTCTTTATTGGAACGACACGAAGCAGTCCGGTAGCTAGCGTTAATAGAGTGCCTATACTTAACTTGCCGCTTGCATTGTCATTTACACTTTGGTGAATAGAGTTATACAGAGATTTTATAAACCAATTACCACTTACTTTTGTGATAGTCCATGGGTCGGGAATAAAAAATTTAGGATTATTAAGATTGTTTTTGGCGTTGAAAGGCGATACAGCTCCGACTGTTTTACCTTTTGATTCTAAATACTCAAATATTTGATTTTCATTTGTTTTCGTTATGTCCCCAAGCCTAAATATTTTATGTTCCTTAAATGATTTTCCAGTATGAACAGTGGCCCATTGAATCCAAGGTTCAAGTAATTCATGTTTATTTTCAGAAGTGGTTTCAACAACTTTAAAATTCTCGAACAGTTTTTTAAAATTTGGTAAATCTCCGTTTTTAATATAATACTTGATAAAGTCAAAGTTGAGTTCATTTAAGCCTAGGAGTATTGTGGTTTTTTTATTCATGGTCAATTAGTTTTTCAATTAGAGAAATATAATAATGAGTAAACGTAAAAATTAGAGCTTTTAGCATTTTAATAATCCATTTTTGATTTTCAAAATGGGTTGAGAACATATGAACAAACTGCGGTATTCTTTTGATTTTATTTCTTGAAATTTGTTCAGATGAAATACGGTAAAATATTAGTTTTTGATTTATTCGAACACATGGTTTTAGCGAGTTTTTCATGATGTTCAGCCAAAAAAGATAGTCTTCTACTGAAATCATTTTTTTTGACTCATCAAATTTTAAATCCCCAATTATTTTTTTTTCTATTATAACACTAGAAGTCGGAATGAAGTCTTTTAATAATAATCGGTTATAAGATATTTTAAAAATTGATGACTTTATAAATAAGCTAAAATTAATTTTAAGCTCATTAATAAAGTTTTGCTTTTTAGTGCAAGAAAATTCGCATTTATTTAAATACATACTTTCTAATTGTATTTGTGTTTTTTTGGGATGCCAAATATCATCTGAATCACAAAATGCTAACCATTTACCTTTTGCTTTGCTTATTCCAAAGTTTCTAGGTGCTGCAGGGCCCCCAGTATTTTCTTCTAATTTATAAAATGATATCTTATTGGTTTTTATATAATCTTTCAGCTGCCCTTCTGTTTGATCTGTTGATTTGTCATCTACAACAATAATTTCTATATGTTTATACGTTTGTCCAATTATAGAGTCTATTGTGCTATTAATATAATTTTCAGCGTTGTATGTGGGAATTATAACCGAAACAAGCTCTTCATTTTTCATAAGATTCCAGAAATTATTTCTTTAATCTTGTTGTTACGTTTTATACTAAAGAATTGATTTAAATCCAATTCCTCGCCACTAACTTCAGTCCATTTTATGTTCCCAGCCTTTATACTTTCAATAATCTTGTTCTCATCATTTAATGAAGATGCATACAAACTGTCGTAAGCTTCAATTGTTCCGTTATTAATAATTGACTGTATTGTTTTCACTCCTTTTTCTGTGATCCTAAAGATGGCTTTTTTAGCAGATTTATGAAAAACTTCTTCAATAAGTTGATGATATCTAAATTGAAAGCAATATAGAAATCGTATTGCGACTCGAATTGGTTCTTCTTTACTTAAATTCAGCAACTTATCTATTTTTAATTTGTTAGCCTCAAATTTTGAAAAAATGTTTTTTTGATAACCCGATGAGTCATAAAAAGATCGTGACAGGCTTATTATAGGCTTACCTAAAACTGATGCTTCAAAAAAAGCAGATCCTCCATTGAGAACTACAACATCTGATTCCTCAATCAATGAAGCGGTTAAAATGTTTGAGTCTTCCGAAACATAGCTAATTCCATGCTTTCTGCAGTAGGCCTTGTAATAGTCAATACAGTTTTTTGCATCCTTTCCAAAAATGTTTTTAGCCCATATAGGATGAAACCGAATAATTATATCATTTTTATTAATAGTACCATTCGAAAATAAATAAGTTAAACCTTCTAAAGGGTGATCCCACTCATTATTTTTTCTTTGGAACTCACTTAAATGTTCCATTCTACTTGAGGGAAGAAATAATACTTTAGCCTTTGAATTTGGATTTATTTTTTTCCACTCAGTTTCGATATGCTTGTCATTGAAGGACATAAATTCAGATTGAACTGATTTTAACTTCCTCTTAGCTACAGGCAATAAAGCCCTATCAATTTGGTTGCTTGTTAGTGGTTTGTTTTTGAATTGGTTCCAAATTTTTGTTAAGCTCTCCGTCCCTAATGGACCCTCGTTTGGTGTAAGTAACATCCCTTTCCCAAACCAGGGTCTTTCAACACCAATAAAAGGGATTTTTAAATCCCGACAAGCAAACCTTATTGCTCGCATTAAATCCATTCTTCCATTAAAACCAAAAACAAAATCTATATTTTGTTTTTGAATAAATTCTTGAAAATTATACCTCATAGCATTTGTAGACTCCAAAAGGGTGCTATAATGTGGGCTTGATTTAATGTTTTTCACTTCATTCGGCGTTTCGGCTCTTGAAGACGTGAATAATGTTGATAGTGGAATTTCTGAATCTAATTTATTTAAATCCTTGATTGGTTTTGGAGAAACTTTGTGGTCTAGATTGTGAAAAGCTTTTAATCCAAATTCTTTGCAAATCAAACATGTAAGTTTTGAAGAATTTTTGATTTTTTTTGTAATCAAGGTATTGCAAGACGTAGCCCCTCCATTGCAACCAACCAAAAACACGTTGTTGTTTGTTTTGTCTAACAAGCTCTTTAAGAAAATTAAATGCTCATTGTGAGGTCTGTATGAGTACGTATTAACTATTGCGACGTTCATAGTAAAACCTATTAATTGTTAAATAAATTAAAATCGGAATTGGCCAATAATCTAGTATTCTGTTTGTAACCAAAATTAAGCTTAACGCAATAAAAAAATTAAAATATTTTGTTTTATATGAATCCCTAACTAATTTGACAATAAAACATAGAAAAATTAAAAAAAGAAGAACCCCAAAGCTGGTTGCGTATGTGACATACTGACTATCTCCTGAATTGTAAAATGAGTTATTGATGTTGCCAATAAAAAAGCTTTTAGGATTCTCGAATAATATAAATAAGTCCTCAAGAAAATCAATCCTAGTTAATATGCTAGCAGAACTGCCCAAGGTGTCTGATGAATTTAAAAAAAATAATAACGATTCTAATTTTAGTTTCCAATGGTATCCAGGCATATAAAAAAGTACCGTTTCGAGATTATATATTATAATTATTGATGAGATGAAAACAAAAAAAAGTTGTTTGCCTTTTCTTAAAAATCTTAGGTAAAGAAATATTAAAATTGGCATTAATGCTTGAGTCATTATCAAGTTTATGAAAATTAATGCTTTTAAAACTCTCTTAGTAATTTTATTATGGCTCAGGTTTTTAATTGAAACCTCATATAAATAAATTAATATAAGTCCATATGAACTGGGGTTGCCAACACCTCCAATAAAGGCTTTATTGCCCCATATGGTATTACTGTTTTGTAGATTGTAGAAGTCTAAAGAAACCCACAAGAAAAAAGAAACTAATAGCGTTTGATCAATTGCCTTAAAATTAAATTTAGCTGTAGACCCCATAAGTATAGGTACCGCTAAAAAATTATTAATGAACAGCCAGTCTCTTGACTCAAAAAAGGGTATTCTTATTAGAATTAATATCAGTGCTATAGAAAAAAACCCTAAGGCAAGTATGTTTTTTTTGAAGATATATTTGTTGGGTTTAACAATAAAAATATATATCATTGAAATTGATATAAATTTTAAAACTTGCCTAAGACTTTCGCCACCCCGAACCACCCCTTCGTTAAATTCAAAAAAATAGTTAATTATTTGTAAGTTAAAAACTAATGCAAGCCCAAAATAGATTAAAATGCTGTGCTGGAGAGGTAATTTAGTTTTCACTTTTGTTGAGTGTCAAATATCTAAAATACAAGGTATGAAATTAAAACAGCAAAAAAACCTGCTAAATGGTATTTTATAAGGTGGGTTGAAAATTGTTTATCTTCCATGTAGTACATAATAATCGAAGCAATTGAAGCTATTAAAAAAGAAATTGTTGTAGTTATAGCTGCAAAAAAAACTCCTTGGCTTTTCAAAAAAAATGCGTTTAAGATGATGTTTATTAGGGCTGTTAATATTACCATTAAACTAATTTTTAAACTTTTACCTTGGCAATATAAATTCCTGCTATATAAAAGAAAAAATGTGTAAGTATAATATGCTACCAATACCAGCTGATTAATCTTCACACTTCTAAGTAGTTTTTCTCCACTCCACCCCGTAAATATTTTTAAAATTTCTTCACTTAATATAATTGCTAAAGTTGTGGAAGCAGATATTATAAAGATTAAATTTCTGCTTTCTCTAAGCACTGAAAGTCTGTTTTTGTAGTTGTCGTAAAATGAAACTGAATAATAATTATTTAATGCTATGTATAAAATTAATATTATAGTAGCTATTTTATATGATGCGCTATACTCTGCAAGATCACTAATTGAAAAGTACGATGAAATGAAAAGTTGGTCGGAATAATTCAATAAATTATTAAACAAAGAATACATAATTAATGGTGCAGAAAAAATTGCTGCCTTTTTTATTTCTTTTTTAAAAAATTTGTTTGGCCGTTTAACTTTTATCCTTTTTAGAGTAAGTAGGAGAATTAGGAAAAGAAAAAGCAACTCTAAAGAAATCTTCGTTTCTGCATCAATCTCATCGAAAATAAAAAGCAGTAGAACAACTGATATAACCTTTGAAACTCCAGAAAATATTTGATGGTTTCTAAACTTCCTATCTTCTGAAATACTGGTCAAATAGTATTGAATCCAATAATTAAAATAATAAAATAAAAAAGAGATTGGAAGAAGCCAAAAAAGTTTAGGGTTTAAGGTAAAGTTTTTGATAAAGTTGGGAGAGTTTAAAACAATAATCGTTGTAATTAATACAGCTATTGATGAAATAATTCCAAAAAAGAAAATATTTGATGAAAACTTAAGGAAGAGCTCTTTGCTTGAATAAGTTGATTTGAATTTTAAAATCGCTCCCGGCAAATTAAGACTGAAAACGGCAAAAATTAATTGAGTGTAAATAGTATAAATCTCAATGTCTGTAAATGTTTTCTCGTCTAAGAATCTTATGACAATGAATGCAACTATTAAATAACTTCCCTGAGCAAATACACTTGAAATCAAGTAATTCGAAACTTTTTTTATTTCTTGAATTGTCAAACTAAATTAAATTTTCAAAGTGTTTTATTGTTTTTGTAAGACCCTCGACAAGTTGGGTTTTAGGCTTCCAGCCACTTAGCTTTTCATGTGCTAAGTCTATGTTTGGCTTCCTTTGTTTTGGGTCATCCTGTGGTAGGGGGTGAAATGATATTTTCGACTTTGACGCTGTAATTTCAATAATTGTTTTTGCTAATTCAATCATTGAAAATTCATGAGGGTTTCCCAAATTAATGGGTCCAGTAAAATCATCTTCTGTAGTCATCATTCTTAGCATACCTTCAATTAAATCATCTACGTACTGAAAAGATCTTGTTTGAGTTCCGTCTCCATATATAGTAATCTCCTCTCCTTTTAGTGCTTGAGTAATAAAGTTTGAAACTACACGACCATCGTCGGTGTCCATCTTGGGACCATAAGTATTAAAAATTCTGATTATTTTAACCTTAACTTTATTTTGTCTGTAGTAATCCATGAAAAGTGTCTCTGCACACCTTTTCCCTTCATCATAGCAGGATCTTATGCCTACAGGATTCACGTTTCCCCAATAATCTTCTGTTTGAGGATGAACTGAAGGATCCCCATAAACTTCACTAGTGCTAGCTTGAAGTATTTTTGCGCCTACCCTTTTTGCTAACCCCAAGGTGTTTGTTGCCCCTAATACTGAGGTTTTTAAAGTCTTTATAGGATTATACTGATAATGCACAGGTGAAGCTGGGCAGGCCAAGTTATAAATTTCGTCCACTTCCGCATAATATGGTTCACATATATCGTGTCTAATCAATTCAAAATTGATGTTGTCAAGAAAGTTTTTAATGTTTTTTTTGTTTCCAGTAAAGTAGTTGTCTAGACATAGCACCTCATTGTTCTCATTGAGTAGTCTTTCACATAGATGTGAGCCTACAAAACCTGCTCCTCCTGTAATTAGAATTCTTTTCATTTTTATTTCATTTAATGATATCAAAATTTACTCGATCTCCTTTTTCAACATTTTCAATTACTTTTTTACCAAGTATTTCATCAAAATATTTGGGATGTAAGCCATAGCCAGGTCTGACACTACGAATATCTTTGGTGGAAATCGTTTCACCTTTTTTTAAATCATTAGAAAAATATAATGATCTAGCAAATTGTTTGCCTTCTTCCATCTTTTCCGTAACAGGATAGTCATCTTTTCCGATAGCTTTTTCTGTTAATCGAACTTGATCTACCATTTCTTTAAATTCTTGGGGGGTTAAAGAAAATTCTGCGTCAGGGCCACCCAATTTTCTGTCTAAAATAAAATGCTTTTCAATAATTTTTCCACCCATGGCTACAGAGCTAATGGGAACAACATTTCCTAAAGTATGATCTGATAAGCCAATTTGAGTATTAAAATCCCTTTTGAATGAAACCATAGTATTCAAATTGGCATCCTCAATTGGTGCTGGGTAGCTTGATGTGCATTTAAGAAGTGCTATTTCGTTATTTCCCTCTTGTCTGCAGGTTTGTAATGCCAGAATTATATCTTCCTTGCTAGCAACCCCTGTTGAAATAATAATTGGCTTTCCTTTCTTGGCAACATAACGGATAAGAGGAATGTCTGTTATTTCAAAGGATGCTATTTTATAGGCAGGAACATTAAAATTTTCTAAAAAGTCTACAGCCGAGAAATCAAAAGGCGAGGAAAAGCACTCAAGTCCAACAAGACTTGCTTCATGAATTAATTCTTCGTGCCACTCCCAAGGAGTGTAAGCTTCTTTATAAAGCTCATAAAGTCTTTTTCCTTCCCAGATAGTTCCTTTTATAAGAAAATCTTCTTTTTCGCAGTTTAAAGTGATTGTATCCGCTGTGTAGGTTTGTAATTTAATACAGTCTGCACCCGCTTCTTTAGCTGCATGTATCGTTTTCTTAGCAATTTCAATGTTACCATTATGGTTGGCTGAAAGCTCGGCTATTATAAATGTTTTTTCACCGCCTATTGTGAAATTACCGATCTTAAATTTCTTCATTTTGTAAAATGCTATTTATTTCAAAGTCTAATGATTTATTGTCTCTTATTTTTTCAATTATTATAGCCCCATCACCACTTTTGACCATTAATGGGTTGGTGCTAAGTATTGTTCCAGGAGCTTCATTACCCTCGTACTCCCTTGTTTTTACCCAGTCGATTATCAACTTTTCTTTATTATAAAAGCTGAAAGCCCCAGGATAAGGCATTGATTGTGCGCGCACCCAATTATAAATATCATCAGATTTCTTATGCCAATTAATTATTCCATCCTTTGGAGTTCGTTTGCCAAAATAACTTGCCTTAGAGTTGTCCTGAGTAATTCTTTTAAAATTCCCTTTTTGAAGTTTTTCAATAACTAATTTAATAATTGTAGGATAAAGAGACTTATATTTTTCTAATAGGTCTTGTCCTGAATCAGTGAGTGAAATGTCTATTTTTTTTTGCTCAATTATGTCTCCTGTATCACAACCCTCGTCAATAAAATGCGCCGTTACACCTGTAATCTGCTCTCCATTTATAATTGCCCAAACATGTGGCGTTCTACCTCTATATTTAGGTAGTAACGACCCGTGTAAATTGATTGACCCTAGTGTTGGGAATTTAAAAATATTCTCCTTCAGAATAAATATATAATTTACAGAAATAATTAAATCTAATTTAACTTTATTAAGAAGTTGTTCTGCTTGCTCTGTATTAGGTTTCCCAACATAAATAAGTGTGTTGTTTGATTTAGCGTATTGTTGTAAATCCAAGGATTTGTTATCTGTGAAAATTATCTTGGGTTTTATTTTTAGTTGTATTAAAGTTTCAAACCCTAAATTTCCTGATGAAAAGTAACCAATTCTCATAACAATGACTGAATTATGTTAATTATTCTATTACCACTCATCCCATCAAACCATTTCTTTTGGTTCATTAATAATTCATCACGAGATGTTTTGTTAAGCAATAGATGACTTATATTGTTGATGAAAAAAGTTTTTTCTAATTTCCTAAAATCCCCTACACCATTGATTAGTCTTTCATTTAAAAACCCTTTGTAAATTTTTTCTTGATTTTCAACATAATAGCCTGAAATAACTGGCTTGTTGATTGCACAGACTTCGTATAAAACTGTGCTAGCAGGAACAATAGCTAGCGATGAAGTGGCTATTAAATTAGCCATTTGTTGAGCATCTATATTTTGGTAAAATAAAACCTTCTCGTTTTTTGAATCCTCTAGTTGCTTTTGATAAGCTTTGCCTGTTACAACAATAATTTTATTAAAGAGATCAAACTCAACAATCCATGGGAGTACTTTGGCAGAGATATTCATTGGATCAGCTCCCCCGAAATTTATAAAAACTTGGTTGTTTGCCTTATTTTTGTTTTTTATGTGATTAAAGTCAAGAAACGGTTTTCTTAGAATTGCATAGGGCGGTCCAAGAAATAGTCTTGTATATTGAGCTTTCTGAAAATTGTTTTGTTTTAGACCCGCACAATGATTAATTACCGCATCTGCATACATAAATTCCTCACAAAGATCATCGATGTAGAGAATTTTGAAGCCGAGATCTTTAGCTTTTTTTTGATATTCGCTATTGAACTGATAACCATCTAGAATCAATAGCTTAAACCCAGCCTTTTTATATTTTAAAAATAAAGAAAATTCATCCGTGTCATCGTCTATACTATCGATATTTATATGTTTTGGTATTATCTCAACACACGATTTCTTATGAACAATTAAGCTGTAATTCCATGTGGTTTCTTGAATCATGTCGATTAAGGATAACGCCCTGTAGATATGACCCAAACCAGTTGTTGCATTTCCCTCTGCTCTAAATAAGATCATGAATTAATTTGAATTTTAATTCCGCAAGTTTCCAATCAATTAATGTATCAATGTCTTGAACCTGGGTTCTTTCTAGCTCAATTCCAAAGGTGGGTTTAGATAGTAATTTCTTGCTTTTTTTGAAGCTACTTACTCGAATAAAATAAAACATCCCCGCATCGTGATAAAACGTTTTTAAATCCTGCGTTCTAGTTTTTTCAAATTGATTGTCAGCAAACACCATGGTTTGATCTGTTAGCTTATTTAGTCGCCGTTGAATAGGGTGGTCATACTCTGTAACTGGAAAGACGCTATTAAAGTTTTCATTATAAATGAGATTAAATGCTCTTTTTAAAAGGTTTTTGTCAATTAGAGGAGCAACTGGATATAAGCAGCAAATAAATTCTGCACTTTTATACCTCTCATAAGTTAAAATTTCAGATATAACTTCAGCAGTTGTTGCATTATCGTTAGATGAGCTTTCGCTTCTAAGAATATCAGCTTTTGCGCCATATTTCTTACAAATTTCTGCAATTTCATTGTCATCTGTGGATACGAAGACATCGTCAAAAATATTCGATGATATAGCTGATTCAATAGAATAGCTTATAACAGGCTTGCCCAGAAATTCTTTAATGTTTTTACGAGGTATGCGTTTACTGCCTCCCCTTGCTGGTATTACGCAAACCACTTTATTTTTCATAAAAATGATTAATTCTATTTATTAAATAGTTTTGATCATATTCCGCAAGTGTCGGAAACATAGCTATCGAAATACAATTCTTGATGTATTCTTGACTTGAAATAAGATTGAATGATTTTTTGTTAAAGTAGTATGGCATTAAATGAACTGGAAAATAATGAATCTGACAGTGAATGTTGTTTTCTCTAAGGTAGAGGTATAGTTCATCTCGTTTTTCGACTTCAATAACATAAAGGTGATATGCGTGACCTTCAATATATCCCGATTGACCTTTTATCCATTTCTTGTTTTGAAATGCCTCGTAATAAGTCTTTGCAATTCTAGTTCTTTTTTCAATTCCTTTATCTGCTTTACTCAATTGACTAATTCCCAAGGCAGCTTGGAAGTCTGTGAGTCTATAGTTATAACCTAAATTTTGCATTTCATAATACCACAGTGGGGCTTGCTGATTTTCTTGGAAGAAACCACTAGAATAAGAAAATAATTTTTTGTCTTTAGTTATTCCGTGTGTCCGAAGCAGGTTTATTTTGTCTGCCAAAGCTTTATTCCTTGTGGTAATCATTCCGCCTTCACCACAAGCAATATGTTTTACAGGATGAAAGGAAAAAATGGCTAAATCAGCATAATAGCCATTTCCACATTTCTGCTTTAACCCAGAGCTGTCTATGAAAAATCCACCCGGTGAATGACAAGAGTCTTGAATTATCCAAGCGCCGTACTCGTCAGCTATTTTTCTCAAGCTTTCAAGATTAACTGGTCTGCCTGCAAAGTCTACAGAAACAATCCCTTTTATGTTTTCATGTTCTTTAAACAATTGCTCAACATGATTTAAATCAATTAGATATGTATTTGGATCAATATCACAGAAGATTACCTCACCCCCACAGTATTCGATACAGTTTGCACTTGCAGCAAAAGTAATTGTAGGGCAAACTACTTTGTCTCCAGGCTTTACGCCCAACGCTAGAGCACATAGGTGAAGAGCCGATGTGCCATTATTAACAGCAATTCCATAATCTGCATCTACATAATCTGAGAAGACTTGTTCGAATTCAGCAATTTTTGGGCCTTGAGTTAAAAAGTCACTTTTTAAGGTTGATATGACCGCTTCAACATCGTCTTGATCAATTGACTGTTTTCCATAAGGAATTATGTTTTGTGGCATAAAATACTTTTTTTTTCAACAAACAAAATTGGGGTCAAGATAATTTTTGATTTTTAATCTCAAAGAATCAATCGTTTCCCATTCAGTGTTTTCTCCTGAATTATAACGAAATCCTTCTTTAACTTTTGTTCCGTTCCTTGAGTCTAGGTAGTCTTCAAGGTTCCATGAAACTTTATTGGGCAATATAACATAGTATTTTCCAAGATCATAAGTGTTTAAGGAATCTGCGGCTGTTATCATTTCCTCATGAATTTTCTCTCCAGGCCTAATACCTATTATGGGTTTCGTGCAATCTGGTCCAATTGCTTCAGCTACATCTAAAATTCTGTACGAAGGGATTTTAGGTATAAAAATTTCACCGCCAATTCCATGTTCCAGTGTATGGAAAATCATATCAACACCTTCTTCAATAGGAATGTTAAATCGAGTCATTTCAGGGTGCGTAATGGGTAATTCATTTTTGTGTTCCTTCATTTTTCTAAAAAATGGAATAACAGACCCATTGGACCCCATTACGTTACCATATCGAACAACAGAGAATTTTATTGGGTTTTCACCACGTACATTATTTGCTGCAACAAATAGCTTATCCGATGTTAGTTTGGTGGCTCCGTAGAGATTAACTGGTGCGCAAGCTTTATCAGTAGACAATGACACTACTCGGCTTACTTTGGATTCTAAAGCTGCTTGAATCACATTGTTTGCTCCATCTACATTAGTACTAATGCATTCTGTTGGATTGTACTCTGCAATGTGAACATGTTTCATGGCCGCAGCATGCACTACGTAATCAACCCCTTGAAAGGCTCTTTTAAGGCGATTCAAATCTCTAACATCTCCAATGAAGTACCTCATAAAAGGGTGTTTTTTGGTAGAAAAATCATGAGACATTTGAAATTGTTTTTGTTCATCTCTAGAAAAAATCACAAGTCTTCTAATCTTGGGGTGTTTTTCGACAAGGTACTTTGTTATGGCTTTTCCTAGAGATCCGGTTCCTCCAGTAATCAATATAGATTTTCCTTCTAAATTCATTTTTAATTGTTATTGTTTAATAGCCTGGTAAGTGATTGTGTTATATCTTTTTAAGCTTGTTCGCAAAATATGCAGTAACAATTCACTATTATCTTCATTACTTGCTGATTTTTAAAAGCCAACTACTACTCTGTATCTTATCTCCTAATCCATCGATTAGCGCAACTCCTAACTCCTTACAAACCGGAATTTCGGGAACGGTATCATTGTTTTGGTCTCCACCATTGGCAAAAGCCAAATCATAATCTTTGCCATACTGTTCTGTTATTTTGCGAATACTCTCACAAACCGTACGATCTTTGTCAATCGACAATATCGCTTTGTCAACTGCTTTAATGTTGCTGACAATAAACAGGCGCTCATCCTCACTTTGGAAATGTTTACTTCCTTTTAGTTCCCTTTGGTAATCGCTATTGACAATCACAAACAATTCATCGCAAAGTGCCTTGGCGTTATTAAAATACTCCAAATGCCCTTTGTGCAGGGGGTTAAAATAGCCCGATACGATGATTGCCTTTTTCTTCATTATTCCACCGTCACGGATTTTGCTAGGTTTCTAGGCTGGTCAACATTACAGCCCCGCATCACAGCAATATGATAGGCAAGTAACTGCAAAGGAACAGATGCCAAAATGGGTGTTAAAGACTCTGTGACTTCTGGAATTTCAATTACATGATCAGCCAGCGCTTTGACCGATTTGTCGCCTTTGGTCACAACGGCAATGATTTTCCCGTCTCTGGATTTAATTTCTTGGATATTACTCACTACTTTTTCATAATGCCCTTTGTTGGTGGCAATCACCACCACAGGCATATTTTTGTCAATAAGCGCAATCGGGCCGTGTTTCATTTCTGCTGCAGGATAGCCCTCTGCGTGGATATAGGAGATTTCTTTAAGCTTTAGCGCCCCTTCTAAAGCCACTGGAAAATTATACCCGCGTCCCAAATACAAAAAGTTGGCAGCGTCCTTATAATTTTTTGCAATCTGCTGAATCTCCTTTTCACTTTTCAATACAGTTTGTACGGTTTTGGGAAGGGCTTCCAGCTCCTCTGCAACACGATTAAACTCATCATGAGATAAGGTTCCGCGCAATTGACCCAAACGCAAGCAAATCAACATCAACAAGGTGATTTGTGTGGTAAAGGCCTTGGTTGATGCTACCCCAATTTCTGGGCCTGCATGCGTATAAGCGCCCGTATCGGCAGCACGTGCAATCGAGCTTCCCACCACGTTACAAATCCCAAAGACAAAAGCACCTGCTTCTTTGGCAAGCTTAATCGCCGCTAAGGTGTCCGCCGTTTCTCCTGATTGGGATATCGCAATGACCACATCCTCTTTGGAAATAACTGGGTTTCGATAGCGAAACTCCGAAGCATATTCCACCTCAACAGGGATACGAGCAGCATCTTCAAACAGATACTCACCCACTAGGCCTGCATGCCACGAGGTGCCACAAGCAATTATGATAATTCGTTTGGCGTTTTGAAACACTTCTTTGTTTTCTTCCAAACCAGACAACAAAATCTGTTGTTGATCCCTGTGAAGTCTTCCACGGAAGGTGTCAATAATGGCATCAGGTTGCTCGTAAATCTCTTTGAGCATAAAATGGTCATAGCCGCCTTTTTCGATTTTTTCTAAGCTGAGTTGCAGTTCATGGATCTGTGGATCAACCCGGCTATTGTCTGGAATTGCGTACATTTTTAATCCCTTGTCTTGGTTGATGACCGCCATTTCATTGTCTTCCAAATAAATGGAACGATTGGTGTATTCAATAAATGGCGAGGCATCAGAAGCCACAAAATATTCGTCTTTTCCAAGGCCTATCGCAAGGGGGCTACCGAGTTTAGCAACCACGATTTCTTTGGGTCGCTCTTTGTCAAAAACCGCGATGGCGTAGGCGCCAACCACTTGGTTCAGCGCGATTTGTACGGCTTTTCCCGTCTTTAACCCTTGAGTGGTTTGGATATGCTCAATCAAATTGACCAAAACCTCTGTGTCTGTCTCGGATGAAAACGTAAACCCTTGTTCGGTTAAATAAGAACGTAAGGATTCATAGTTTTCAATGATGCCGTTGTGAACCAATACCAAACGTCCAGAATTGGAGGTGTGCGGGTGGGCATTCACATCATTGGGAACCCCATGTGTTGCCCAACGTGTATGTCCAATACCAAGTGTACCTGATCGTTTATTTTGTTGCGCCTTGGCTTCCAAATCTGCAACCTTACCTTTGGTTTTCGTTAGCTGTAACTCGCTATTGAGTAAGGCAATCCCTGCGCTGTCATAACCGCGATATTCCAAGCGTTTTAACCCTTGAATAATGATGGGGTATGCAGCGCGATTTCCGACATAACCTACAATTCCACACATATTAGCTTTCTGTTGCTTTTCCAATCTCATAGGCCGTGAAGCCAATCGATTGCAATTGGTTGTGATTTAAAATTTTTCTGCCGTCAAAAACAAAAGCCGGCTTTTCCATTTGGGTATAAATGGTTTCAAAGTCTTGGGTTTGAAACACATCCCACTCTGTAATAACGGCCAAAGCATGGGCTTTCGTACATGCGGCCGCCGCCGAATCGACACTGTAAAGCTTTGCTAGCTTTCCGTTGATCTCTTTTTCTGTTTCTCCGCGGTATTCCAATAGGGTTTGCAAATCCATCTGCATCCGAGCTAAAGACACTTTGGGATCATACACAACAATCTCTGCACCCTCAGAAAGTAATTGATCTGCCACATAAATCGCTGCGGATTCTCTTGTGTCATTGGTATCCTTTTTAAAAGCCCATCCCCAAAAGGCAATTTTTTTACCGTTTACTGTATTGAATAAGGCCTGTTGAATCCGATTGGCAAAGCGGTTTTTTTGATAATCATTGATCGAAATGACCCCTTGCCAGTAGTCGGCTACTTCGTCTAGGCCATATTGTTGGCAGAGATAAACTAGATTTAAAATGTCCTTTTGAAAACAGCTTCCCCCAAAACCAACTGATGCTTTTAAAAATTTGGGTCCAATCCGACTGTCCTTGCCAACTGCTGTGGCAACTTCTTCCACATCGGCCCCGGTGGCTTCACAAAGTGCTGAAATGCTGTTTATCGAGCTTATCCGCTGTGCCAAAAAGGCATTGGAGACGAGCTTTGACAGTTCAGAGGACCAGACGTTGGTTGTCACAATTTTTTCACGGGGAATCCAATTGGCATAAATGTCAACAAGCGCCTGGACAGCCTGTTCCCCTTTTGGTGTTCTTCTTCCACCAATCAATACTCGGTCTGATTTAAATAGATCTGCAATCGCCGTGCCTTCTGCCAAAAACTCGGGGTTGGACAAGACTTCAAATCGTGCCCCGTGGGGGGATTGTTCCAATATGGTTTGAATCGCTTCAGCGGTACGAACGGGAAGTGTGCTTTTTTCGACCACGATTTTATCGCTTTTGGCAACACTAGCAATCCGCCTCGCACACTGCTCCACATATGTTAAGTCCGCCGCCATGCCTTTGCCTTTGCCATAAGTTTTGGTGGGCGTATTGACCGCTATAAAAATAATGTCCGCTTCCTGAATTGCTTTGTCAACTTCCGTGGAAAAAAAGAGATTTTTGTCTCGTGCTTTGCCCACGACTTCGGCCAACCCTGGTTCGTAAATCGGTAAATTGTCTAAATCGGGGTCATTCCAAGCAGCAATGCGCTCTTCGCTGATATCAACCACTGTAACTGTGATGTTTGGACACTGTCTAGCGATGACCGCCATGGTGGGTCCGCCTACATAGCCCGCTCCAATACAGCAGATTTTATTCATCCGTGTTCATTTTGGTTGCAAAAGTAGGGATTTTATAGGTGAGCATCAGTCCGCCACGGTAGGCCACGACCTCACCTGACCCATTAAACGGTCGATAAACAGTTTCATCTGGATGATCTAAATCTACTCGCCTTAGTCCCTTATAGCCCTTGTACCAAGACTGTGTAAGACCTGCGCCAATAAAAAATTCCAAACCAAATCCCTTTTTTAATCGTTTTTTGTAGCCAACTGTAAGCCCATAAAAGGCCGCTCTACCCGACTGGTATTCGTCATCTGGAATATCAAGCCGTTTTTCTGTACCTTCTTTCTCTGCCCAATAGTCATAGATAATGGCAAAATCGGGCTTTTGTAGGGTAAACATCCCAAAGCCGATATGTGGGCCAATAAACCATTTTTGGGTATCGCTTTGCTGATACCGTCGATACTCCAAAAACACTTGATTCACATGGAAAGGGTTGTCATCGAGAAGTGGCTGTTCGTCCCAAAACGACCCAAATACATCAAGCTGAAAAGATTGTTTCTCACCCAAGGGAACTTCCAAGCCAAAGTTTGGTATCAAAAATGGGAGAGTTGCGAGATTGACTTTGGCTTCCGTTTGTCCCACAAGGCTGATGCTAAAAACGAAAAAGATAACTGTCAAAAGCCGTTTTGGAAAACGAATACGTCGTAAGGTCGCTTGTGTTGTCATTTAATTCAGTAGGTTTCGTTTGTAATAATAAATCACCTGACGTTTGTCGTTGGGGTCTTTTCTAGTTTTGATAATCGTTTTTCCAACCAGCTGTTTCATTAAATTATTAATTTCAACAATTGCATCTGCTTTTCGTTTGTTGTTTTGTGAATTGCTTAACTCCTCTCGACCAATCACGCGGAGAATGTCTTCTGTTGTTGCGGTTAATTTGGATTGCAAAAGCCCTAAAATCAACTCTTCTTCTTCCCGAAGCGGATAAAAGTCAAAATTATTTCGGATTCCTCCGCGTACCAAGCGGGGTGCTCGCATGCGCTTATACGTGATCCAAAGATAACTCACGACAAGGGTCAAAAACGCAAATAGGGCGATATAGGTCAGGTTTGTAAACAACGTTTTTTGATCAAAAAATAGCCGTTCCACTTGCTGTGGGTTGTTGAAGATGTTCTCAGAAAGTACCGCACCGTAAAGGGTGTTGTTTTTGTAATAGTAAAGTGAATCGCCACGAAAAAATGCGGGTTCGTTTTTACTGATGTTGGTTGAAATTAATGATTGTTTATAAAACCGTGCTTGGTTGTTCATTAAGTCTACCCATAAGTTGTGATCCGTTTTCTGGGGATGGCCAATTAAATAAAACAAGCTGTCTTTTTGAACAACTTTAAATGGAGACAAATCGACTGCTGTTTTGCCAAGGTTCGTCCACTTTCGTGTTGTGAAGTCAAATGTCCAAATATCATTGTTTTTTTGACCCTCAAGGCCTGTGAATTTGTCAACCTCCATCCCGCCAAAACTGTAAAAGGTGTCGCCCAACACAAAACAGGGGCCTCCGTAGGCCTCTGGTGGGAATTGGTACCCCTTAATTGGGTAGTACTCCCACTCTTTCGTCGTTTTATCAAAATACGTAAAGAAGTTATTCGCTCTCCAAAACCCATAGCCCCCGTAGCGAAATAGCGTGTCTCTATAGACAAACTGACTCGCTTGACTCTGTTTTCGGTGCTGAAATGATCGGTCGATTCGGACCGTTGTGTCTTTTTCAACCCGATAAACCAACCCTCCTCGATTACTCGTCAAATGAAGGGCATCATCATACCAAATTGAGCTATAATCTGGGTAATCAATCGGAATCGGATTAAAGAAAATCCTATCTATTTTATTGTTGAGAAACGGTTCTTTAACAACATGGTCATCATAAAGGGTGTAGGTTGTTTGGTTGATTTGATCATACCAGGTTTTGATCGCTTTTTCCGATTGGGCGAAAATCTGGGAGTTGAAAAGAATAAAAAATAATAGCCGCATAAAAATAAGACTATTTTGGATTTGTTTTTACAAAGATATGTATTTTTGCCCTATGGCAATTAGCTCTTTATTGGTTTTGCTAGTCTATGGTTTTGTCTTTACGTGGTTAACCATTCCTCGTGTGGCGGAAGTCGTTAGAAAGTATAAAATTTTTCGAAAGCCAAGTGAGCGTGATTTGCATTGGCGTTTTGTCCCCAAGCTCACTGGTTTGTCCTTTTATGTTGCACTCTTGGTGGTCGCTTTTGCTTTTGTTCCTTTTGTCGATGTGCAGCGACTTATTCTCGTTTTGGGTGCGGGTGCAATCATCGTTTATGTCGGAATTCGCGACGACATTTATCAATTACGGCCCATTGTCAAGCTTGCACTTCAGCTAATCGCGGTTGGCTTCTTTGTTTTTGGAGATGATCTTGTTGTTCGCAATCTTCATGGGTTTTTAAACATTTATGAAATTCCCCGTGGGGGCGATTATTTTCTCACCTTTTTTATCGGTGTGTTTATGATTAATGCATTTAATCTTTGTGATGGCATCGACGGCTTAGCAGCGATGTTAGGCATCATTATTTCTGTTTGTTATGGCGCAATCTTTTATATTGTAGGGGAATATCTATTCTTGTCATTTTGTGTGATTCTGATCGGTTGTTTGTTCGCTTTTTTGCGCTTTAATCTCCCGCACAAAAACAAGGTGTTTATGGGGGACACTGGAAGTCTGTTCTTGGGGTTTATTTTTTACCTCTTTACCATCTATTTTGTGACAAATCAATCTGTCATATTGTCGGTTTTTGTTCCCCATAAGTCCCTTATAACTTTGGCTGCTCTTTGCATTTTTATTGTTCCCATACTCGATTCAGGCAGTGTGTTTTTTAGCCGTGTTTGGCAAAAAAAAAGCCCTTTTAAACCAGACAACAACCACATTCATCACCTAGTTTTACATTTTACCAAAAATCATGTGATGGCTTCGTTGATAATCGTTGCAAGCTTAACGGCAACACTCATGTTATTTTCTCACCTTGCCTTTACCTTGGCCCATGAAATCACAACAATCCTCTTTTTGATATACCTGTTTGTTTGGTATGTCGTGCTCTTTTTTATTCGGCGAAGAGTGCGAAAAGAAACCTCTCGTTAGCTCCGTAGCTCCTTTATAATTTTTTGCACTGGAGATTTTACAAGAACCCATCCGACAGAAAACACCCCGCCTAAAAACGTCCAAATGATTACCATCATAGTTCGTTTAGGTTTCGACCGATCTAGTGGCACGCTTACGGGTTCAATAATCGTAAAAATGGGGGTGTCTTTGTTGACTTGGATTTTGGCTTGCTCAACTTGTCCTGCCAGTTCCTGAAAAACAGAGGAAGTCACTGAAAACTGTGACTCCAAACGAGTAAGTTGGTTTTGGTACAATGAGGATGTGATGTTGAGGTTTTGGTCTTTAAAGACCGCTATCGAATCCTGAATCTGTTCAAACTCTTGGCGTTTTGATTCATACTGCCTCTTGATGAAGTCTAAGTTATTTCTTGCGCTTTGACTTTTAAACGCGATGATATTGTTCTGCAATAGATCTGTAGCGGCTTGCGCCAGTTGTGCAGCTACCATCCGGTCTGCTAACTCAACACTGATGGAAACCAACCCTTCTTGATCATCCACTTCAATTGAGGCGACCTGTGCTAAAAACTCGAAAAGGTCCTTATCTTCCTCTGTAATTTGAAATAGCGTATTGTCTAAGGGTTCGTTGTTGTCGGTTTGCTTGTTGAGTAACAAGCCAGGGAGGCCTATGGTATATTTTTTCAGTAAAGGTAATATTGCCGAACCGCTACTTTGATCAAGGATATAGTTTCGAAAGCTCGTGTCATTTGGCCCCACTTTAGCCTCTAACAATGCCAATCGGTAGGGAATGCTTTCCGCAATTTGCGGGTATAGCGATGGGGATATATCTTGGGGCTGGCTGCCCATAATCGCTGAAAGATTAATGCCCGCTAGAGACGCTAGACCGCCTAAAGATGAGTTTGTTTGTCCTTCAGACAATTGAGGTACAAATGTAGCGGATGCTGTGTACTTGGTGGGGGAAACTAGTGCCAAAATCACTCCATAAATCGCAAAAAGTATGGTCGTTTTAATGACAAAACGCCTTGCGAGAAATACGGTTTTTAACAGGGCAATCAGGTCGATCTCGTCGTCTTTGTGCGTATCCATACTATATTTAATTTTGGGTTAGAGATCTTACTAATAGCGTCAATGAAGCAAGAGCCGATGTCATGCTGATGGTCTCTTGCAAAGTAATTGTGCGTTTTTTGTCTTTAACAGGCACAACCACTATGGCTCCTGGTTCTAGTTTGGGTCTGATGCGGAAAAATAAAAAGTTCTTGGTTCCTCTTACGTCTCCGTTTTGGTAAACCACATAGGCGTTTTTATGGTCAGAGGATCTTTTAACTCCTCCTGCTCGGTTTACGGCCTCACGGAAACTGATGTGTTTGGCGTATGGTGTTGCTGTCTCGCGTTGCACCTCACCCAACACAGAAATGGTAGAGTCTTCTTTTGGAAACATAACCACATCGCTTTCCTTGAGCAACACGTTGTCTGGATGATTCCCTTTGCTGGAAAGCACTTTTGAAAAGTCAACACCAATTTTAATGTTCGTGTCGTTGTCAACAAAAAAGAGGTTTAAGGAGTCTGCTGTGTCTTCTATGTTTTCTTGGGTTTGTTTGGATATCCTCCGCTCTACAGAAACCCCCTTTAAGTTTGCTCCGTCTAGTACTCCCCCAGCATCATAGAAAAGATCATAGATTGTATAATCCTCCTTGATGATGGGATATGTTCCAGGTCGAGTGACTTGTCCCTCCAAACGAACAAAGGTTGTTGACTGATAGCCTGGCTTCAGACGAACAACCATCAAGTCGGAAGGGGCTAATTCTACTTCTTTGGCTTCATCAAACGAGAACCAACGTGCGTTAACTCGTTTGTTGGTTTGTTCCTCAGTGACATTGGTGTATAATTCGATTTGATCGGTGTTTGCACGGTCTTGAAAGCCATTGGCAATCAAGATTAAGTCCCTTGCAGTCATGCCCTTGAAAAAGGGCACTTCGCCTGGCTTGTTAACTATTCCTCGAATCGTGACCTTTTTCTCCGGGTTTATGTTTTCCATTGAAATGACAACTAAGCTGTCGTTGGGTTGCAATTGTACATCTTGGGTGTTATTGACAATCTCTGCCAAATCAATGGTTTTGACTTCATTTACAAAACCTTGTTTTGACCGATACAAAATTGCCGCCTCTGCATAGGCGTCTGGGGTTAGCCCGCTTGCGCTTTTCAAAAGAGATGAAAGGGTTGGTGTTTCATTAAATGGATAGTTTCCAGGTAAATAGACTTCTCCTGAAACACTGATTCGATTTGTATACTTGTCTGTGACGTTTTTTGCCTCTACCGTGTCTCCGTCGGTGAGTTGAGCAGTGGCATAACCCTTGTGTTCGATTTTAATGATTTCACGCTGGAGTTCCACCACACGATCGACATAAACTGCTTTTTTATAAGCAGAAGAAGAAAAGCCTCCAGTGTATGACAACAGGTCTTCGATGGTTTCGTTTTCTAAGGTTTCGAAGCGACCGGTGTTCTTAAAAGCTCCCTCAACCGTAATGCGTTTGTGATGTGGAGCAACCACAATTACGTCCTGATCATTTAGAAAAAAAGGAGGGTAGGTTCCTTTGACAAAAAAGTCATATAGATCTATGGACATGACCTCTTTTCCGTTCCGTAAAATCGAAATGTCCCGATAACTTCCGTTTTCCGTTGGTCCTCCTGCCGCATAAAGCGCGTTTAAGACCGAAGAAAACCCAGAAATCGTATAGGTTCCCGGAGCTTCTACACTTCCTGTAATGTTCACCACAACACTTCTTGCTTTTTGGAGGTTTACGTCTAGATATACCTTTGACTCATTGGTAGAGTCCGGAGAAAGGCCTGTGTAGATGGAAGAAAATTCATTTCTAATTTTGCGTTCTGCTGCTGCTAAAGTGAGTCCCGATAAATACATCGGCTTTAGACGATCGATTCGCACAACACCTTGTCGCGATAGAGTGGCCTCATAGCGATTTTCCGATGCCCCCCAAACGTCTATGGTAATTTCATCGGAAGGGCCTAAACGATATCCCGCAGGCGTGGCCACATAAAACTGTGGGGTTTCTGTGATGTTTTTATTTGCAAAAAAGCCGCTTCCAAAAATGTCTGACCCCTCCTCTTCCTCAAAGAAAGAAAACATATCTGATTGATTGCCAAACATAAGGGGTTCCTCAATTTGTCCATTCTGTGCCTGATTTTCAACAGCTCCACCTGATTGCGAACCAGACCATGCGTTTCTAAGTAAAGACAGGTCTTCAAGGTTTGCCCCTTGCGCTTTAGCGAGCCCCTCTAATTGGAGTAAAGAATACCCGCGCTTTCGAGCCTCTAGCACATAGCTGAATTGTTGTTTGGGAGTTAGGTTTCGAATCTGCGTCAAAAAGGGTGTTGTTTCTTGTGCAACAGAGGGTGCTGTACATAAAAACAGTGCTGTTGAACACATTGCGAGCACCACGCGAAGTGGGGTTGTAAAGAATCGTTTTTGCATTTATTCTGTGCTTATTTTTTCTAAAATCTTTTGGGTAATCGTATAGGTTGGCACTACCCCCACTTGTCCCAATGAACCAGAGGCCAATGTGCTTCCTGTCTCCAAAGGGTTATCAGAGGCATAATACGCATAGCGTAGCTTAATGGTGGGGCGAACCGTTTTTCGGATGTGCATCGCTGATTGAATCGCTTTTTGATAGTGAACTCCTTCCATTTCAATTCCGATTACTTTCCATGAGGAGCGGCAAAAGTACGTTAAAATGTCTTTGTTTTGAAGCGAGGTGCCCAAGACCGTAATCATTGTGCCTTCTAGAGTTGGAATCTTTGTATTGCTAAAATCTTCGGATGACAAGTCGTTGTGAAAAGGATAATTGTCAGAAGTGCCTTCAAATATATGAGCTGTTGGCACCATAATATCCCCTTTCTTGCCTTTCATAATTCCTGCCTTCCCCATAACTGAAATGGATTCGAGTTGTTTTCCTGTTTTTGTTTTTAGCAGTTCGTCCATCAGCTCATAAGCTTGCTCGCCAAACGCATAATCAAAAACCAACAATACTGTTCCTTTGGTAAACGCAAGCTTTTTGAGTTTTATTTTGTCGGTATCTATAATTTGTGCGTGTACATTGCAGCCAGATTTGTCGTGAACATCAATAAATCCCTGTTTTGATGCAAAACGCTGTACTTTTTTTTGCTTGTTTTCATCAGCGATAAACTGCCCAAAAAAAGCCATGTCCTCTGCGGTTGTTCCCAGGGCGTCCTCGGCATAGAGATGATTTAAAAAGCTATGTCGGTTTGCAGATATCAAGTGGATTGGTCGGTTGGTCAAATTGTGCTGTTCCAAGACTTGATATAGCTGATTTGCCCATCGTTCTCCATGAACATGGTGCCCAATCTGGTCTCCCAACATTGCGCTAAAGGTCACTGATCGCTTCTCTCCATTGCTGCGTTCTTGGACGGCAAGACGAACCATGTGATATATCAGCTGAATAAATCGATGTGGCGATTTAGCGGTTTGGAATCGATTGTAAAACTCAACCGCTTCGTTATATGTGCACTCTAGCAATTGGGCAAGATAAGCCATGGTTGATTCTAAATCTTTTTTTTCCACCGTTTTTGTGGCTGTTGCTGTGGTTTCAATTTTTTGCCATTCCCGGGTCGTTTGTTTAGAAGACGGTACATAAACACGGTTGCAGATTTTGTCTGCTTCGATAAATAAAAATGTCAGGTGGGTCAAAATGTCATAAACTTCCGACCTCCCTCTGGTCACCTCAATGACCATTTGATCTTTGTCAATACGATAACAGTTTCGCCTTCTTTTGGCTGGAATAATGGGCTGAAAACTAGAGGAAGAAAGGCCTTCTTCTGCGGTGAGGTTGACAGAAACGCACTCTGCAATCCCCTCGGGCAATCGGTCAATCACATAGAGTAGGCCATTCAACTCTGTTTTGGATTCTGCTATTGAGCCATAAATTTCTGGTTTTAGCGTTAGCAAAGCGTTCCGCAAAGAAGCCCCCGAAACTCCCATCGGTTTGTAAAAGCCCCTGTTAAGCAAATGGCGCATGCTGATATACATTCGAGCAATCGCATTTGAAGATTCTTGCGCACGCTTCCGTATGGAAGGTGAAACTGTTGATTGTTGTGTCATCGGCATTCTGCTATTAACTCGTCTGCAATTTTACGGTCATTGGTCAAACGAGGAACCTTGTTTTGTCCTCCCAATTTACCAATTCTTTTCATATAGCGAGAAAACCCCTCTTTATCAACGGTTCGAACTTCCAGCGATCGCAATACTTTTCCTTCGATAAGATCTTGATAATAACTGTTTTGAGCACATAGATGCTGGTCGAGAGCCAAACAAAACTGAGCCATGTCTTTTGGGGGTGAGGTAAACTCAATAAACCACTCGTGGTACGGGAGTCCCTGTTCTGGATTCACCTGGGGGGCAACCGTAAACTCACTGATTTCAACCCCTGTATTCTCTGTCGCGAGCAAAAGGGCTTTCTCGACTTCTTTTCCAATAACATGCTCGCCAAAAGCAGAGATAAAATGCTTGATTCGTCCCGAGACCACAACTCGATATGGAGATGTGGAGGTGAACATCACCGTGTCTCCAATGTTATAGCCCCACAATCCGGCGCTTGTAGAGATGATCATCACATAGTTAACCCCTACTTCAACTCCGGATAGTCCGAAGCGAGGTGGTGAGTGATCAAAAAACTGGTCCGCAGGGATAAACTCATAAAAAATTCCCGAGTCAAGCTGCAACAACATGCCGTTGCTGTCTGGTTGATCTTGGAATGCAAAAAAGCCCTCTGACGCAGGGTAGAGCTCAACACTCGGAACGCGACGTCCGACCAAGCTTTCGAGCTTTGTTCGATATGGCTCGAAATTTACTCCGCCGTACACAAATAAATTAAAGTTCGGAAAAAGATCCCCTGCTTTCTTTCCTGTTTTTGCCGCTAATTTTTCATAATACATGCTTACCCATGGTGGTATGCCGCTTATCAAACGCATATCCTCGTAATGGGTTTCTTCAACAATCGCGTCCACTTTGGTTTCCCAGTCTTCAATGCAGTTGGTTTTCCATGATGGTAAGCGGTTTTTTTGGAGGTATTTCGGGACATAATGCGCAACAATCCCTGAAAGTCGTCCAAGTGCAATCCCGTTTTTTTGTTCAAGGATTGGGCTCCCTTGTAAAAAAATCATTTTCCCATCTACAAATGAGGCGTCTCCTGTTGCTTGAATATGACAAAACAAGGCGTTTTTTGCCGCCTCAATGTGTGTGGGCATTGACGCTTTTGTCAAGGGGATAAACTTGGTGCCTGAAGTGGTGCCTGAGGTTTTTGCAAAATACAATGGTTTGCCTGGCCACAATACATTTGCTTCGCCTGCAACCACCCGATCTACGTAGGCGCGTAAGCCCTCATAATCCACAATCGGAACTCGATTGACAAAGTCTTCATGGGTTTGAATTTGGTCAAAACCATGGTCTTTGCCAAAAGCGGTTTGTTTTGCTTTTTGAATAAGCTGCTGAAAAACTCTTTGTTGCGTTTCAATCGGGTTTGCTGCCCAATTGTTTATTTTTTTACGTGCTCGTGTTGCGAGCTGTTTGGCTACAATTTTTCGCAATGACATCTTACTCAAATTCGATTAATTCCGTAGGGTTGATCGGATAGCCGTCGCTCCATAATTCCAAGTGTAGATGAGGTCCTGTTGACAAAATGCCAGTGCTTCCTGCAAAGCCAATGACTTCACCTGAAACCACGAGGTCTCCTTGATTTACCGCTAATGATTCGTTGTGTTTATACACAGAAATAAGGTTTTGTTCATGTTTAATAATAACAACATAGCCCGTCTCTGTTGTCCACTCAGCTAAAATCACCGTTCCGTCCGAAACTGCTTTTACTGGTGTCTTTTCTGGTACCCCGATATCGACTGCAAAATGGTTTTCTGAAGGGTTGTAACCTTGGGTGATTACACCTGTTAGTGGGGGAAACAAAGTAAAATTACTTTCAGTACCTGCTGTTTCAAACAAATTGAACCGGTCTTCTTGTGCAACCTCTGCACGTAGGATAGAGTCTTGTTGGTTTGTACTAAAATCAAGCTCTTCTATCAAGTCAATCTCTGATTGAACATTTCTTGAGGGGATGTCCTCTAAATCCACATTCCCGGTCAAAGCATCCGTTATTGAGGAAATATAACGTTGGTTTAGTAGCAGTTGCTGCTGCAAGGAATCCATGAGATAGGTGTTGTTGATTGCTTGTCGCCGCATGACGGTAGAGTCGTATCCAGGAATATATTCTTTGAGGGGGGTTAAGGCAATAATCATATAGGTTGCTCCGATTAAAAAGATCGCAGAGATGCTCACAATCATAAAAACATTAAATCGACTGAGTTTGTAAGAAAGCATTTCTTCGAATGTGTTCTCATTGAGAACAACAAAACGATATTTTGCCAAAAATTTGGCGCGTAGCGATTTCTTGTCTTTGTGATTTGATTTGGCCATCGTTTGCAAATATAGCCAACTCTGTTTTGGGGTGTCTGAGAGTTCGAAAAAACTTTACTACATTTGTTTAAAATAATCTCTTATGTCCGCAATTTTTGTTCTTTTAGCAATCGGTCCATGGCAAATTGTTCTCCTCGTTGTTTTGGTTGTTCTTCTGTTTGGGGGACGCAAAATTCCAGAACTTATGCGCGGTCTAGGTACTGGTATCAAAGAGTTTAAAGACGCTTCCAAAGAAGACGACGCTGAAAAAGAATAATCATTTAGCGGCTTTCTTGTAAAGACCCAAGTATCGTTTCGACTTCAAATATGTAGTCTCGCTTTGCAGAAGAGGGTGCAAACACAAATCCTTCCAGCACGACATTTCTGTTGTTGGGCTTATCATTGATAATATACTGTAAAAAGGGGCCAGCCATAAAGTCGCCCTGCACCTCCCATGTTCCACGAATTTCTAATGCGGGTTTCTTTCCAAATGTTGTTTGATATACATATGGTTCATATGCTTTTTCAGTGATGAAATAGCTGTTTGGTAGGCGTCCCGGAATAAATGACTTTCCGATGGAGTCGTGTTGAGCAATGATTTTCTCTAGGTTTTGATCTACAACAATCCCTTCGTCGAAAGTCGTTGTTGTAACCAATAGATTGATGTGTCCTTTTTGAATTTCTCGTTGAAACCAAGATGTGGTCTCGTTTTCCTTAAAAATCTTATAGGCGGACGGCATCGTTAATGTAAAGCCAAATTTTTCGTCGAGCCCATGCTTGTTAAAAGTCGATTTGCGAATTCTACGCAACCGTTCGGCACGTTCCTGTACACGAAGGGTTTTAATTAACTCCTCCGATTGAGAAACAATGATTTCTGTTAGTGCAGTGGGTGTTGGTGCCGTAACGACCGCCACGGTCTGCGGTTGTGCATAGGTGTTCTTGTCAATACGTACATTGGTTTGATCATGAATCCCAACCCATAGCACGCTGCGGCTTGATTGCGCAAAACCCGAAAACACCTCCGGTGGAATTTGCTTGAGATCAAACAATGGTTCTTGTTGAGGCAGTCCCTCGGCGGGATAGGCATACATGTCTCTAACGGTTTGTCCGATCGCACCCCCCCACAATTGGTCGGTCATCACTACCGTGATTGTGTTGATGTTTCCGTTAGAAGATAAAACAAGGGGTGCACTTTTTTTGTTATGGCATGAGGTGGTGGTGAGTAGAAGAATAAGGGGTATAAAGTAGCGTTTCATGTTTTTTGTTTATCAAAAACTACGCCAAAATCGCTGCTATCCCAGGGAGTGTTTTTCCTTCCAGACTTTCGAGCATCGCCCCACCTCCTGTGGACACATAACTGACTTCGTTTTCCATATTAAACTGCTTCACCGCCGCTACCGAGTCTCCGCCGCCGACGAGCGAAAACGCACCGTTTTTTGTGCTTGCTGATATGGCTTCTCCCAGAGCAATCGTTCCTTGTGAAAAGTGCGAGAATTCAAAAACCCCAAGTGGGCCGTTCCATAAAATGGTTTTGCTCTGCATTACCACCTCGCGAAAAGCTGCCACGCTTTCTGGCCCAGCATCCATACCTTCCCAGCCATCAGGGATTTGGTCAATTGGAAAGATTTTTTGATTTGCCTCATTTGAAAATTGGTCTGCTGCGACCACATCTTTTGGCAAATAAATTTGAACGCCTTTTTCTTTTGCACTTGCCAAAATTGAGAGGGCTAGTTCTTGTTTATCGTCCTCGCAAATGGAGTTTCCAATTTGTCCACCCATTGCTTTGGAAAAAGTAAACGACATCCCGCCGCCAATAATTAGGTGATCTACCTTGTCCAGTATGTTTTCAATTATCGTAATCTTGGAAGATACTTTTGCGCCTCCAAGTATCGCCAGCACTGGCTTTTCGCCTGTTGACATCACGCGACCTATCGCGCTCATTTCTTGTGCTAATAGGTAGCCGAAATACTTTGCTTTTGGGAAAAATTGAGCAACTATGGTTGTTGAGGCGTGTGCACGGTGTGCCGTTCCAAAAGCATCGTTAATATAGCAGTCTGCTAAATTTGAGAGGGCACTTGCAAACTCTTCATCACCCTTGGTTTCTTCTTCATAAAACCTGAGATTTTCTAACAACATTACTTGGCCGGGTTGTAGTGCATTGGCATGCGCTTGTGCTTCGGAGCCAATCGTGTGTTTTGAAAATTGAATGTC
The DNA here is from genome assembly GCA_029248885.1 of Flavobacteriaceae bacterium. Lineage (GTDB taxonomy): Bacteria > Bacteroidota > Bacteroidia > Flavobacteriales > Flavobacteriaceae > UBA724. The sequence goes on from JAQWIL010000030.1 coordinate 45,792, forward strand.
AACACCCAAAACGTTTTGTATTTCAGAAACAATATGGCGAAGCGACAGGTCGTCATCTACTCCTTTTGGTCGCCCCAAGTGAGTCATCAATACACAACTTCCGCCGTCTGCCAAGACCTTATCAATAGTTGGTTTAGCGGCTTTTATCCTGGTGTTATCTGTCACGCTTTTGTTCTCGTCGAGGGGGACATTGAAATCAACTCGAATCAAAGCTTTTTTGTTTGAAAAATTAACGGTGTCTAAGGTTCGCATTATGTGAATTCTGCGTGCAAATGTACGTTTTTCTTCTTCCTTTTCTTTTGTGTGGGGCGCTGTTTTTTTCGTTGTTGGATGTGTATATTTGTTTATGCGATTTGATCAAGTCTACGGCCATGATTCTCAAATCAAGGCTCTTTGTGAAAGTATTTCTTTGGGTCGGGTTCCCCATGCCCAACTGTTCACTGGCCCTGAAGGGGTTGGTATGCTTGCGGTTGCCATTGCGTTTATGCGGGCTGTGTTTTGTCAAGAACCAAACGCCGACAAGTCATCTTGTGATCTGAAGTTTGATCGGCTAATACACCCTGATCTTCACTTTGTTTTTCCAGTGGCATCCAACGCAAAAGTGAAAGTAAAACCTACATCGGATCAATTTTTAGAAGAATGGCGTTTGTTTGTCGAAAACAACCATTTCGGAACGCTGTTTGATTGGTACCAACAACTCGAGATCGAAAACAAGCAAGGTCAAATCGGTGTTTTGGAGTCTGAGGTAATCACAAAGAAACTTTCCTTAACGTCTTATGAAGGTGGTTGGAAAGGTGTGATCGTCTGGCAGGCCGACAAGCTCAATCTTGCGGCAGCAAACAAACTGCTCAAGCTTGTTGAAGAGCCCCCAGAAAAAACGCTTCTTATATTCATCTCAAATCATGAAGACCAGATTCTTGAAACGCTGCGTTCTCGGTGTCAGGTTGTCAATTTTTCATTGTTGACTGAAAAAGCCCTTTCAAGTGCCTTGATCGCCTATGGTGCAACAAATGAGGTGGCTGCCAATTTAAGTGGACAAGCCAATGGCAAATTGAGTCACGCTTTACATTTGCTAAAAGTTGACGGGGCCCCATTTGAAGATTGGTTTGTGAGTTGGGTGCGCACCGCATTTAAAGCAAAGCAAAACAAAGGGTCTGTTGTTGAGCTACTAAACTGGAGTCAACAAATTGCAGGTGTTGGCAGGGAAACGCAAAAACAGTTTTTGTTGTTTAGCATCGAGCTATTTCGTCAGGCCTTGCTGATTCAATATGATCTTACTGCGCTCACAAGCTATAAGGCAAGGGGAGATTTTGACATTTCTCGATTTTCGAATTATGTCCACAACGGAAATATTCATTTGATTATCAGTGAGTTAGAGTCTGCTTACTTTCATATTGAGCGCAACGGTAGTGCAAAAATGATTTTCTCAGATCTGTCGTTAAAGCTCACAAGGCATATTCACAACCCCCCTGTTTTATCTTAAGTTTCGCTTGTTTTTTTGGTCTTTTCTGCTGGACTTATTTTGTTTTTTGGATTTCATTGTACAACGATAACACAAAACGCCCTTAAACGCCTTTATTTTCGTTTTTGTAAGACATAAATCAACGAAGAGTAGTTTTTTGATTGTTTTGCGGCGCGATTTGATCGCCATCCTGACCAAAACGCTTTAATCCATGGAAATTGTGCTTGACGGTTTTGTTCTGAAAGCAATGACACATAATAAGCGTCTAGGCGCAGCGGATAGGTTTTTTCTGTTTCAAACCCACAATCTTTTGCCATGCTTATAAAACCCTTTGGTGAGAAATGCCACAAATGTCTTGGGACATCAAAGCCGGCCCACATTGCGCCATATTTGTTTGCGTCCCAGGATGTATAATTCGGCAGAGCAACAAAGAGTTTTCCGTTCTCCGCTAAAGATCTGAGCGCTTGGTCAAAAAAATCCCTTGGGTCAGGAAGGTGTTCTACAACATGCCATGCTGTAATCACATCATAGGATTTTGGGTTGCTCCATTTGGATCGGTACTTTGCTTTGGGCCCATGGGCGTTGGTGTTGGGCTCATAACCTTCCGACTGCCAACCATGCTTATTTGCAAATTCTACAAAAGATCCTGTGCCTGCACCAAAGTCTAATAGTTTTCCTTTGACTTCATAATGTTTACTTATAATGTTGATTTTATAACTGTGATTCCATTGTCTGAATCGCGAATAAACAGCGAAGAACAAGGATTTTCCTTGTGTTTTATGAGAGATGTAATTTGGGTGGTCATAGTACTTCTCTATCAGACTCGGTTGGGGTGTTGTTTGTAAAATTTCGTAACGATCGTGGGGTTCTAAAACAAAGGAATCTCCTGTGACTAAGTGGTCAATACAAACTGTTTTATTCATTGTGAAAATGGTATTGTTCCACGTGGAACCTAGCGCCCCATGTGGACTAATAGAACACTAATGTCACTTGGAGAAACACCGCTTATTCTAGATGCTTGTGATAGGGTACGTGGCTGGATTTTTGTCAACTTTTGGCGTGCTTCTGTCGAAATCGATTGGATAGCGTTGTAGTCGAATCCTTGTGGAATCGTAATAGATTCTAGTCTGTCCAATTTTTGAGCTTGTGCCTCTTCTTTTTCTATATAACCTGCGTATTTGATCTGAATTTCTGCTTGTTCTAATGTGGTTTGGGTGGTTTTGTTTTTTTGCAAGTAATGGCTAATTAGATCTAGTTGAAGTAAGTCGTCCATTTTGAGTTGCGGGCGTGCTAAAATCTTAGCGAGTTTCAAGGATTGTTTGATTTCCGCAGTTTGTTTGTCTTGTAAAATCGGGTTAATGTCTTGTGGTTGTATGCTTGTTTTCTTCATAAATCGGATAAGACTTTCGGCTTGGTGTTGGGATTTTTCCATCTCTTCGAGCCGTTCGTCTGATGCTAGCCCAATTTTGTGTGACAATGGGGTTAAACGGGTGTCCGCATTGTCTTGACGCAACAGTGTTCGATATTCTGCTCGAGAGGTAAACATCCGATAGGGCTCCTCGGTTCCTTTTGTAATGAGATCGTCAATCAAAACACCGATATATGCTTGATCTCTACGTAGAGAAAATGGCTCTTTTTCTGTCTGATATAAGTGTGCGTTAATCCCTGCGATTAGCCCTTGTGCTGCTGCTTCCTCATATCCTGTGGTGCCATTGATTTGTCCCGCAAAAAACAAACCTGCTATGGGTTTGGTTTCTAAGTTGTGTTTAAGTTGTGTTGGTGGAAAATAATCATACTCTATCGCATAGCCAGGGCGAAAGAACTTTACATTTTCAAAACCTGAAACAGCTGTCAAGGCTCGGTACTGTACATCTTCTGGTAAAGAAGTTGAAAATCCATTTACGTAAACTTCTACTGTGTTCCATCCTTCTGGTTCAACAAAAATTTGGTGGCGGTCTTTATCTGCAAAACGATTGATTTTATCCTCAACGGAAGGGCAGTAGCGGGGTCCAATGCTTTGAATTCGTCCATTAAACATCGGAGAACGATCAAACCCTTCCCGCAATAAGTCGTGCACCTTTGAGTTTGTGTAGGTTATGTGACAAGAGCGTTGCGCTTGTAAGGGCTGGGTTGATGGTAAATAAGAAAACGTACTGGGTTGGTCATCGCCAGGTTGTTCAACCATTTTAGAATAGTCTAAAGAACGCCCGTCAACACGCGGTGGTGTCCCAGTTTTCATTCTTCCAGACGTAAACCCCCTTTCTACAAGTCTTTCGGTTAATCCAAAAGATGGGCTTTCGCCTGCGCGTCCTCCGCCAAATTGTTTTTCACCAATATGAATCAAGCCATTAAGAAATGTCCCACTTGTAAGAATAACAGATTTTGCATAGACTTCTAGCCCTAGAGAGGTTTTTACGCCACAAACTCTGTCTTTGTCAAAGAGTAAGTCCGTTACCATTTCCTGGTAAAAATCTACATTTTGAGTTTCTTCCAAATGTAGCCGCCACGCCTCTGCAAAACGCATACGATCAGATTGTGCTCTAGGGCTCCACATCGCGGGCCCTTTTGATTTGTTCAGCATCTTAAACTGAATGGCTGTTTTGTCGGTAACAATACCACTATATCCGCCAAGCGCATCTATTTCTCGAAGAATTTGACCTTTTGCAATTCCTCCCATCGCAGGGTTGCAAGACATTTGCGCAATGTTTTGCAAGTTCATGGTTATCAAAAGTGTTTTGCTTCCCATGTTGGCTGCAGCCGCTGCAGCCTCGGACCCAGCGTGTCCAGCGCCAACTACAATAACATCATATTCATTTGTAAACATGTATTACAAAAGTTTTTGTTCCACGTGGAACGATTTTAGCATTTCGTCTTCTTTTTGCCGCATAGCCTGTTTATCCGTTGCTGTTTTGTCCGAGTAACCAACACAATGAAGAACGCCATGAATGAGCACCCTTGCGAGTTCATTTTCTACACTCACACCTTCATGAGTTGCGTTTTCAGAAACACGATCTGTCGAAATGGCTATGTCACAATTCACTGTTTTTGCCGATGAATAATCAAAAGTAATCACGTCGGTATACTCATCATGGTTTAGATGTTTTTGGTTTAAAATCAACAAATCATCATCGCCCATCAATGCAATGTGAATATCCCCGATTTCCTTGTTTAACTGTAAAACACAGTCTGAAAGCCAGGCGAGTAAATGCTCTTGGTTTTGAACCAAAAAATGATTTTTTGCTTGTATTGTTATCTTATTCACAGTACAAAGGTAGGTGTTTCCAGTGTTGTAAGCCAATGTAGAAAACACAAAAATCTCGCAACATGCTGTTTGTCAGATGTTTAAGGGGTGTATAGTTTGGTTTCGTGTTATCATGAATAGGAGATATCTTTACAAAAACTTTTACATGGCCAATTCTGTACGCGTTCGTTTCGCGCCAAGCCCAACAGGTCCTCTTCATATTGGAGGTGTGAGAACTGCGCTTTATAACTATTTATACGCAAGGAAACACCGTGGACAATTTGTGCTACGTATTGAGGACACTGACCAGAAACGATCTGTTGATGGTGCAGAAGAGTATATCCAATCTTGTTTGGCTTGGCTCGGTATTCAACCAGATGAAAGCCCAACCCAACCAGGTTCATTTGGACCATACCGCCAGAGTGAAAGGCGTAATTTATATCAAAAACATATCCTTGAACTCGTTGATAGGGGACTTGCCTATTATGCGTTTGATACTGCCGAGAGTTTAGAACACCATCGCAAAGATCACGAAAAGAGAGGGAAGACCTTTACCTACAATTGGCACAACCGAATGAAGTTAAGCAACAGCTTGATTTTAGGGAAGGAGAAGACAAAAGAAAAGCTTGACAGCGGACACCCTTATGTCGTACGTTTTTTAATGTGGGAAGAAGGAGAGCCTTCGCTGTTTACTTGCTCGGATATCATTCGTGGTAGCGTATCCGTTGATTGTAAGTTGTTGGATGATAAAATACTATATAAAAGCGATGGTATGCCTACCTACCATTTTGCAAATGTTGTAGACGATCACCTTATGGAAATCTCGCAAGTGATTCGCGGAGAAGAATGGTTACCGTCGTTAGCTTTGCATTTAAAGTTATATGATGCCTTTGGTTGGACACCTCCTGAGTTTGCGCATTTGCCATTGATTCTTAAGCCTGGTGGAAAGGGAAAGCTTTCAAAAAGAGATGGGGATAAAATGGGTTTTCCTGTTTTTCCAATCAAGTGGAAAGGGGAAATTATGGGCTTTAAAGAAGAGGGTTATTTACCAGAGGCGGTGTTGAATTTTCTTGCCTTACTCGGTTGGAATGATGGCGGTGAAAACGAAATTTTTTTATTGAAGGAATTGATTTCATTATTCGATTTGGAAAGAGTTCATCATGCAGGTGCTCGTTTTGATCCGGAGAAAAACAAGTGGTTTAACCAACAACATATCCAACGCTTATCTCTTTCTGATTTTAGCAGTCTGTGTAAAGCCGTTATCGAAAATCATGGGTTTGTGGTCAATGATGAAAAGAAGCTAAAGTCTATAGGGATAATGATTCAACCAAGAGTCGTCTTAACAACTGAGCTCTGGCGAGAACTTAAGGTCTTTTTTGAAGGGCCTAAAGACTATGATGAAAACGCACTCCAAAAGGTGTGGAAAGAAAAAACACTTGGTCTTCTACACGCTGTAGCTGAAATGCTTTCCCGCAGTGAAGAGATGACACTAGAAGAGCTTAAAGACGGATTAAAAGGGGTCGCTGAGGATGCTGGGCTAGGACTGGGTGTATTGATGGGGCCATTGCGGATTGTGATCGTGGGTTCTCTTTCTGGGCCAGACTTAATCTCTCTGCTCAACGCCTTGGGTGCAAAAGAAGTGATTAGACGTATTGATTTCGCTTTAAAAGCGATAAAATAATCGTTTTTTTTTTATATTTAGTGGAAATCTAAAATCCACTAATCGTGTCTATTATTACTTTTTCTTTGTTGGGCATTCTTGCCTTTGTTTTACTCTTTGGTTTATTCTTTATCGTCAAACAACAGTCCGCTGCCATTGTTGAGCGTTTCGGAAAATTTGTTGGGGTTCGTCATTCAGGACTTCAGCTCAAAATTCCAATTATTGATCGCGTTTCAGGGCGCGTTAGTTTACGTATTCAACAGCTCGACGTTGTGATCGAAACAAAAACAAAAGACGATGTGTTTGTTAAAATGAAGGTTTCTGTACAATACAAGGTGATAAAAGACAAGGTGTACGAAGCGTTTTACAAGCTCGACTTTCCCCATGATCAAATCACCTCTTATGTGTTTGATGTTGTTCGTGCAGAAGTCCCCAAAATGATTTTGGATGATGTCTTTGAGAAAAAGGACGATGTTGCGATTGCGGTCAAAACAGAACTCAATGATGCGATGATAAACTATGGGTTTGATATTATTAAAACCCTCGTAACTGATATCGATCCCGATGCACAGGTCAAGGACTCCATGAATCGGATTAATGCCTCCGAAAGAGAAAAGGTTGCCGCACAGTTTGAGGGTGACGCCCAGCGCATCTTGATTGTAGAACGAGCAAAAGCTGAGGCCGAATCCAAACGACTACAAGGTCAGGGGATTGCTGATCAAAGACGTGAAATTGCACGTGGTTTGGAGGACTCGGTCAAAGTATTGAATAGTGTTGACATCAACTCCCAAGAGGCCTCTGCACTCATCGTTGTTACCCAGCACTATGACACCCTTCAGTCTGTTGGATCCGAGAGTAATAGCAACTTGATTTTAATGCCAAATTCGCCACAAGCTGGCTCGGAGATGCTAAACAATATGGTTGCCTCTTTTACAGCGAGCAATCAAATTGGTGAGGCGATGAAAAAACAAAGAGAAGAAAACGCGCGTTCGAAAAAGAAAGAATAAATCGGTTTTTTTATTTTTTGGACCAATTGTCTCGTAATCCAACAGTTCGATTAAAAATGGTGTTGGTTTCCGTGCTGTCTGGATCGACCACATAGTATCCTTGGCGTTGGAATTGATAATTCTTGCCTGGAAGTGGCTCACCAATGTTTGGTTCGATAAAAGCCTGCTGTTCAGTCAATGAGTTTTCATTTAAAAAGCTTGTAAAGTCGGCATCTTTGTGACCGTCAGGGTTGGGTTCGGAGAACAATCGGTCGTAATTTCTAACTTGTATTTGGTGGGCGTGTTTTTCTGAAACCCAATGTAGAGTTCCTTTCACTTTCCGTTGACTTTCTTCTGTTCCACTTCCGCTTTTACTTAAAGGGTCATAGGTACAAAAAACGGTTGTGATTTTTCCGTTATTGTCTTTTTCAACTGTCTCAGCTTTGATAATAAATGCGTTTTTTAGGCGTACTTCCTTACCTAGTTTTAAACGGAAAAACTTGCGGTTTGCTTCTTCGCGAAAATCTTCTTGCTCAATCAAAATGGTTTTAGAAAATGGCAGTTCGCGACTTCCTGCTGCTGGATCTTCGGGATTGTTTTCAGCGGCTAACCACTCCTCCTGACCATCCGGATAATTTGTAATGACAACGCGTAAAGGGTTGAGAACGGCCATAATTCGCGGTGCAATTTTATTCAAGTCTTCTCGTATGCAAAACTCTAATAAAGAAACATCAATAAGGTTCTCTCGCTTTGCCACCCCCACGGCCTGAATAAAGTTTTTTAGTGATGCTGCTGTGTATCCTCTTCTGCGCAAACCACTGATGGTTGGCATTCGCGGGTCGTCCCATCCTGAAACGGTTTTGTTTTGAACGAGCTGCATTAATTTACGCTTACTCGTGACGGTATAATTGAGATTCATACGCGCAAACTCTCTTTGTTTTGGGGCAAAACCTGTCGTATATATTTCGGTTAGGAAGGCCTCATAGAGATCACGGTGGGGCTTAAATTCTAAAGAGCACAAGGAGTGTGAAATCTTTTCGATGTAATCCGACTGTCCGTGTGTCCAATCATACATCGGGTAGATACACCATTGATCACCTGTTCGGTGGTGAGATTGAAATAAAATTCGATACATAACAGGGTCACGGAGCAACATGTTTGGGGAGCTCATGTCGCCCTTAAATCGCAAAACATGACTTCCTTCTTTGTGTTTCCCTGCTTTCATTTCGGTAAAAAGAAGTATGTTTTCTTCTGTAGATCTTGTGCGGTACGGGCTGTCTTCCCCTGCTTGGGTTGGTGTTCCTTTTTGCTTTGCGATTTCTTCCGATGTTTGCGAATCGACATAAGCTTTTCCTGACTTGATTAGGTCAACAGCCCAATCATACAGGGTTTGAAAATAGTCGGACGCATAGCATTCTTTGTCCCAGCGATAGCCCAACCATTGAATGTCTTTTTTTATGGCATCGACATAGAGTTGTTCTTCAGCCGCAGGGTTGGTGTCATCAAACCGAAGATTTACAGGGGCGTTATATGACAGGCCTAAACCAAAATTGATACAGATTGCCTTTACGTGACCAATGTGTAAAAATCCATTCGGTTCGGGTGGAAAACGAAAACGTAAGGACTCTAGAGAAAGGCCTTGCGCTAAATCTTCATCGACTATGTGTTCAATAAAGTTTTTCGATGGGTTCACGCTGTGTTTATTTGTGGCAAAGGTAATTAATTCACAATGGAAGAGCTGCTGTGTTTGTTATCTTTGCTAAAAATAAATATGGGCCAAATTTATTTAGAGAATATCCGTACATATAGCCACCACGGGTGTATGAAAGAGGAGACCGTTATTGGAAGTGAATATCGAGTTGACTTATGGGTGGATGCGGACTTGACAGCCGCTTCATCATCCGATGATTTAAGGGACACCCCGGATTATGTTGTCCTACATCAAATTGTTGTAGACGAAATGAAAATTCCTTCTCGTTTGTTGGAACATGTTGCACAACGAATTATCAACCGAATCAGTTCTACCATTACTGGTTTGAGCCATATTCGGGTACGTGTCTCAAAAATCAACCCGCCTATCGGGGGTGATGTTCAGTCAGTATCTGTTTTGTTAGAGGGGTAAGGTGTTCCCTGGTTGATTAAAATAGCTTACTTTTGCCATTGAATTTGGCACCGTGGCCGAGTGGCTAGGCAGAGCTCTGCAAAAGCTTGTACAGCGGTTCGAATCCGCTCGGTGCCTCTTTATTTACTTCCATTGATTTATTGAGGGTAATAAAACGTCTGGCTCTGGCGCATAGAGGCCTTGGTAAATGAAATAGATTCCAAAGATGGCCAACAAAACACACACCGAAAGTCTGATTTTATAGATCACGGGGGGGGTAAGCGTTTTGCTTAACTGTTTGGCAAGGACGATTTTAACAAACCCAAGGATAAGATAACCAAGCATAACTGTTGAAAAGAAAACGATAATGCGACCGGATTCTAGTTCCAATGTGGGTGCGATTGAAACAAGCAGCCCTAGCCAAAACAAAAAAGTTCCAACGTTGATGATGTTTAAGAAAAACCCTTTGATGAAATATGAAAATAAAAGAAATCCTTTCGGTTCTATGGGGTCGTTTTCGATGATTTCCTCTTTTTTTCGGATCGTTGTAATTGCGCTAATAATGGCATAAACCATCAACAATACTCCGCCAAGTATATATAAGTTTGGGTTGTCTTTGATGTCTGCTAAGAGGGATTTTGTGCCTAAGAAGGCAACAAGCACAAAGACTGCGTCTGCAAAAACCGCACCCAAATCAATTAAAAATGCTGGTTTGATTCCTTTACTAATACTTGTTTCTAATATCAAAAAAAACAAGGGGCCTGTAGCAAAAATCAACAGAACCGAAAATGGAAGTGCTGAAAGAACATCATTCATTACTCTTCAATAGCTTTTGAAAAGAGGATAGACCCCCCAATCGTTTTGTTGTGAACTGTTTTTAGTGGTGCTCCATGAACTATGGCTACACCTCCAAACCGTGTTGTGAGATCAAATAAAGATGTTGCTTGTACCTTGCAGGATCCACCAAATGTGATCTGTGCAATGCTTTCTTTTGACAGGGTGTGCCGTGCATCCACTTTTCCACCTGATGATATGCGGATTTGTTGTTGTTCTACCTCTCCCCTCACAATAATTTTACCGCCTGTCTTTGCGGTGTAGTTTGCTTTTTTTGCAAATAGATTTAATTCGATTTCTGCTCCTTTCCTGCTACGAATATGTAATTCTTCTGTTTGGAGTGAGTCAAGAACGGAAAGATAAGCGCCACGGCTTACATCTATTTTTTTGATCTCACTGGAAAAAAACAACTCAATGTTTACATCAATTCCTTTTAAGCTTTGAAGGGGTTTCATGGTGATATTAAGCTGACCGTCTTTATTTGTAAATGTTACGCCTTTTTCGTTTTCTCCTGTTATTGAAATTGCGTTTATTTCACCCGGTATCATTGTAACGTGTAGCCCATCTTTAATGATAAGTTCTGTAAACTCTCCTATCGTTTTTTGTTGGCAAAAAACGCTTACAGAAAACAAAAAGAAAATAAGCCAAAGGTTCTTCATCGGTAAGCTTTATCCAAAATTACACAAAACTAATCGTCTACAATCGATAAATCGACTTGTCGCTTGATTAAATCAGTTGCTACGATCGAGACATGAACATTTTCTCCGAGTTGATACTCTTTTTTGGTTTTTTGACCTATTATCTTTAATTGGGCCGCATCATAATAATAGTAATCATCTGGTAAGTCTTGTATGCGAACAAAGCCTTCGCATTTGCTGTCCACTAATTCAATAAAAACGCCTCTCTCTGTCACTCCCGAAATTGATCCTTTTTGTGTTGAACCAATATGCTTTGAAATATACTTGACTTGCATGTATTTAATGGAATCGCGCTCGGCTTTGGTGGCGAGAATTTCCTGGTCTGTACAGTGCTTTAATTGTTGCTCTAGGTCGTCTGTTTTTGGAGGGGTTTTTTGGGTAAGATAATGCTGTAATAAACGATGTACAATTACGTCAGGATATCGCCGTATCGGAGACGTGAAATGAGTATAATGTGAAAAATGTAGACCGTAATGTCCAATATTTTGTGTCGTATAAATCGCTTTACTCATGCTTCTGATTGCAAGTGTATCGAGTAGATTTTTTTCGGGCTTTTTATCGATTTGTTGGAGCAGTGAATTGATTGATTTTGCAATTGTGTTTGGCGTGTTTAAGTTGAGTTTGTAGCCGAGACCAAAAGCGATTCTTGTAAATTGAGCTAGCTTTTCTTCGTCGGGTTCATCGTGGACACGATATACAAAAGGAGGAGCTTGTTTACGATTGCCGATATAAGTTGCTACCGATTCATTTGCGAGAAGCATAAACTCTTCTATCAAGTGATTTGCTGCTTTACTTTCTTTTAATAAAACTGCTTTTGGGTTGTTTTGGTCATCTAAGTCAAAACGAACTTCTTGCTTGTTAAAATTGATAGCACCGTTTTTAAGTCGGTTTTTTCTTCTAGTAGATGCGATGATTTGTAGGTGCTGAATAGCTTGAAAAACATCCTCGTTGACTGTATATTCTGTTGATGTTAGGGAAATCTCTGATGGGATTGTTTTGGATTCTGAAGAAATCATATGTTGCGCTTCTTCATAAGCAAAGCGGGCGTTTGATAAAATCACTGTTTTACCATACCATTCTGACTTTACTTCTCCTGCGGAGGTGATTTCAAAAACAGCAGAAAACGTTAACTTTTCTTCATTTGGCCGAAGTGAACATATTTGATTCGATAATTTCTCTGGCAACATCGGAATTACCCGATCAACTAAATATATCGATGTTGCTCTTTGGTATGCTTCTTTATCTAGTACATTTCCTGGTTGAACATAATGAGAAACATCCGCAATATGAATACCAACCTCAAACAAATCTTTTGAAACAGTATTGAAAGAGATCGCATCATCAAAATCTTTCGCGTCCTTTGGGTCAATGGTAAACGTCAAGACATCTCGGATGTCACGGCGCGCTGCGATTTCCTCTTTTGTAATCTCTGTTTTAAGATCCAGAGCATAGTCCTCGATCTCTTTGTTAAAATTCCATGGTAAACCGTGGGTCGCCATTATGGAATGAATTTCTGTTTCGTGGTTTCCTGGAATTCCTAGAATTTCTTTGACGACAGCCTGTGGATAGTTGGATTTCCGTTTCCATTCTTGTATTGAAACCAAAACACAATCTCCAAGCTTTGCTTTTCCTATGTTTTCTTTTGACAATAAAAAAGGGAGATTGATATTTTTCGGTTGTACCGAAAAACCATCTTCAAATTTTTCGATAACCCCAACATATTGTGTTTTTTTTCTTTGAATAACACCGACAACAGAACCTTGTTTTCTTCGCTTTCCTTTTGATGATACAATTTTAAAAGAAACCGTATCACCATGAAATGCCTTATTAAAATGTCGCCGATCAATAAACACATCATCCACAAACTCATCTGAAATGAGATATCCATTACCTTGACTATTTACATCTAAAATTCCTTGATGATGATGAGAGGGGGGTTTAATAAAATACTTTCCTTTTCCTTGTTCTTCAATAACCCCGTTGGTTTTTAATTTTTTTAAAGATTTAGCGACATGGTTTCTTCCGCTTGGATCATGAATTGACAAACGACTACAAATCTGTTTGTAGTTAAGTGGGCTTCCATTTTGTTGAGTCAAAATGTTGAGAATCGAGTCTTTTGTTATGTGTTTTTTTCCCATGCTTTAGAAGATGCAATTTAGAACTTTAAATCTTGAACTAATTAAAAGCTTTTGTGAATTATCAACTTTATTATATTTATCATTATTATCTTACTTTTAAAAAAAATATTTAAGTGATTATAATAGCTTGTTAATATCTACGATAACTCTAATTTTCCTTCTTATATTAGTTGTTTATAACTCAGAAAATTATGTTTAAAACATGTCAGTTAAAAACAACAAAACAACAAAAAACACAGAAAAAGGAAACCTTGTTGATAACCCTGAGTTTATAAACATTTTTATCAACAAAAAAGTTAGCTAATTTTGTGACAAATGAAACCCATGAATATTTCTATCGGCAACGATCACGCAGGAACAAAATATAAGTTAGAATTACTCTCTTATTTAAAAAAACAAGGTCACACCATCATCAATCACGGAACGGATAAAGAAGATAGTATGGATTATCCTGATACGATTCACCCTGTTGCCGAGGATGTTTCTAGTCACAAAGTTGATATCGGTATTATCATCTGTGGTAGTGGAAACGGTGCAAATATGACGGCAAACAAACACAAAAGTATACGTTCTGCTCTTTGTTGGAACACTAATATTGCCGCTTTAGCTCGTCAGCACAACAACGCCAACATTTTAAGTTTACCCGCCCGCTTTATTTCATTAGAAGAAGCAAAAGAAATTGTTGATCTTTTTTTATCAACTGAGTTTGAAGGAGGAAGACACCAACGAAGAATCGAAAAAATTGACACATGAAACTCGATTGGAGAATATACGACTGGAGTGAAATCACAACAGATATTTTGTATTCTATCCTTGCATTGCGGTCTGAGGTATTCGTTGTAGAACAAGATTGTGTTTATCAAGACATAGATGGTAATGATCAGAAAGCAAAGCACGTGTTGGGTTATGACAAAGGCCTGTTAGTTGCCCACAGCCGTCTTCTGAAGCCAGGGGATTATTTTAACCAACATTCTTTTGGTCGAGCAGTGGTTAAAAAATCACATCGTGGCTTGGGGTTAGGCGATGAACTTGTAAAGCGTTCCATCAAAGAGCTAGGAGCACAAACGGAAATAAAAATTTCTGCCCAATACCATCTCGTAAAACTATATCAAAACCATGGCTTTGTTTCTGTCGGTGATACTTATCTTGAAGATGGCATTCCCCATATTGCTATGTTTCGCAATCCCTCCACTTCGCAAGTAGCGCTGTAAAAGCACGATAAATTTCGTTACTGCTTTTTACTTCTTTTTTGGTATAAAGAAAATAACCGACTCCACAGAAAGAATTACCGAGTATATGTTTTTGTAGCCGAAAAGACTCTCTCATTCTTCGTTTGAGTAAGTTTCTTGTAACAGCGGTTGCGTGTAGTCGTTTCGGAGCAGAAAAACCAACTTTAAATTCGACTTGGCTTTGGATGTATTTTAACGTAATTCCACCAGAAGAAATGTTTTTTCCTGACTCAAATAACGTTTGTAGTTGCGTTTCGTTTGTGATCCGCATTTGTTTAGGAAAAGAAGCCATTATTCTAAGGTGTAAATATCATTATTTGGATTTACATCTGCTTTAAGCCCTGTTGGATTCAATCGAACAACCTTTATTTCAGCCGAAGGTTTTTCGATTTCAAATTGATAGGTTGGGTTTGCCCAAGACCAATCACTTAACGTAGTGACTTTTTGATCCAAAAACGTCTTTTCCCCCCGCATCATTTGTAAAGGAATATAGTAATAATAAACAGATCCATCATTGGCTTCTACATATACCTCAACAGGCATCGGTAGATTACCAATACGCTCTAAAGTGATTTTCGTTTTTTGGTCTTCCTCCTCAACTTGCTGAATACCATAATCAATGGTGTTTGTAGTGCGAACCCAGTCGTTGAGATACCATTCAAGCTGGACTCCAGAAACCTTTTCCGCAATACGCTTAAAATCGTTTGGTGTGGGATGACTAAATTTAAACACCTCATAATATCTTTTTATCGTTTTCCGGAGGTTGTTTGCACCAATAATATACCCAAGCTGAGCGAGGAAAACAGCACCCTTTGAATAGCTAGCAACCCCATAAGCAAAGTTATATTGGAACCGATCAGCGTGTGTTGTTAAGGGCTCCTCAACACCAGAATTCACAAGTTGATAATAGTCATTATAAAAATTGGAATACGGTTCTTTTGTCCCTAGGATCGCGGACTCACAAAGCATATCGTAAAAAGACGTAAAGCCCTCATCCATCCAAGCGTATTTTGCCTCATTGGTGCCTAACAAGTGATGAAACCAACTGTGTGCCAACTCATGTGCTGTCACCCCAAACAAACTTTTATACTCCCGTTCTCCAGTGATGAGCGTGCACATGGGATATTCCATTCCGCCGTCTCCTCCTTGAATAACAGAGTATTGTTTGTAAAGGTATTCACCGATGTTATCATTAAAAAAAGCCAGCATTTTAGCAGTATCTCCTTGGAGCTGTTTCCAATTGTCCTGAATATCGGGATTGTTGAGGTAGAAGAAATGAAGCTCGACATCACCTGGACCCGAAATCATGTCGTGTATAAAATCCGGATCAGCAGCCCAAGCAAAATCATGAACCATTGGCGCAACAAAATGCCACGTCAAGGTTTCGTCCTCTGATTTTTTTACTTTTTCCGCATATCCATGACCGATTTCTTCAGGGTTTTGGAGGTAACCTGTCCCACCAATTACGTAGTTGCGATCAATCGTGATGGACACATCAAAATCACCCCAAACCCCATGAAACTCACGCCCGACATACGGATTTGGATGCCAACCGTCTTTATCATATTCAACCAATTTTGGATACCATTGTGTCATAGAAAGATCAACCCCCTCTTTATTGTTCCGCCCACTCCGGCGAATTTGTACAGGAACCTGCCCCTCAAAAACCATATCCAAAACAGTAGAACCCCCAGGAAGTAAGGGTGTAGCCAACTCAACAACCAAAATGGTTTCTTCTGCCGTATGGCTCACAACTAACCCGTCTTGCGCAATTTTTTTCACGTGTAAAAACCCGATTTCGTCATCCTTGAGTTTGCTGATTCTGGCGCCAACCCGCGGATCGGGGTCTTTGATGGTTCTCGATCGCACATCCATATCACTGCCTGGCTGAAAAGCATTGAAATACAAGTGGTAAAAAACTTTGGACAGGGTGTCGGGTGAATGGTTGGTATAAGTGAGTTGTTGTGTTCCGTTGTATCGAAATGTTTCCACATCCATATGGACGTCCATCACATAATCAACTTCCTGTTGCCAGTACCCCGCATAGGGAGATTGCGCAAAAGAAAACGTGCATAAAAGTAAAATAAGGTGTTTCATAACAAGATTCAAGTTAAATAAATTCATTCCATAGGTGTTTCGACTGTAAGCGCACCCCTTTCTCTGTTTGATGAACCCGCACCAAAGGGGTGTTTGGGTCATGTTCTAAAAAAAGTAAATAGTTGTTTTCAGCTGCAAGATCTAAAAAAGCAGACTTTTCGACAAGCGTTTGTAGCGGACGCACATCATACCCCATGACATAGGGTAGGGGAATATGACCAGCAGTAGGGATAAGATCTCCCATAAAGACAAGCTTTTCCCCTTTCCAATCTACCACTGGCAGCATTTGCTTTTCCGTATGCCCATCCACAAAAAGAAGGTCTAAACCCAAAGGGTTGTCTTTACCTTTTTCGATAAAACGCAAACGGCCCGACTCTTGAATCGGGTTTAGGTTATCCTTCAAAAAGGAAGCTTTCTCACGAGGATTTGGTTGGGTGGCCCATTGCCAATGAGACTCATTTGACCAGTAATCCGCATTTGGAAACACAGGAACAAAAGAAGTACGATCAGCATTCCACCTAAAACACCCCCCACAATGATCGAAATGTAAATGGGTTAGCAAGACATCCGTAACATCATTAGGATGAAAACCAGCGCTTATGACAGAATCGGCAAGGTTATCATTTCCCCAAGGTTTGTAGTAACTAAAAAAGCGTTTGCTTTGTTTGTCGCCCATTCCCGTGTCGACCAGAATCAATCGATCGCCAGACTCAATCAACAAACACCTCGCACATAAATCGATCAGATTGTTTTCGTCAGCAGGATTGGTGCGTTGCCAGATTGACTTCGGTACAACACCAAACATCGCTCCACCGTCAAGTTTGAAATGACCCGCAACGATTGGGAATAGGTTCATGCTAATCTCTTATGGTTAATCGCAAAACTGAACAAACAGAGTTTTTGACAAATCGATCCGATTTTAGACCGAGTAATACATTGTACCAAGCACTTTTTTCCTGCGATCCAATAATGAGCAAATCATAACTGGCAGACACCTCGGAAATCACGCCAATCACATCGTTACTTTTTACAACCAAGCTATTTTCTTCACGAGACAGACCTTTTAACAAGCTGTTATTGTTGTTATGAAGTTTTGTTTCCACGCTTTTCTTCGCGTCTTTTCCAATTACATTTAAGAGCGTCAAGTTCGCACCGTAATATTTGCAAATGTTATCAGCTACTTTGATAAATCTATTTCCTTCTCGCCCTGGCCGAACAGCCAACACAACTTTTGAGATATTTCTTACCCCATTGTCTTTAAACAACGCGAGGTTGGCATTGATGTTTTTGATGACCCACCCAACCGGGTTTCGAACTAAAATGCCGGTGTTTTCACGACCACCCCAACCCATCACCAACCATTCACACTTCTGCACTGAAGTAATGTTTTTGATGGTATTGACCACATCATGTGTGGGCAGACTCTCAAAAGTAACTTTGGTGTTTTTGGACTCGCGAAGAGATAAAATACGCCTTTTCACGGATTCATCTTTGGGGCTAACCAGATTCACATCTTCCAAAAAGGTTTGGTCGGGCGCTTCTATTATGTTGATTGCATTCACACTGTCTTTAGGGTTGATTGAAGAAGCCACTTCAACGATCATTTCTGGTGATGTTTCGTCACCAAGTAGGGGAACAACGATTTGAGAATCGGAGCTATAAATCCCTTCAATAACCTCATCCTGATCGAGCTCTGTTTCGGAAGCCCCAGCGCGTCTTCCGCGGAAAAGAAAGGAGAAAACACCATAGTTTGACAATAAACCACTTCGGTTGGTTTTTCGTCCATAGGCCAAGAACACCAAAAAACCAATGATAAAAACGGCCAACACAGATAACAACGCTTGAAGACCGAGAAAAGTCAACAAAAACAAACCGCTTAAAATCCCAAAGATTTGCACAAATGGATAAAGTGGCGATTTGTATTTAGGCCGATACCATTGGGCGTTGGTTTCTCTAAACACAATCACCGAAAGGTTGACTAAAATAAACATCAGCACCTTAAAAGCGCTGGCGAGCTTTGCGATTTTCACGACATCCAAAAAGATGACAGCCAAAGCAATTGCAAAAGCAGTGACGATGATCGAAAAAACAGGGGTCAAATATTGTTTGCTGATTGAAGCAAACACCTTAGGCAAAGCGCCGTCGCGCGCCATGGCAAAAGGAAAGCGTGAAGAGGCAAGTAAGCCAGAGTTTGCCATGGAGAGCAGTGTCATTACCCCCACAACACCAGCGATATATCCCGCAATAGGGCCACCCATTTCGGAGGCGGCAGTATAGATCGGTCGTATGTCGGTAGACAGGGCACCACCATCGATAAAACGCACAAGCACCATCGATACACAAACATAGACGGCCATAATAAGCAGTAATGAAATAATCATGGTTCGGGGAAGGTTTTTTTCGGGCTCAGAAATCTCACCTGCAATGGCAGCGATTTTGGTTACTCCCGCATAGGAGATATATAAAAAGGCAACCCCACCAAAAAAACCAAGGGTGCCATCAGATAAAAATTCTGTTGGTGAAACAGCACTTACACTGTTAACCCCAAGCGCAATCAACACAACCAAAGAGGTTACGCTAACTCCAACAATAGCGAGTTGGGCGCTTCCTACCTTTTTAACCCCAAAGAGATTGAGCACCAAAACCAGAAGAAGGGAGACAATCGCCACGATGGTGGTATAGAATGAATCCAATTCGACTAAGACGTGCAAATACGCACTTAACCCAACTAAAGAAAAAGCACTTTTGAGTAATAACGACAACCACAACCCAATTCCCGAAACGACCCCAAAAAGAGGGCCAAACGCCCTATCGATATAGACATAGGTCCCTCCTGATTTAGGCATAGCGGTTGCCAATTCGGCTTTGGACAACACGGCAGGGATAATACAAATTCCAGCGACCAAAAACGCCAAAGAAACAGAGGGCCCGGTGATGCCAAAGGCCACACCTGGCAACACAAAAATCCCACTGAGCATACCGCCGATGCTGATCGCAATGGCGGAAGGCAAACTCAATGTCCGAACAAGAGTTGTCTTACTTTTCATTTCATTTGAAAAGTACTAAATAAATTTACGAAACAAAAGGGGTTGGGAAAATAAAGACTAATCGTTCAACTGCAAGACCGCCATAAAGGCCTGTTGTGGGATTTCGACATTACCAACTTGGCGCATTTTCTTTTTTCCTTTTTTCTGTTTTTCTAGGAGTTTCCGTTTACGGGTAATATCTCCACCATAACACTTGGCGGTAACATCTTTTCGAACCGCTTTGATGGTTTCGCGGGAAATGATTTTAGCACCGATTGCCGCCTGAATCGGAATGTCAAACTGTTGTCTTGGGATGAGCTCTTTGAGCTTTTCACACATTTTCTTCCCGAGAGTATAAGCGTTGTCGGTATGTACTAAAGCCGAAAGAGCATCGACGGGACTGGCGTTGAGCAAGATATCCACCTTGACGAGTTTGGACGTGCGCAACCCGATTGGGCTATAATCAAAAGAAGCATACCCACGAGAAACCGACTTGAGCCGATCATAAAAATCAAAAACAATCTCAGCCAAAGGCATATCAAAGGACAGCTCTACACGTTCGGGCGTGAGATAGGTTTGATTCGTAATTTGTCCACGCTTTTCAATACATAAACCCATTACATTTCCCACGTAGTCGGCTTTGGTGATGATTGACGCCTTGATAAACGGCTCTTCCACATGATCGAGACCCGAAGGGTCGGGGAGGTCTGTAGGATTGTTGACCAAAACAACTTCATCAGGGTTCTTTTTGGTGTAGGCGTGATAGGACACGTTGGGAACGGTTGTAATCACCGACATATCAAACTCGCGCTCAAGGCGTTCTTGAATGATTTCCAAGTGCAACATCCCCAAAAACCCACAGCGAAACCCAAAACCAAGTGCAGCGGAGCTCTCTGGTTGAAAAACCAAGGAGGCATCGTTGAGCTGCAGCTTCTCCATGGAGTTTCTGAGTTCTTCATAATCTTCGGTATCAACAGGATAGATTCCCGCAAAAACCATGGGCTTGACTTCTTCAAAACCATCAATCGGGGAGTCTGTGGGGCTTGCGGCTAAGGTAATTGTATCACCAACCTGTACTTCTTTGGCCTCTTTAATACCAGTGATCAAGTAGCCCACATCACCGGTCTCTACACGCTTTCGCGGCTCTTGTTTGAGTTTGAGTGCGCCCACTTCATCAGCGTTGTACTCCTTGCCAGTAGCGATAAACTTGATCCGGTCCCCTTTGGTAATTTGACCGTTCATAACTCGGAAATAGGTTTCTACCCCACGAAACGGATTGTAAACCGAGTCAAAAATAAGGGCTTGCAAAGGGGCATGATTATTCCCTTCAGGAGAAGGAATACGTGCCACAATGGCTTCTAATATCGATTCGACACCAAGACCTGTTTTTGCAGAGCAGTGAATCACCTCTTCTGCGCGACAACCCAACAAGTCAACAATATCATCGGTGACCTCTTCAGGGTTGGCAGAGGGCAAATCGACCTTATTGAGAACAGGAATGATTTCCAAGTCGTTTTCTAAAGCCAAATACAGATTGGAAATCGTTTGTGCTTGGACACTCTGTGCGGCATCAACCACCAATAGCGCACCCTCACAGGCAGCGATTGAGCGGGAAACCTCATAAGAAAAATCCACGTGCCCCGGCGTGTCGATGAGGTTAAACACATAGTCTTGACCGTCGAGCGTATAGTTCATCTGAATCGCATGGGACTTGATTGTGATCCCACGTTCACGCTCCAAATCCATATTATCGAGAAGTTGGTCTTGCTTTTCTCGTTCAGTAACCGCCCCAGTTGCATCGAGCAAACGGTCAGCCAAGGTGCTTTTACCATGATCGATATGGGCAATGATGCAAAAATTCCGAATGTGTTTCATCAACGAATCAAAAGGACAACAAAGATACTTAATTGCACCCTGTAAATGCGAATAA